>NZ_LRIB01000020.1:0-294975 GCF_001758715.1 Janthinobacterium sp. HH104 | reverse complement strand
CAGATGTGTATAAGAGCCTTGTTCCTCGACCGATTGACGCAAGGAGAAGCGCATGGAAACGCGTGACTATACATTCCCGGCCGGGCAGCCGGCGGCAGGGCGCGCGCTGGCCGGCGTCGTCGGCTCGGGCGACCTGGAAGTGCTGCTGCAGCCGGGCAGCGATGGCGTGACCCGCATCGTCGTCAACACCTCCGTCGATGGCAAGGGCACCGTGTGGGATGCGCTGTTGCAGCGCGTATTCGGCGGCGAGCCGCTGCCGGCGGCGCGCATCGTCATCAACGATTGCGGCGCCACGCCGGGCGTGGTGCGCATGCGCATCGAACAAGCGTACGAAGAATTGCAAGCGGGGAGGGCGGCATGAGCACATTGCAGCAATTACTCGAGCGTGACAGCTTCATCGAACGGGGCGCGCGCAGCAGGGCCAAGGCCTTGCTGGATGCGGGCAGCATGCGCGAACTGCTCGACCCGTTCTGCGGCATCGCTTCGCCGTGGCTGCCTAAACAGGGCGTGACGGCCCAGGCGGACGATGGCGTGGTGGTGGCCAAGGGCCTGTTCGGCGGCCAGCCGGCCGTGGTGCTGGCCATCGAGGGCGCCTACCAGGGCGGTAGCATGGGTGAGGTGGGCGGCGCGAAAATCGCCGGCGCGCTGGAACTGGCGGCGCGCGACAATCGCAACGGCATCCCGACGCGCGCCGTGATCCTGTTCGAAACGGGCGGCGTGCGCCTGCAGGAAGCCAACCTGGGCCTCGCTGCCATTGCCGACATCCATGCGGCCATCGTCGACCTGCGCCGCTACCAGCCCGTGATCGGCATTACGGCCGGCACCGTCGGCTGCTACGGCGGCATGTCGATCGCGGCGGGCTTGTGCAGCTACCTTGTCGTCACGCGCGAGGCGCGCCTGGGTCTCAACGGTCCGGCCGTGATCGAGCAGGAGGCGGGCGTGGACGAATTCGACTCGCGCAACAAACCGTTCATCTGGAGCCTGACGGGCGGCGAACAGCGCTTCCACAGCGGCTTGGCCGACGCCTATGTGGAAGACGACACGGCGCAGATGCGCGCCACGGTAGCCGAATTGTTCGCGCGCGGCGTGCCAGCACAGCACCGCAGCAGCCAGGCTGACGATTTTCTCGCCCGCCTGGCGCAAGTGGACGCCGGCCCGCAAGCCACGCCGCAAGCCGTGCGCACCATCTACAGCAAAGGAGCAGCAGCATGAACGCCATCACCGATACGAGCCGGGGCGCCGTCTGGCTCGCGGCCCTGACGCAGCATGCCGCGCCGCTGCCTGATTATCCGCCTTCCGTGCGCGTGGTCGACGCGCCGCTGGCGGACGAGCCTGCGCGCTACATTGCCGTGCTGCCCGACCCGGACAACCGTTTTGTGCGTGCACGCACCGGTGAAGTCGGCCTGGTCGAGGCGTGGCAACTGGCGCGCGCCGTGCGGCAGGTGGTGCTTGAAGACCGCGAGTTGGCCGTGAAACGGCCCATCGTCGCCGTCATCGACGTGGCCAGCCAGGCGTATGGCCGGCGCGAAGAAGCGTACGGCATCCACCAGGCGCTGGCCGGCGCGGCAGGCGCATACGCCGAGGCGCGCCTGGCCGGCCATCCCGTGATCGGCCTGATCGTCGGCAAGGCCATGTCGGGCGCTTTCCTCGCGCACGGCTACCAGGCCAACCGCCTGATCGCGCTCGACGACCCGCAAGTGATGGTGCATGCGATGGGCAAGGCGTCGGCGGCGCGCATCACCCTGCGCACCGTGGAAGCGCTCGAAGCGCTGGCCGCCAGCATCGCGCCGATGGCCTACGACATTGGCAACTACGCCACCCTGGGCCTGCTGTGGCAAACCTTGCAGGTGGCGCAGCCGGACGATCCGTCGGCACAGGACAAGGCCGCCGTCGAGGCCTGCCTGCAGGCGGCCCTGGCCGACATCCGCGCCGACCCGGAGCGCGACCTGTCCAGCCGCCTGGGCGCGCCGCACCGCCAGGCGTCGGCAAAAGTCAGGGAGGTGCTGGGGCAGCAGTGGTAGGGGAAACAAACAGAGAAGACAGCAAGTCATTCCTATTCCTATAACGGAGACAATCATGATCATTTACGGAACCGCACTGTTGGCGTTATGCCATTTGCTCGGCATCTTCCTGGGCGACCTGCTCGGGCAGCTGATGGGCGTCAAGACCAACGTGGGCGGCGTGGGCATCGCCATGCTGCTGCTGATCTGCGCCCGGCTTTACATGCAGCGGCGCGGCTGGCTGCCGCAGATGACGGAGCGGGGCGTCGAATACTGGGGCGCCATGTATATTCCCGTGGTGGTGGCGATGGCTGCACAGCAGGACGTGGTGGCGGCCCTGCGCGGCGGGCCGGTGGCCGTGCTGGCCGCCATCGGTTCCGTGCTTGTCTGCGGCGCCGTGATTTCCATCATTAATCGCATGGAAAACCCGCGCATGGAAAACCCTGCCGCCGCCGAAGCCGACTCGATGCTGAGCAAGGAGCACCGTCATGCTTGATCTCTTTGAAAAAGCCGCCATCCACAATGGCCTGGTGACGGCATTCGCTTTTGTCGGCCTGATCATGCTGCTGTCGGTGGCGCTGTCGAAGTATCTGACCCTGGGCCGCGTGCACGGCTCGGCCATCGCCATCGTCATCGGCCTGGGCCTCGCTTACTGGGGCGGCGTGCATAGCGGCGGCCACAAGGGACTGGCCGATCTGTCGCTGTTCGGCGGCATCGGCCTGATGGGCGGCGCCATGCTGCGCGACTTCGCCATCGTCGCCACGGCCTTCGAGGTGCAGGCGACAGAAGCGCGCAAGGCTGGCCTGATCGGCGTCGTGGCGCTGATGCTGGGCGTGGTGCTGCCGTTTCTCGTCGGCGCGGGCATCGCGTATGCATTTGGCTATTCGGATGCCGTCAGCATGACCACTATCGGCGCCGGCGCCGTCACCTACATCGTCGGCCCCGTCACGGGTGCGGCCATCGGCGCCAGTTCCGACGTCATGGCGCTCAGTATCGCGGCGGGTCTCATCAAGGCCATCCTGGTGATGGTGGGCACGCCAGCCGCGGCGCGTTTCCTGCGACTGAAAACGCCGCGTTCGGCCATGGTCTTCGGCGGCCTGGCCGGCACCGTCAGCGGCGTATCGGCGGGCCTTGCCGCCACCGACCGCAAGCTGGTGCCGTATGGCGCGCTGGTGGCCACGTTTCATACGGGCCTGGGCTGTTTGCTGGGTCCATCGTTGCTGTTCTTTGCCGTCAAGGCGGTGGTTGCCTGATGGAAGCCTGGCGCGCGCATGATCTGTTGTGGCTGGACGGCTTGCCGGACGGCGCATCCTTGCCCGCCTGGGCCGACTCTGCCTGGCTGCAGGCGGCGCCCTTGGTGGTGCGGCGCGCCAGCACGGCCCCTGGGCGCATCCCCGTGGGTATGCGCGGCATGCTGCGCAGCGAGCGGCATGCGTGCGAAGTGGACGCCGCCGCCGTCGTGCGCCGCGTCACGCCGGAAATGCTGGCGCATGCGCCAGTGCCGGATTTTTCCTGCGCCGCGCTCGACGCGCTGCGGCAAGTTGCGCCGCTGCTCGACGCCACGGGCTGGCCTTGGGGGCCGACGGGCGGCGTCGGTTTCGCGTTGGCCAGCGGCTTGCCCGTGCTGCGCGCCGACAGCGACCTCGATCTCGTGCTGCGCATCGGCGCGCCGCCGGACCTCGCCCGGGCCGACGCCCTGCGCGCCATCGCGGCCACTGTCACGGCGTGCCGGCTGGACATGCAGATCGACACGGGCCGTGGCGGCTTTGCGTATGCCGAGTGGGCGGCGGGGCGGGGCCGGGTCTTGCTGAAAACGGATCATGGTCCCGTGCTGACGGCCACGCCATGGGAGCTGGCATGAGCGTCTTGTTTACCTTTCCCGGCCAGGGTGCCCAGACTCCGGGCATGCTGCATGCGTTGCCCGGCGATGCGGCCGTGGCGGCGGCCCTGGCCGAAGCGGCTGAAGTGCTGGGCCACGATCCTTTGGCGCTGGATACGGCTGACGCGCTGGCGTCGACGCGGGCCGTGCAACTGTGTTTGCTGATCGCGGGCGTGGCGATGGCGCGCTCCCTGGCCACGCGCGGTGCGCTGCCCGACATGGTGGCCGGCTTTTCCATCGGAGAATATGCGGCGGCCGTCGTCGCCGGCGCGCTCGATTTCACCGACGCCGTGCGCCTGGTGGCGCGGCGCGGCGAGTTGATGGAGCACGCGTATCCGGCCGGCTACGGCATGGCGGCCATCATCGGCCTGGACCTGGCGCAGCTGGAACCCTTGCTGGCGCAGGTGCATGGCGCTGCAACGCCCGTATATGTCGCCAACCTGAACGCGCTGCGCCAGATCGCCATTGCCGGCAGCGAGCCCGCCTTGCACGCCGTGATGGCGCTGGCCCTCGCGCATGGCGCCAGCAAGGCCAAGCACCTGGCCGTCAGCGTGCCGTCGCATTGTCCGTTGATGGAGGCTGCCGCCGGCGACATGGCTGCCGCCTTCGATGGCGTGGTCGTGCGCCGTCCATCGCTTGTCTACCTGAGCAGCAGCGCGGCGCGCGCGCTGTTCGACCCGGCCCGCATCCGCGACAGCCTGGCCGCCAACATGGCGCAGCGCGTGCAGTGGACCGCTACCGCGCGCCTGGCGTGGGAACGTGGCGCCAGGCTGGCGCTGGAAATGCCGCCCGGCAGCGTCCTGACGCGGCTGACGGCGCCAGACTTCACGGATGGAGTGGCCATCTGCTGCGACGGCAACCGGGCCGACAGCCTGCTGGCGCTGGTGAGGCGGGAGCGGGATGGCGCCGCGCCTTAGAGCCTGGCGCTCAGTCCAATCTGGAAGCCACGGCCCGGCAAGGGCGCGATGTATTTCAGTGGAGAATTGTGTGGCCTGGCGTCCTCATCGAGCAGGTTGGTGCCGCTGATGAACACGTCGATGCCGGCAAACGGCGAATTCGGCACCTGCAGTGCGCGGCTCACCTGGAAATTCACCATGGTGTAGCCGTCGAGCGGCACTTCCTCGCTGACGCTTTTTCCCAGGTACTTCTGCTTGTCGTACCGCGTACCGGAAAGCCGCGTCTTCCACCCCTTGTTTTCCCACAATACATTCGCGCCATAGCGGTTGGTGGGCATGTTGGGCAGGTAGGCGCCGTCGTTGTGCACGCGCAGCTTGTCCGGATTGTCCGCCTTGTTCTTGACCAGGTCGGCAAATGCGGAGAGGTTCAGCTTGCCGTAGCCGCCAAGCTCAATGAGCTGCGAGGCGTCGATCTCGAATCCCTTGACCGTCGTATCGGTCTGCTTCCAATATTTTAATGGCAGGCGATTGGCCGTCTGCAGTCCCGAGTGGCCAAGGTACAGAAAGTTTTCATACTTCATGACGTAGCCGGTGGCGGACAACTGGAAGCCGCGATGGCCGAACAATCCGGTAAGCTCGGTATTCCGCGCGCGCTCGGCCTTCAAATCCTGGTTGCCTTCTTCCTGGGTCATGATCGAATAGTGGCGGTTGCTCGCATACAACTCATTGACGTCGGGCGCTCTTTCCGACGATGCATGGCGCAGCTTGGCACCGAACAGCTGGCCAAGCTTGGCCGAGGCCCCGAGGCTATAGCTGTTCAGGCTGAACGACCTGTCCTCGAGTTTGGCGTTTTTCGCATTCCGCGACGTCTTGAATGCGCTCTGGCGGATGTCGTGGTCCACTTTTTCATGGCGAAAACCGGCATCGAAGGTGGCCCAGCCGGCGTCGAGGCTTTCCTTGACGAACAGCGCGCTGCTGGCCGTGCTCGTATCGGGAAGGTAAAGCTGCGGCCCGCTGCCGGTGATGTCGCGGGATTGATGGCTCAGGCCAAGCAAGCCGCTCAAGGGGCCCGCGCGCCGGTGCGCCAGCAGCAGCTCGGCCTGGTTGGTGTCGAAGCGGTAGTCGTTGGCCTTCGCCGCTCCCAGGCGTTCTCCCGACGTATTGTTCAGGCGCGACACGCGCAGTTGCGCGCTTTCCATATACGCGACGGGGTCGCGCAGGGTGGCTTCCAGCGCATATTTATCCTGGCTGATCACGACACCGACGGGCAACCCCTCGTCATAATTCGCGCCGAACGACTTGTTTTCCATGGAAAAGCCTGGCACGCCGTACTCGCTATTCTTGGTGTCGAGGCTGACGGCCACGTAGCCGCGATCGAAAAAGTAGGTGCTGCCGACGGCAAAGTGGGAATTGCTGGCATGGCTGTTGCCCAGGGTACCGTGGTAATCGGGTGTCACGTCCTTGTTGATCTTGTTCTGCACCGTCTTTGGCGTACCGGGCACGTAAGCGGGGTTGGCCGGGTTAACGTAGGTCTTGCGCTGCCAGACGGACGTCGGCTGATTGGTATAAAAGGAAAAATCGCCGTCCGCCCAGTCCGGATTTTCCGTCATGAACTGGTCGATAAACGGTTGCGAAGCCTTGTTGTAGACTTGCTGGATCCGCGCTTCTTTCTGGCAACTGTCGGCCAGGAAGGTATTCACGCCGCCTTTCACTGGGAACAGCTGGCTGTTGCACACGCCGGCCTTGCTGTTGCCGGGAATATCGTAATGCCCGATCTTCTGGAAGGACATCTGCAGATTCGTCGAGAAACGCTTCCCATCGTTGAAATTCATGCGCAAGCCTTGCGCGTCGGCATCGTTGAAGCCCTTGCGCAGCACCAGCTCCAGGTCTTTCTCCTTGCTCTCCATCTTCCTGGAAATGAGGCCGGAATCGACGTCCACGCTGCCGCCGATCGCATTGCCGCCGAAACGCACGCTGTCGGACGATTTGTTGACGGTGACGCTGCGCGCAAACAGCGGGTCGAACGGGATGTTGATATCGCCGCTGAGCGCATTCATGCCGAGGATGGACTGGCCATCTTCCAGGATTTGCACGCGGCTGCCACTGAGGCTGCGAATCACGGGGGCGCCGGCATTCGGGCCGAAGGCGCTGCTTTGCACGCCCGATACATGCTCGAGCATGCCGCCCAAAGTCCTGTTCTGCGCTTGCGTATTCTCGACGATGACGACGCTGTCGATGCTGGAAGGCCTGTCCGCGCGGACTTGGATGGTTTGCAGGGTGACGTCGTCCGCCGCGTAAGCGAGCGGGGAAGTGGACAGCATGGCGGCTGCGAATACGTGATGGCGCATAGGACTCTCTAAAGGCGTATGGGATGCTGGCGCTGGACGCAGGCGCAGCACGAAGGTGTAAATGCAATTGAGTTGCAACAATAGCTGGCGCATAATGCTATTGCAAGTAAACTGCATTAGTCGAGCGGAAAGCGCAGCACGGACAGCCGGCATGTGCCGGCTACCGTGTAGCAAAGTGAGGAGGTGGGATGGCCGCTACTATTAGTTGCGCGTTGCGCGTGTGCGGCGCAGACCGAATGCGTCCGCCTGCGCCCTCGTGGAGCGGTTGCTTCAGGTGGATTGCTGGGGCTTTTCCGCTTGCAGGCGGCGCGAACGACGTTTTCTTTCCCAGATGACGATGCCCGTCACCGACAGCATGGCCACCATCACGCCCATGAAGGACATCATGATGCGTCCCGGCAGGCCGAGGATGCGGCCCGAGTGCAGGGGGAATTGCAATTGCACGAAGACGTCGGCGGCCGTGCCTTCCCATGGCTTGTGCTGGCCGATGATGCTGCCGTCCATGCCGTCGACGTACAGGTTTGACAAACCCATGCCGGCGGCGCCGAATTCATCGGCCGGGTCGAAGAACGAGACGTTGTAGAACGAGTAATTGCCACCATAATAAATGCCGCCGATGGGTGAGGTGATGCCGCGCTGCACGGCCTGCTTTTTGGCGATGGCCACGGCTTGCTCGAAACCGATCACGGGCGTGATATACGTGCCGTATGGCGCCGGCGTCTGCGTTTCGTACGGGCCCGGCGTGGTGGTCGAGACGAGCGACATGACGGGATAGAACACTTCGCGGTACAGGTTTAGGGAGAACGACGTGAACGCGACGACGATGATGATGGCCCACACCCACAGGCCGCCCGCGCGGTGCAAATCGAAATTGAGCTTGTAGCCGCCGGCCGCCCAGCGCACCACCCATGACGGTTTCCAGCGCTGCCACCAGTTGGCGGCGTCGCGGTGGCGCGGCGCTTCATCCTGCGCGCGTGGGCGCAAACGGCGCGGCGTGGTCAGATAAAACGCCACCATGCTGTCGAGCAGCCAGATCAGGGCCACCGTCCCCATCAGCCAGTAGCCCCAGCGGTCCGTGCCCCAGAAGGCGGGCACGTGCAGGCTGTAGTGCAGATGGCGCAAGAATGGCATCAGGCTGCGGCGCGACAGGGAAATGGCCGTCGAATCGCGCGTGCCCGTGATCTGCGCCGTGACGGGATCGATGTAGACGGTATTGTAGTCGAGCACGAACGGCTTGTTCGTGGCCGGGTCGGTGAGCGGGCGCACCATGAAGGCGCCCGCATGACCTTCTTCCAGGCCCAGGGTCATGTAATTGACTTCCACGCGCGGGTCTGCGGCGGCCACTTTTTGCGCCAGCACGAACGGCGGCTGCAGGGGGCCGCGGCCCGGCGTTTCCATGATGTCGGCGTTAAGCCATTCGTCCAGTTCGTGGTCCCACGACGTGACGGCGCCCGTCAGGCCCGCGACGATGAGGAAGAGGGCAATGGTGAGACCGGCCCAGCGGTGTATGACAGTCCAGAAAGCGCGCATGCGGTACAAACCTTCAACATAAAACCGGCTTGTTGCCGCCAGCGGGCGCCACCGGGGCGCACAGGGAAAAGCCAAGTATGGGCCTGGTACAGGCCTGTTATTTTGATAATGGGAATCGTTCTCATTATCCGCCGTGGCATGGCGTTTGTCCAGCGCCAATGGTGTTGCCTCGAGTCAAATGGCGCATGCTAAGATGCTAGCAAGAAGTTAATTTACATTCCACATGGAAATATTCAAGGTTGAAGCGGCATGCGTATAGAAGATCGGAACAATGTCCGCGTGAACGAACGCAGCGGTGCACCGCTGGCTGGCGCGGCAGCCACCATGGTGTTCATGCATGGTTTTGGCTGCGATCAAACCATGTGGCGCTATCTGGAGCCGCTGTTTCGTCCGCACTACCGCACCGTGCTGTTCGATCTGGTCGGCAGTGGCGCTTCCGACCAGGGCGCCTATGATTTCGATCGCTATGCGCGGCTCGATGCGCACGGCGCCGATTTGCGCCAGGTCATCCATGCCGTTGGCGGCGGTCCCGTGATTTGCGTCGGCCATTCCGTCAGCGCCATGAGCGCCTTGCTGGCCACGATTGCCGAGCCGGAGTTGTTCGCCGCGCAAATCATGCTGGCGCCGTCGCCGTGCTATGTCGACGATGCGGCGGCCGGCTACCGGGGCGGCTTCAGCCGTGCCGATATCGACGACCTGCTGGATGCCATGGACGCCAATTACCTGGGCTGGTCCGCCGGCATGGCGCCTGCCATCATGGGCGCGCCCGGGCAGCCGGCGCTGGGAGACGATCTTGTGAACAGTTTTTGCCGCACAGACCCGGCCATCGCCCGGCATTTCGCGCAAACCACGTTTTTGTCCGATCACCGCGCCATCTTGCCGCACAACAGCACGCCGGCCCTGATCGTGCAATGCCGCGACGACTTCATCGCGCCACCGTCCGTGGGCGAGTACTTGCGCGAGATGCTGCCGCGCAGCAGCCTGCACGTGGTCGAGAATGTGGGCCATTGCCCGCACATGAGCGCGCCCGATGCCAGCTACCGCGCCATCCGCCGCTTTCTCGACGGCCTGCACCTGTAATGCGCGACACCATGCCTTCCTTGCCTGATACCAGTACCTTGTTCCAGCACGCGGCCTGCGGCTTGCTGCTGTGCACGGCTGACGGCACCATTGTGCAGGCGAACGCCACCTTTTGCGGCTGGCTCGGCTATGGCGCCGAGGAATTGCTCGGGAAAAAGAAACTGCAGGATTTGCTGACCATCGGTGGGCGCGTGTTCCACCAGACGCACTGGCTGCCGCTGATGCAGGTGCAGGGCAGCGTGTCGGAAATTCTGCTCGACATGCGCCAGCGCCAGGGGCAATCCATACCAATGCTGTTCAACGCCGTGCGCCGCGTGCACGAGGGCGTGCGTTATGACGAGATCGCCGTCTTTGTCGCCAGCGACCGGCGCAAATACGAGCAGCAGCTGCAGCTGGCGCGCAAGGAGGCTGGCGAACTCAACGAGCAGCTGGCGGCCGCCGACCGGCGCAAGGACGAGTTCCTGGCCACCCTGGCGCACGAGTTGCGCAATCCGCTGGCGCCCATGCGCAATGTGCTGGAAGTGCTGCGCCTGGCGCAGCTGGACGATCCGCAACTGCGCTGGGCCCGCGACGTGCTGGGCCGACAAGTGGCGCACATGACGCACCTGGTCGACGATTTGATGGAAGTGTCGCGCATCACGCAGGGGCGCCTGGAACTGCGCCGCGCCAGCGTGGAGCTGGCGCCCGTGGTGGAAGCGGCCCTGCACAGCGTGGCCGAGCTGGCCGCGCAATCGGACCACGCGGTGCACGTGGAGCAATGGCCGCAAGCCATCTGGCTCGACGCCGACGCCACGCGCCTGGGGCAGATGATTGCCAACCTGCTGACCAACGCCGTCAAGTACACGCCCGCCAACGGCATCATCGGGCTGGAAGTGGCGTGCACGGAAAACGACGTGCACATTACCGTGCGCGATTCGGGCATCGGCATCGCGCCCGAGCACCTGGACACGGTGTTCGACATGTTTTCGCAGCTGGAACCGGCCCTGTCGCGGGCACAGGGCGGCCTGGGCATCGGCCTGTCGCTGGTGCGCGGCCTGGCTGAATTGCATGGCGGTAGCATCAGCGCGCATAGCGATGGCGTGGGGCTGGGCAGCACCTTCATATTGCGCCTGCCGCTGCCCGCTGTGCCGCTGCAAGCGCCGCCCGAGCCCAACCGCCGCTTGCTGGCCGGCACGCGCGAGGGCAAGGTGCTGGTCATCGACGACAGCGCCGACGCGGCCGAAAGCCTGGCGCTGGCGCTCGACATTCTCGGCTATGAAGTGCGCACGGCTTACGACGGCCCGGCCGGCATGGTTGCGGCGCAAGTTTTCATGCCACGCGTGATCCTGCTCGACATCGGCTTGCCGGACATGAACGGCTACGACGTGGCACGGCTGTTGCGTAGTGAACCCTGCGGCAAGGACGCCATCCTCGTGGCCGTCACGGGCTGGGGCCAGGACAAGGATCGCCAGATGGCATCCGATGCGGGCTTCGATCTGCACCTGACCAAGCCCGTGGATTTTTATGAGCTTGATGCGGTGTTGCAGAAGATGCTGCGGGCGGAGTGAGGAGGGCATCAGCAAAATGAAAGACATGGAACAACTGACAGAATTGGAAATCGCCGTTTTCCAGCTGCGCATGGGTTTTGCCCTGGCGGACCGCTGCGTGGATTGGGCCGTGGAGCGTTTGCATCTGGACCAGGAAGGCGACGACCTCGAGGTCGTGCTGCTGGCCAGCGCCCGGGGTGTTGACGAGGTACTGCCGCTGGCTGACGTGATCATCGAGCGCTACCGGGGCACGCAACGGCTCGATCAGCAATTCCTCGCTGGCAAATTCATTGTCGAGTTGCGCGCCGCCTATCTGGCAGGGCGGGAAAGCGTGGCTTCGCTCGACGCCATCTTGACCCGCTTGTACCCGGCGCTAGCTTATCCCGACTGGCTGGTCATGCTGAGCCGCAATTGCGAGTATGCGACGGACGTGGCCGATTTCGAGCAGCCGTTCGAGGATGAATTCCGCTATATCGCCAGCCTGTGGGCGCAAGCGGAGAGCCTGGCGGCGTTTGAGCGCGAATACCGGCGGCAGACCTCCAATGGCCATGACATCAGGTAGATGCGGAGGATAGACGGCAAGGTGCCGCGCCATCTGGATGGCGGCAGCGCTGCGTGCTTCTCTGCCGTCGTCTGGATACGCGTGACATACAATGTACGAAACTCTTTTTTGCCAGGATAGACGTGCAACATAAAACGATAGGCTTGATCGGTGGCATCGGCTGGGCTTCCACCCTGGAATACTACCGCTTGCTCAATGAAATGCTGGTGGCGCGCATCGGTCCTGCGCATAGCGCGCGCATCATGCTGGTCAGCATCGACCAGGCCGATTTCGTGGCGCACGCGGCGCAAGCCGATTCCCACGCCATCGAGCAATTCCTCGTCAAGGAAGGGCAGCGCCTGCAAGGCATGGGTGCGGATTTTTTCCTGCTGTGCGCGAATGGCGCGCACCGCTTCGCGCCGGCCGTCGTGCCGCGGATCGGCTTGCCTTTCATCAGCATCGTCGAGGAAACGGCGAAGCGGGTGCAGCAGTCGGGCGTGCGCAAGGTGGGCTTGCTGGGCGTCAAACAGACCATGGCGGGCCGCTTTTATCACGACGCGCTGGAGCGCTTTGGCATCGCCACAGTGACACCCGATGCGGCCGACCAGGAAGTCGTCCACGACATTATCTACACGGAACTGGTACAGAATATTGTTACCGATGCCAGCCGGAACATCTTTCTGGGCATCATCGAGAAACTGCGGCTGCAAGGCGCGCAGGGCGTGATTCTGGGCTGCACGGAGATTCCATTGCTGGTCAAGCCCGCAGATATCGACTTGCCGTTATTTAATACCACGGCCATTCATTGCGAGGCGGCGTTGGCGTTTGCCATCGAGGACTAGACGAGCGGGCAGTGAGCGGCCGCCTGAACCGGCCGCCGCTCACTGCACGGATCAAGCCGGCTGCGCGCCGCCCACATTGCGGCTGCGGTTTTCCACCAGCACGGAAATACCGAGCACGACGATGCCGCCGCAGGCCAGCATGGCGCCGACCCAGCCTGTCGAACGCAGGCCCATGCCCATGGCGATGGCGATGCCGCCGGCCCAGGCGCCCAGGGCGTTGGCGATGTTGAAGGCGGAATGGTTGAGGGCGGCGGCTACGGTTTGCGCGTCGCCGGCCACGTCCATCAAACGCGTCTGCACGGCGGGAGCGACGGCGATGCCGGCGCCGATGGCGAACAGGTTGATGGCCGTCAGCCACACATTGCTGCTGGTATAGGTAAACGCGGCCAGGGCGGCCACGTTCCACAGCAGCACGCCGAAGATGGTCCACAGGCGCGAGCGGTCGGCCAGCCAGCCGCCGATCAGATTACCCACGGTCATGCCGACGCCGATGATGGCCAGCAAGATGGAGATGACGAGGGGCGACACTTTCGTGATTTCCAGCAAGGTCGGCGTGATGAACGTGTAGACGGCGAACATGCCGCCGAAGCCGATCGCCACCATCAGCAGGGTCAGCCACACTTGCAGGCGGCGGAACACACCCAGTTCGCGGCGCGGGCTCGAATCGCCGGCGGCGACCATCGGCACGAAGATGCGCACCATCAGCATGGTCAGCAAACCCAGCGCGGCGACGAGCAAGAAGGCCGAGCGCCAGCCCAGGGTCTGGCCGATATACGTGGCCAGCGGCACGCCGAAGATATTGGCTACGGTCAAGCCCATCAGGACACGGGCGACGGCCTGGCCCCGCTTGTCCGGTTCGGCCAGGGCGGCCGCCACCAAGGCCGCCACGCCGAAATACGCGCCGTGCGGGATGCCGGCGACAAAACGCGCGACGACCAGCAAGCCATAATTGGGGGCGATGGCGCTGAGCAAGTTACCGCCAGCGAACATCAGCATCAGGCAGATCAGCATCAGCCGGCGCGGCATGCGGGCCAGGAAGATCGTGATCAGGGGCGCGCCGACGACCACGCCCAGCGCATAGGCGCTGATCATGTGGCTCATCTGCGGCAAGGTCGTGCCCAGGTCGTCAGCCACCACGGGCAGGATGCTCATGGAGGCGAATTCGCCCGTACCGATGGCGAGGCCGCCGATGGCCAGGGCCAGGTCGGCATAGCCAGCGCCAAAAGGCGCGGTGACGCGCGGAATCAATGGGTCTACGGAGGCGTGCATGTTCTTGTTAGTTGGGTAAAGAATGACAGGGTGGAGAGAAGCGCTGTGGCCCGGCCGGAAGTGGCAATGCGCCACCAGAGTCGTCGGCTGGCCGGTATTTTCGGGCGATAGGAACTGCCCAAAGACAACATTGTAAAAGATTCGGGCAAGCTCTGCTGGGCGATGGCTGAAATATGCTGCACTGCACACAATAACGCTTGCTCTTGTTGTTAACGATAACACGGAATTTGCGCGATTCCGCCACAGGGCAGGCGAAGAAAAGCTGGCTGTGGCGGAAATGGTCTTCGCGGATTGTTACTTCGTCAATGATTGCTGCAGTGCTTCCAGTCCCGCCACGTAGATGCCGTGGAACAGCTCCGTCACTTCCTGCTCGCTCACGCCCACGGGCGTGAAGCGGCCCGACCAGCTGACCCGGGCGCCATCGCTGCCGGGAATCGCGCTCACTTGCAGGGTGGACAGATAATCGGTGGCGGGAAACGGCGCCTGCAGGATGGAATAGCTGTAGCTGCGCGCCGCATTGTCGTACGCTTCCAGCTGCTCGACGATGACGTCGCCGGCCGGGTTGGCCAGGTGGCGGATGCGGCCCCCCTCGCTTAACGTGCTGCTGGGAATATACGGCAGCCAGTCGGGCAGCGAGTTGAAGCCGCCGATCAGTTGCCACACTTGCGCCGGCGTGGCGGCGATGTCGATCGAGGTGGTGGTATGGGCCATGATGGTCTTCCTTTATATATTAGTTGCTGCCGGTTGGCAGGGGAGCGAATGGCGACACCAGTTGCTCGGCGCGCATGTCTTGCCAGAAGGCGGCGGGGATGACGCTGTTCAATGCTTGCTGGTCTTCGGCCAGGCGTTCCGGACGGCTGGCGCCGGGAATCACGGCAGCCACAGCCGGGTTGGCCAGCGAGAATTGCAGGGCGGCGGCCTTCACGCTGACGCCGTGGCGCGTGGCAATGGCCTTGATGCGTTCCACTTTTGCAATGATCTCGGGCGCGGCTTTCTGGTATTCGAAATGCGCGCCGCCGGCCAGGATGCCCGAGCTGTAGGGGCCGCCGACGACGATGTCGACGTTCTGTTTCGCGGCGGCAGGCATCAATCGCTGCAGCGCCCGTTCATGGTCGAGCAGGGTGTAGCGGCCGGCCAGCAGGAAGGCGTCGGGCTGGGCTTCGGCCAGGTCCAGGGTCAGTTCCAGTGGTTCCACCTTGTTCACACCCACGCCCCAGGCCTTGATGACGCCTTCTTCGCGCAAGCGGGTCAGCACGCGGAAGGCGCCTGTGCGGGCCGTTTCAAATTGCGCCAGCCAGTTGTCGCCGTGGAAATCCTGGGCGATGTCGTGTACCCAGACGATGTCGAGGTGGCCCGTATCCAGGCGTTTCAAACTGTCTTCGATCGAGCGCAGGGTGGCGTCGGCCGAGTAATCGTCGACGATTTTGTTCTTGCGGCCAAATTCGAACAAGCCGCCTTTTTCGCCCAGTTCGCGGCTTGCCGGGTCTTCCAGTTCGTCGAGGATGAGGCGGCCGACCTTGGTGCTCAGTACGTAATCGTCGCGGCGGCGCTGTTTCAGGGCGGCGCCCAGGCGCAGCTCGGCCAGGCCGGCGCCGTAGAACGGGGCCGTATCGAAGTAGCGGATGCCCGATTCCCAGGCCGCGTCGACTGTCGCCATGGCTTCCTCTTCAGGAATGTTGCGGAACATATTGCCCAGCGGCGCCGTGCCGAAACCCAGTTTTCCTGCCAGTAAGTGTTTGATACTCATGATGTTTTCCTTCAATGTGTGGATCAGTGAAGACAGAATAGCTGGACAAGTTAAGCCTGTCCAAGACATAATTGGCGCAACTTGAGTCCTGAAAGGTCTGATATGCTGGACATCCGCCAATTGCAATACTTCATCGCCGTCGCCGAGGAAGAACACGTGGGGCGGGCCGCCGAGCGCCTGCATATTTCCCAATCGCCGCTGAGCCGGCAAATCGCCCAGCTTGAAGATAGGCTGGGCCTGACCCTGTTCGAGCGCAGCGCGCAGCGCATCCGCCTGACGCGCGACGGCCATACTTTCCTGGCCGAAGCGCGCGCTTTTATCACGCACGGGAATCGCCTGGAAGCGCTGGCCAAGCGCCTGGGACGCGGCGACGAGGGCGGCCTGTGCATCGGCTATATCGAGAACGCCATGCATGCGGGCGTCTTGCCCGATGGCTTGCGCGCCTTGCGCGCCACGCGCCCACAGGTGCACATTGCCCTGTACAAGCTGCATTCGGCCGAGCAGATCGAAGGCTTGCGCCAGCGCAGCATCGATATCGCGCTGCTGTGCGAACCGCCGCTGCCGAACGACCCGGACCTCGATTGCGCGCAAGTGCTGAGCGATCCCATGCTGCTGGCCTTGCCGGAGACGCATCCGCTGGCGCACAAGGCGGAGCTGACGCCCGAGGACCTGGCGGGCCAGGAATGGATTGCCGTGCTGCACAAGGAAAGCGTGCTGAAACACGATAACTTCATCGCCGCCTGCGCGCGCGCTGGTTTTACGCCCGATATCCGCCTGGAAGCAACGGAACCGCTGACGGCGCTGGGCCTGGTGGCGGCCGGGCTGGGCATGGCCATGATCCAGCACAGCCTGCGCCAGCACGCGCCGGCCGGCGTGATCGTGCGCGCACTGCCGTGGTTCAGCTACCGCACGCCATTGTGGCTGGCCTGGCACAAGGTCAACCTGCGTCCGCTGGTGGGGATTTTCCGCGAAACGTTGCTGGAGCAGGCCAGCGGTGTTGCCATGCCGGAGCAAAAAGACGTATAAATAAGGCAATCATCTGTGGGGAGGATTGCCATGTTCGATCTGAGTGTGCCGGTGTGGGAACTGGTGGCGCGCGCCGTCATCATCTACCTTGCCTTGCTGCTGATGGTGCGCATGACGGGCAAGCGGACTGTGGGGCAATTCACGCCGTTCGACTTGCTGGTCGTCATGCTGCTGAGCGAGGCGGTATCGAATTCCCTGTCCGGCGGCGACGAATCCGTTCCCGCCGGCCTGGTACTGGCGTTGACTTTGATCTGCCTCAACATGCTGATCGCATGGCTGAGTTCGCGCAGCCGCAAGTTCGCCGATCTCGTCGATGGCACGCCCGTGCTGCTGGGGCGCGACGGCCAGATTTTTGAGGATGTCGTCAAGAAATGCCGGGTGGCCGGCGGCGATGTCGAGCAGGCGCTGCGCGAGGCCGATTGTCCGTTGGCGGACATGAAATGCGCGTTCCTCGAGGCAGATGGCAAGATCACCATTTTGCAAAAGGCGGGGTAGCGGCTTGCCCATGCTGCGTTTCCTTTCGCCGTGCGTCGCTTGCCGTCTCTGTGATTCCTGCCGCCACGGCGAGCCATGGCGGCAGGGCAGGCTTACAGCGTGGTCTGCCGGGCAGTTCGCAGCGGAGGCGGGGCCATGACAGGCGTCTTGGCCAGCTGTGCTTTCAAACTTGCAAATAGCGACCAGCAGGGGATGGCCATCTTCTGGACTTGTTGCGCCTGCGGGCCGCCGGGCAGCTTGCTCCACGGTCCCACGTTGAGGCTGCCATCCTTGATATTGATGCTGTAGAGGGCCGTATACAGGGCTGGCGTATCGGTCGCGATGTAGGCGACTTCTCCACCATGTTGTACAGCTGTAACGGTGCGTGTCGTGATGCCGGCGAACAGGGTGCCATCCTTGCACGGCGACAGCGATTGTATGCCGATCAGCGGCGGGTAGGGAATCCTCGCCTGGGTGTACCTGTCCCGCCACGTTTTGCCCGGATGGGTATGCGTGTCGCCGATCAGCGCTTCGGGGATATGGCTGATCCATCTGGGCGATTTGATGATGCCGCGTATACAGCTGATGACCGAGGCGTGCGTGGCGCACGCCAGGCCCATCGGCCCGAAAACCCAGACATAGTAGGGATCGACATCGATACCGGTATAGCTGCCCCACGGCGCTGGCACGTAGCAGCGGGTATTTGACTGGTCAACGTAAAGCTCGCCGGAAGCGGCAAGGGCGCCGTACATGATGGAGTTGTAATGGTCCGTCCCTTGCAGGAGGGCCGGCAGCATGGCGGCCCCGTCCGGGTCATCGGGCAATGTCGCGGGTGGATGGGTGATGGCGCGGACGTTGACGACGCCGGCCTTGGTCGCCGGCTGCCAATTTCCGGCTTTCAACTCTCCGCTGTCATTCAATTGATGGAGCTTGATGGAGCCTTGCCTGCCTTCATTGCGCGCCGTGTAGACGAACGATGCGCGGCTGTCGTCGGGGGACGGCAGCGCCCAGACGTCATGGAATTTATCACCGGATACTTCTTTCATGTCCGACACTTCAATCGTGGTCGGATCCATCCAGCCGTGTTCCATGTCGCCGTTATCGGACGCGCTCCAGTGCTGGCAGAAGAAAAGGTGATAGCGCGGCTTCAGCGAGCCTGCCTCTGTCTTTGGCATCGTCAAGGCGAAGCGGCGGCCACGATTGCCGTAGCCGATCTGAAAAGGCTTCCATTCGCCGGTCCGCGTGACGTTGCCTCCCGTCGCGGCGTAGAGGTTCTTGCTCATGTTGGTGCCCAGGTGAGCGAACAGGCCCCGGTCGCGGGCGACCGGTTCGATCGCCTTCAGGCATTCCAGCATCTGGGTGTTGCCGTCGTTCCACAGCTTGGGCAGCGCCTCCATGTCCGCTTCGAGCCGTATCAAACGGTCGTAGATCGCGTCATACTCGTGCGGCGTGTTCTTGTAGTCCGGATTTCGAATCGAGGCCTGCTCCAGCTGCCGCCCCACCATTTCATGGTCGACGAGGGATTCCAGCAGTACATGGGCGAGCAGCGCATCGGCGTAGGTGCGGCAGAAAACGCCGAGGATTTCCGGCCATTTCTCCAGGTCCTGGGTTTTTTCGTCCTTCAGCCATTCGGCGGTCATCCATTTGTCGTATAAAACGGAAATAATGGTAAACGCATTATTTATTGAAATAATGCAACTATCGAGACATTTGTGGACCTTCACCCGATTCTCCACCGTGTTCAAGGGCGTCGGCAGAATTTCGGACAGATCCAGTTTGATGCGGCCTATGGTCGCCATATATTGATCAACCGCACTGCCATTGGCCTTGACTTCACGCAGTTTCTCATCCGCGTTCAACCCTTTCATTGCTTCAATGATCTGATCCTTGAGAGAAGGTTGCTTTGGCCCGAAATAGGTGAGCAGTTGACCGACAATGCTGAACAGGGCGCCGAATATCGCGCCGTACGGACCGGCGCCGGCTGACAGGCTGCCGATCAGCTGCATGCCGGCGGCGCAGATATCCATGATGGCGGCGCTGCCATTGATATAGTCGCCCGACTTGAAGGCGCTCGCTGCGGACAGCACGCCCTTGACCATGTTGGGCAAGTTCTTGTTGATGGCGTCCGTGACGTCCTTTGCATATTTCTTGGCTTCCGCGCTGGCGTTCTTGTCGGCCAGGATGCGTTTTGCCCCTTCATACTCCGCCTGCATTTTCCGTGTCGCTGCCTCGAATGCCCTTGCTTGCGCGGGGTCCATGCTCGATTGCGCGTGCAAGGCCATCAATTCAATCTGTTTCTTGAGGAGGTCGAGGTCGGGATCCAAGTTGTCATCCTTTCAATGCGGATTCGATACTAGTTGTACAACGACAAAATATTGCATTCATACTAATCTTGGCGTCGAGGTGCGCAAGCTGTATTTGCATGACGGCAGCCATGCAGATGGCCAGGACGGGGGAATCGCTCTGATGTCACTCGGAGACGGACGGCGCAAGGAATTTCTGATCCCATGGAAAATATTGACACGTAGAATATGAAAGCGACTATGCCTACGATAGTTGCCGGACGCGGACTGGGCGCTGCCAGCTGCGTTTAGATCTTCTTGCTGCTTTTCAGGTGCAGGGGCAGCCACCACCACATGCAAATGATGAGTGACCCCATCAGGACGCCGGCGATGATGCCGGCGATGTGGCCGAACACTTCCGACATCACCAGGTTCGTGCCTAGAATAAACGCCAGCGCCAGGGAAAAGGCGCCGCACATCATGATGCGGTCGGCCACGCGCTTGAAACGTTCGCGGTCTTGCAGCGGGCGCATCACGCGGTGCTGGATGGCTGGTGCGCTGAGCAGCACCAGGCTGGTCATGGACAGGAAGAACGTCAGCAGGAAGACGACTTTTTCCGCCTGCACGATCTTCGCGAAGCCGCCGTTGAAGGGCAGGATGATGAGGAAGGCCGTCAGCATCTGCGCGCCCGGCAAGAGGATGCGCAATTCGCTGAGCAGGTCGGACAAATCGCCTTCGTCGCCCGGTTGGCCATTTTCATCCTGGTGTTGCGTTTGTGGCATGGTGCCGTCCTCGTGGTGGTGATGGGGCCAGTCTACGCACAAGCGACCAGGCCGACTGTGGGCGGACGCACCTTCAGAACCATTGCGCGTAGCGTTGGCGCAGCCGCCACAGGGGCGTCGAGACGATGGCCGTGGCGCTGTGCGAGGCGTCGTGGCCGCAATGGCCGCAGCTGTGGCGCCGGTGCGGCGCCAGCGCGAAGCTGCCCAGGTCCAGGTGCGGATGGCCGCAGCGGGCGCAGTCGCTGCAGTCCAGCGGCGTGCCTGCCTGCAAGGCGGCGGTGAACGCTTGCGCGGCGGGCGGCGTGATGTTCAGCTGCACGACGTCGGGCGGGAACAGGCCGGGCAGGGCGCGGCAATCGATGGCCAGCGCGGCTAGGTCGCGCGCCAGCAGGGCGCCGCCATCATCGGCCTTGGCGCGCAGTTGCAGCACGCCATCGGGGCCCGGGCGCAAGGTCGTGGCGTGAAACTGGCTGGGGTCGAACAGTGCCGGATACAGCACGTAGCCCATGGGACTGGCGTGCTGGCGGCAACGCATCTGCCGCGTTGACTGCCAGTCGGCCACGTCGGCCTGCGTGCCCCAGTAGCACTGGTGCGTGCGGCACCAGTGGCGCGCCGCGCCATTGCGGAATTTCCCGGCTGCCAACAGATCGCACACGATGATGGCATCTTCGCCCGCGCCGGCACGAAAGTGGCCCGTGATGTGCTGCGTGGTGACGGCAAGGTGGCCCGTGCTCGCTTGCAGGGGCCAGCAGATGCCGGGCAGGGTCAGCGGCGTGGTCAACGGCGCCTCCGCGCGGCTATCGGCTTGCCAGCCGATAGTGGGCCGGAATGAAAAAACCCGCCGACTCGGGCGGGCTGTGCTGAGGGGAATGCCTGCGGCATGGCCCGGTTTATTCTTCCGTATCGGCCAGGGTGACGATGGCGCGCGCCCACTTCGAGTATTTCAGGTTCGCCAGATCGCGCACGGTCTTGATATTGAACGCTTGCTTGAGCAGTTCCGCATCCTTTTCGCTCACGCCTTGCAGCGCATCGACGGGCGCATCAGCGATTTCCTTGAAGGTCTTTTTTTCGTAAGCCTTGTCTACCGCTTTATTGATGTTCATGTGTTGATACTCCTCAGTAAGTGGAAAATTAATTCTACACGTTTTTGCAAACTGTCAATTTACGCTTGCAAGTTGGGCCGAACTAAATATGATGGAGGTGGATGCCTCGACAGTGAGGCGATCTGTGCGTTCGCCTCAAGATTGCAATTATAGCATTTTTATTATTCATAGTATAATGATTTCCGTGGCGCAGAATGGTCTGCGCCATACCGAAGCCGCAGTCACGCGGCACCAATCGATAGCGTTCAGGAGAATACGATGAGTTTGCTAGATCAACTTGCAGGACAGGCGATGAGCGCTTTGGGCAACAAAAGTGCTGACGGGGAAGCCCCATCGGGATTGATGGCCAGTGTGATGGACCTGGTCAACCAGCATGGCGGCTTGCCCGGCCTGCTGCAGAAATTCCAGGAAAGCGGCCTGGGCGACCAGGTGGCCAGCTGGATCGGCACGGGTGCCAATGCGCCCGTCTCCGGCGAACAGATCAAGGATGCGCTCGGTAGCGACACGATCACCCAGATCGCGGAAAAAGCGGGCGTCGCACCGGACGCGGCTTCGGGCGGCCTGGCAGCCTTGCTGCCCCAGCTGATCGACAAACTGACCCCTGATGGTCAGGTACCGGAAGGCAATGACCTCGTCAGCCAGGGTTTGAATATGCTCAAGGGCAAGATCTTCGGTTGATTCCCTGGCCTTGAAATGAAAAACCTCGCAGCAATGCGAGGTTTTTTTATGTGCAAGGTTTTTGGCAGAGAAGTGCGAGCGTCTGAAAAACGCCTGTGGCTAGGCGCGGCCCCGAAGACAGTACGAATAGTACGGCGAGGGGCAGGCAACAACGCCACGGGCGTTTTTCAGGCGGCGGCCATCATGCCGAAATATGGCTGTGCTCCAGTCAGCCTCGCCGTACTTCCCTCGACCAGATACGAGCAATAGCGGCGCCGCTCGGCGATGCCGCCGCGCCGCTCCATCAGTTCGCCCAGCATGGCGACGGCGTCGGTGGCCATCTTTTGCACGGGCTGGCGCAGGGTGGTGATGTCGTAGCTGAGCCAGCCTGATGCTTCCAGCGCGTCGAACCCGGCCACCGACATCTGCAGCGGCACCTCGATGCCCATCTGGTGGCGCGCCGTGTCCAGGCAGCCGATGGCCATGATGTCGTTGCCGCAAATGACGGCGTCCGGCACGCGGCCCAGGCGGTCGATGACCTTGCGCAAGCCGCGTCCGCCGCTGGCGTAATCGTAGTTGCCGCTGACGACGATGGGTGCGGGCAAGCCCAGGGTCAGCAAACGGTCGAGCATGCCGGCCTTGCGTTCCTGTGCGACGGCCGAGTCGCCGGGACCGTCGATGATGGCGAACTGGCGGTGGCCCGCCTCGGCCAGGCGCGACACGAGCAGGCGCGCCGCTTCGCCCTGGTCGCACAGCACGGCGTGCACGGCGTGCTCGCGCGGACTGCGGTTGAACAGCACCAGCGGCACCTCGCGCCGGCCGAATTCGGCCATCTGTTCGTCCGACAGGCAGGCGGCCACGATGGCGCCATCGACCTGGTATTGCCACACGTCGCACAAGACCTTGCCGATGTCCGCTTCGCGCTCCAGGGTAAACAACAGGAGACGCTTGCCCTGGCGGGCAATTTGCTGGCTCAGGTCGGACAATACTTGCGGATAGTACAGATTGGCCAGGTTGGAAATGATGACGGCCACCAGGTTCGAGCGCCGCGTGATCAGGCTGCGGGCGGCCGCGTTGGGGATGTAGTCGAGGCTGATGGCCGCCTGCATGACCTTGGCGTGGGTGGCTGGCGAGACGCTGGCGCCCGGCTTGAAGCAGCGCGACACGGCCGATTGCGACACGCCGGCCAGCAGGGCCACGTCATACGAGGTCACGCGCCGTCCGGCGCCGGATACGGGGCGGGTGGTGGTGCTGGGTGTCCGGGCTACAGTATTCTTTTTTCGCATAATGGTCTGGCAAGCAACCTGTCTCAAAGTATTCCTGCAGGCCCGGCCGCTTGTGGCGGCCTGGGCGGGAAAAATGAGCATAGCGAAAATATTTCCATGTGGCAAGACTGTTTTCTTGTCCATGTTGCAAATAATTTGATTTAATGGCAAGTGGTATGCCTGCTCCTCAATCGGGACTGTCGCAGGGGCCGCTACCATAGGGGCTGAGGCGTCCCGGCGGCTCCACGCGGCGGGCGCTGAAATCGCTGGCCAGGGTGGGTAAGGGCAAGTCCGCCGTGGCGCTCGCTTCCGTGCCGCTCACCGTGCCCCGCACGGTCAAGGCGACATGCACCCAGAAAGCAAAGTTGCGCGGATAGCTGATGGTGACGGTGGCCATGCCCAGCGCGTCGCTCAGGCCGCTTGCGCTGACGGTCAGGGGAATGCCCGGATCGAGCACGCCATTGCCGTTGCCATCGTAGGCGGCGTCAAAAATACCATTGCGCAAGACGTCCTCGTTGGCACAGCTGTAATGGGGCAGGGCCAGGCGCCAGACGCCCGTGTCGGGGAACTCGGGCTTGTCCGCTTGCCACACATAGTATCCCTTGGCATAGCGGCTGGGCCAGGCGGCGGCCGTGATGGCGACGCCGGGCACGGCGTTGCCGGCGCTGTCGGATACGAACACGGCAAAGTCCTTTTGCAGCACGCTGGCCGAATACTCGCGCAGCAGGCTGCCCGTGCCCAGCTTGACCGACAGCGCTTGCCGCGCCACCGTCAGCCGCACGAGAGCCGTGGCCGCCGCTTGCGCAGCGCCCTCGATGCGGGCCTGGATCAGCACGCCATCGCGGCCGCTGTCGGCCGGTCCCGCCACGTACTCGGCGCGCGCCAGGCCGTCGCTGCCCGTCAGTACGCGGCCCGCTTGCCGCAGGTAGCCGCCGCTGGGGTCGCTCAAGATGGTAAACAGCACGGGCGCGTTCTTGACCAGGTTGTTGGCCGCGCCATCGCGCACCACGGCGCTGATGGTGCTCATACTGGTGTTGGCGTTGTCGGCCGATGCCGCCGTGTTGGCGCGCAGCACGGCCGGATCCGCTTGCACAGCCAGCTTGCTGGCAGGGCTCAATGGCGCGACGAATTCCAGCCGCGTCTGCGCCGAGGGGCCGCCCGCCACGGCCGCCGTGATGGTCGCCACGCCCGCGTTGGTCGATTGCACATAGCTGCGCGGCAAGTTGCCATTGCTGAACATCAAGCTGGCGGGCAAGGCCTGGCTGCAGGCGCTGTCCGCAAACAGGTTGCCGCGCGAGCTCGACAGGCTGGCGCTGCCGGACTGCGCCACGCCCGCCTTGTCGTAGCGCGTGTCGATGGGCTGGCATGCCAGGGTGGCCACTTCCGCCAGCACGTCCGCGCCGCTGGCATCCTGGCCCACGGCCGGGCTCAGGCGCAGGTCGCTGCCGGCCACGGCATACGCTTGCGTGGCGGCGGCGCCCAGCGCATTGACGGACACGGCGTCCCTGCCCAGGCTGCTTGCCGTCAGGCGCAGCACCAGCTGGCCTTGCGCATTGCTGAGCGCCGCGCCGCCATCCTTGACACGTACGCCGTTGCCGGTGCCCGTGCTGTAAGCGATGGCGGCGCCGGCCACGGGTTTGCGCGCCGAGTCGCGCACGGTGACGGTGAGGTCGGCGCCCTGGCCCAGCATCAGGGTGGCCGGCCCCAGCAGCTGCACGGTGCTGCCTGTGACGGCCACCGTGCCTTTGCCGCTGCGGGCGCCCACATTGGCTGTCACGGTAATGCTGCGGTTGCTGTTGGCGCCTCCCGTTCCCAGCAGGGCGCGCGCCTGGCCATTCTTGTCCGTCACGGCGTCGACGCTGCCGAGGATGCCGGAATCGGCGGCAAAGGAAATCTTCGCGTTGGGCAAGGCGAGGTTGGCGCCATCCTTGACGAGGGCCGTGACGGCTACCTCGCCGCCGGCCATGCCCGCCGAGGCCAGTTCCGTGCTGGAAAACACGAGGTTGACAGCGCTGGCCAAGGTGGCCGGTTCGGGCGGCGTGACGGGCGGAATCACGGGCGGCGTCACCGGAGGCGTCACGGGCGGATTGACGACGGGCGGCGGACTGCCGCCGCAGCCTGCCGTGCTGTGCAGCCCGCAACCGGCGCCGATCTGGGTGTCGGCCGAACCGCCGCCGCAGCCGGCAAGGGAAAAGAGGAAGGCGGCCAGCACAGCTGCTGGCAGGTGGCGCAGGGGAGCATGGGGCACGATGGGTCTCCGGGAGCTGGCCGAGTTGCTCGGCGTTAATTTCCCAAGAGTATCTTTTGCGTGCGGCTGGTACTTGATGCAAAGCAAGCTTATGCTGTTGAGCCCGTCGGACGGGTTTTGCTGGTGCAAAAGCCTGCCTTCTGATAACATAACGCCCCTTTATTCAGGGAAGGGTCGACATGGCCAATGCTTGCGGCGTCGATTTCGGCACGTCAAATTCCACGGTAGGCTGGGCACGTCCAGGGCAGAGCACCATGCTCGGCTTGGAAGATGGCAAGACGACCTTACCGTCCGTCGTCTTCTTCAATGCGGAAGACGAGGAAGTCAGTTTTGGCCGCGCGGCGCTGGCCGGCTATCTGGCTGGTTACGAAGGACGCTTGATGCGCTCGCTGAAAAGCCTGCTGGGCACGAGCCTCATCGATGGCCAGACGGAAGTCGGCGGCCGCGCCTTGCCGTTCCGTATGTTGCTCGCACAATTCATTGGCGAAGTGAAACGCCGCGCCGAGCAGTCCGCCGGCCGCGAATTCTCGTCCGCCGTGTTCGGCCGTCCCGTCTTCTTTATCGACGACAATGCGCAAGCGGACCAGCTGGCGCAGGACACCCTGGCCGAAGTGGCGCGCTCCGTCGGCTTCAAGGATGTCGCCTTCCAGTTCGAGCCGATTGCCGCAGCGTTTGACTACGAGTCGCAGATAGCCAAGGAAGAGCTGGTGCTGATCGCCGACATCGGCGGCGGTACGTCCGACTTTTCACTGGTCCGCTTGTCGCCGGAACGGGCGAAAAAGGCCGAGCGCCGTGACGACATCCTCGCCACGGGCGGCGTGCACATCGGCGGCACGGATTTCGATAAATACCTGAGCCTGTCGTCCGTCATGCCTCTGCTCGGCTATGGCAGCCGTCTGAACAATAATAGCGAAGTGCCGTCCAGCTATTATTTCAACCTGGCGACGTGGCACACGATCAATCTGGCGTACACGAAGAAGATCTGGGTACAACTGGCCGACGTGTGCCGCGATGCGCGCGAGCAAGACAAGATGGGTCGTCTGCAAAAGCTGATCGACGAGCGCGCCGGCCACTGGCTTGCCATGAAAGTGGAAGAGGGCAAGATCGCCCTGTCCGACGCGGCCGAAGTGCAGCTGGAGCTGGACCGTTTGTCGCCCGCGCAAAGCCTGTTGCTCAAACGTACGCAGTTCGACGAAGCCATCGGCCACCTGTGCGGTTCCGTGGAAGACACCGTGCTGCGTCTGCTGCGCGACGCGGGTGTGGCGCCGGAAGCCGTCGACACCGTCTTCTTCACGGGCGGATCGAGCGGCGTGCGCCTGCTGCGCGAAAAGATCGCGGCCCTGGTGCCGGCCGCGCGCAAGGTCGAAGGCGATTTGTTCGGCAGTATCGGCGCAGGTCTTGCGCTGGACGCCGTACGCAAGTTCGGCTAAGCTGGTCCACCGCAGCATCGCAGAAAGAGCCTGACTTCATGAATGTGTTTGACAAACCGATCGTCATGATCGACTTCGAGACGACCGGATTGTCGCCCGACATGGGCGACCGCATCACGGAAGTGGCGGCGCTGCGCATCGAGGGCGGGCGGATCACGGACCGCTACGTGACCCTGATCAACTGCAATGCGCGCATTCCCTCGTTCATCACGGGCTTGACGGGCATCACGCAGGCGATGGTCGACAAGGCGCCGCCCGTGGCCGAAGTGGTGCCGCAATTGCTGGATTTCATCGGCAGCGATGCCTTGTCGGCGCACAATGCCAGCTTCGATGAAAAATTCCTGCGCGCGGAAAGCGCCAGGCTGAACCTGACACCGGCGCACCAGTCGCTCGTGTGTTCCTTGAAACTGTCGCGCCGCGTGTTTCCCGGCATGGCCAGCTACAAGCTGGGCTTGTTGTCGAGCCAGCTGGGCATCGCCTTCAAGAGCGCCGCCCACAGGGCCGAGTCCGATGCGGAAGTGGCGGCGCAAGTGCTGATCCATATCGGCCGCCATTTGCGCAGCAGCTATGGCATCGCCGATGTCGACGCCGACTTGCTCGTGTCGCTGAACAAGCTGGCCGCCGCCAAGGTGCCGCAATTCCTGCAAAAGCATCCATCGCGCCGCTGAGCGCCGTTTCCCCTCTAAGCGGGCTCATCAAAACGATATAATTTTATTATTTCTATTGAGCCTGCTCAAGTCCTTCCCCCGCAGCGAATTTAAAATTTAAGCAACACACGATTTCGCCGCCCTGGGCCGCCGTTTTGCGCGTGCTGCCGGCAAGCGCGATGTGGATGGGGGCGCACATGGACAAGGACCATACTGCCAGAGATAGCCACCAGGCGTATATCTGGTTCCGCACGGCTGCCGAGCAGGGCAATGCCTACGCCCAGTTCAACCTGGGATTGATGTACAAGAAGGGCGAAGGCGTGGCGCAGGACGACGCGCGTGCCTTTGTCTGGCTACGCCTGGCAGCGCTGCAAGGGCTGGCGTTCGCGCAGAACCACCTGGGCGCCATGTATTACCACGGCCGCGGCGTGGCGCAGAGCGATGCCGACGCCGTGCTGTGGTTTCGCCGCGCCGCCGCCCAGGGCGATGCCTCGGCCCAGCAAAACCTGGGGCAGATGTACCGCAAGGGACGCGGTGTGCTGCAGAGCGACGAGCTGGCCCTGGCGTGGTTTTACCGCGCTTCCGAGCAGGGCGTGGCCAGCGCGCAATCTCTGCTGGGCGAAGCCTATGCCCAGGGTCTGGGCGCGAAAAAGAACGATGCGCTGGCCCTGGCGTGGTTCCGCAAGGCGGCCTTGCAAGGCGATGCGCAGGCACAGCTGAATCTGGGGCTCGTCTACAAACGGGGGCAGGGCGTGGTGCAGAGCGATGCGCAGGCGCTGGCCTGGTTCCGCCAGGCCGCGGCACAGGGGCTGGCCGTGGCGCAGCGGCAACTTGGCGTGGCGTATGCGGAAGGCCTGGGCGTGGCGCCCGACCAGCTGCGCGCCTATGCCTGGCTGCAGCGGGCGGCCGAGCAGGACGACGCCGACGCCCAGTTCAACCTGGGCCTGATGCTGGCGCGCGGCCAGGGCGTGGACAAGGACGAGGCGCGCGCCGTCGCCTGGTACCGGCGCGCTGCCCTGCAAGGCCATTGCATGGCGCAATACAATCTGGGCGGCATGTTTGCGGGCGGGCGCGGCGTCATCCGCGATTTGCGCCTGGCGCTCGACTGGTATGCCCGGGCGGCGGCCCAGGGCGCGTCGAATGCGCAGTTCAACCTGGGCGTGATGTATGCGAATGGCCAGGGCGTGGAGCGCGACGAGGTGTGCGCCGTGCGCTGGTACCGCACGGCGGCCGATCAAGGCGATGCCAGCGCGCAAAACAACCTGGGTGTCATGTATGCGAACGGCCATGGCGTACAGCAAGACGATGGCCAGGCCGTGCTATGGTATGCGCGCGCAGCGGGCCAGGGCCATGCGCTGGCGCAGTACAACCTGGGCGGCATGTACAACAGCGGACGCGGCGTGGAAAAGGATCCCGTCTGCGGCTACATGTGGCTGGCGCTGGCGGCCGAGGGTGGCGATGGCGGGGCGGCCAGGGCCAGGGAAGCGGCTGCCACCCGGCTGGAGCCGGCACAGCTGCAAGAGGCGCAGCAGCGCATGCGGCAATGGCACCAGGTGCGTTTTCCTCCGCTGCAGCCGCCTGACTGAAGCGCCGCCGCCGTGCGCGCATGGACGCGTGCCGCATGCGATAATTGCCGGCAGGCATGTCGCCATGGCGGCACGGTTTTTCGGCACGGTGAAAGGTGAAGCATGGTAAGGCAGGCAGGCGAGGATGCATCAGAGCAAAAAGTCATCGACGACATCGCCACGCATGGCTGGCATGGCGTGCATATCGGTGCCGATGAAGAAGGTCCCGGCTATGCCTTCACCATAGGCGCTTGCCACAGCTTCGGCCAGCCTGAATTCCTGATCATGGGCTTGCCCCATTCCATGGCCCACCGGATACTCGACCTGGCGCTGGACGCCGCGCGCAGCGGCGCCATCACGGATTTCACGACTACCACGGACGTCTTGCTGGAAGGCCATCAGTGCGCCTTCGTGCGCGTGCCCGTCGAGCAATACCGCGACTATGTCGGCTATGCGCGCTGGTATTACCAGGGCGATGATTTCACCTTGTACCAGATCGTCTGGCCGTCGCGCGATGGCCACTTCCCGTGGCAGGCGCAAGCGAGCGCGCAGTATGTGGAGAGCCAGCCCCTGCTGGGACCGGCGCCGCTGGCCACATGACGCCAAGCACGTGCGTCAAAATTGTGACCGGGACGGCTACCCTGTGCGTGTTCGACCCTGCGCTCTTGCGCCACAAGCTGGAAGATGACTGCGACTGGTGGAGCATCCCCAGCGCCGAACTGGCGGCCGTGAATGCGGGGCAAGTCGCGTTTTTCAACGTGGGCGGCGATGGCGCGTATGAAGTCACCTTGCACGAGGAACTTGCCGAACCGCAGGTGATCGTGCATCTTGCCGTCGTTTCGGGCCGCGTCTTCATCGGCGCGGGGGAAGATGTCACGGGCGGCGGCCTGGAACCGGACACGGCGTATGGAGGACTGTTCGTGGATCTGCCCGCAGGCAGCTACCGCGTGCAGGCGCGCCGCGATGGCGCGCACATCAGCCTGGCATTCGTGTCCGATACGCGCAGCGGCAATGCGTTTGTCGATCTCGTGCGTATTTGATCTTGCGTATTATTGCTCCAGGCTAGGCATCCATGCGCGCCACAGCCGCGCCTTGCCGCCGGTCCAGGAACAGGCTGTTGCCGTGGATTTTCTTTGCCTGCTTCTTCGCTTCGGCCGCCTGCGTGGCGATCTGATGGTGTGTGTAGTACTGGTGCGCCTCGACCTTGATGACGCCCAGCGACAGGCTGATCAACGAATAAAACACTTTCTTGCCTTGCCGGTCTTCGCTGATGTAGCCGCCCCGTTCGCAGTCGCCCGTGCTGTAGTAGGCGAGGATGGCGGCCGCGAAGTCGTCCAGCATGGCCTGGCAGCGCGTTTCCCAGTCTTCGCTCTGGAACAGAATCATGAAATCGTCACCGCCGATGTGGCCGATGAAGTCGCGGTTCGGGTCGCAATGGCTGCTGAGGATTTCTCCCGTCAGCTGGATCACGTCGTCGCCCTTGCGGTAGCCGTACACATCGTTGAAGGGCTTGAAGTGGTCGAGGTCGCAATAGCAGACCCAGAAGCGGCTGCCGCTGTGCAATAAACGGTCGATATGCTCGTTGATGGGTACGTTGCCGGGCAGTTGCGTCAGCGGGTTGGCGTAACGGGCCGCGTTGATCTGCATCTGCGTGATTTCGCGCATCAGGTCGTGGCCCGTGCCCATGCCCAGGTAACGGCCGTGCTCGGTGATGATGAAACCGTTGAACAGGTGGTGGGCATCGGACTGCACCATCGTGTAGCTGAGTTCCTGCAAGCTCGTCTCGTGGTCGGCAATCAGGGGCGTGGCATCCATGAACAGGCTGCATGATTTCTTGCCATAGAGTTCGCGCTGGTAGGGGCGGGCGAAGTGGTCGATCATTTCGAAGCGGCTGATCAGGCCCAGCGGCACGCCGTCGTCGACGACGGGGATGATCATCAGCTTCGGTTCCTTCAGGAAAATATCGTACACCTCGTTATTGTTGAGCTGTGGCGACACGGCCGCGACCCGGTGCAGCAGCTTGCGGATGCTGGCGCCATTCTTTTCCAGGCTGCTGCGCTGCGGATACACGGCCACGCCATTGCGCCCCAGCGCCTGCACCACTTCGGCCGGCAGGGCCCGTGCCGGCACCGCGTTGGGCCGGCCCAGGTGATAGCCTTGCCCAAACGCCACGCCGAGGTCGCGCAGGACCAGCAATTCCGTCTGCGCCTCGATGCCTTCGGCGATCACCAGGGTGCCCGATTTCTCCGCGATTTCCTGGATCGAACGCACGAACTGCAGTTTCACGGGGTCATTATTGATGCCCTGGATGAAATGCATGTCGATCTTCACGTATTCCGGACGCAGTTCCGACCACAGGCGCAGGCTGGAAAAGCCTTCGCCCAGGTCGTCGATGGCGATCTGGAAACCCATGTTACGGTAATGCAGCACGGCTTCACGCATCAGCTCGTAATCATAGGTGGGCTGGTTTTCCGTCAGCTCGATGATGACACGGTCCGGATTGATGCCGATGTGCTCGATATATTCGAGGGTTTCGCCATGGCGGGCATTGCGCAGCAGCAGGCATTCGGGGCTGACGTTGAGAAACAGCTTGCCCGGCAGTTGCAGTTCGGCAAAGCGTTCGAGCACCACTTGGCGGCACAGGTGTTCCACTTCCAGGGTCAGGTCATGCGCGCGCGCCACCTTGAACAGATTCATCGGCGCGTGCAGGGGGCTGTCGGACGGCCCTCGTATCAAGCCTTCGTAGCCGATGATGTCGCCGCTATGCATGTGGATGATGGGCTGGAACAGCGCGCTGAGCTTGCGGCCCGCCAGGATGTCGTGCAAGGCATCCGTCCCTTCGATGGTCATGCTTGCCGATGGTGGCTTCAGGTAAGCCACATTCGATGGCGTCGCGGGGGCCGGCGCGGCGGTGGCGGTAGGGAGGGCGAGAGTGTGCATAGGAGGCTGTGGCGGCACGGCCTCTGGACGGGCCATGAACATGTTGCCGATAGTAAAGAAGATTTATGACAACTTGATGAAATGACTTTGCTTTTGATAACGTTTCTCGCATGAACGTCAGTTTGCCGATTCCGCCGAAAGCGAGATTTATCATGGTGATTCCCGTAAATTGTCCAAACAAAAGACGGCAAATCCATCAGATAACTGTGCTTTAAAAGTGGCAATCCGCGCTATGATTTCTCTTGGCGAAAGTCAACATGGGCAGCCGCGGCGTGTGTGTGAGCGGCCTGCTTTCCTCGACATCCAACAATGAGACAACAACCCATGCAATTACGTAGTGCAACCCTCATATTCAGCTTGATGGCCGCTTTCGGTGGCAATGCCCTGGCGCAAAGCGCCGCGACGCCATCGTGCCCGGCCGGCGACGGCGCTGCCGTGACGTATCCGGTCAGCAAAAAAGTCGACCAGCAAGACAGCTATTTCGGCACCACCATCGCCGACCCGTACCGTTGGCTGGAAGACGCCAACAGCGCGGAAACGGGCGAGTGGGTCACGGCGCAAAACAAGCTGACGCAGTCTTACCTGGGCACCATCCCCGAGCGCGCCGCGATCAAGCAGCGCCTGACCAAGCTGTGGAATTATGAGCGTTTCTCTACGCCAACGAAGCAGGGCGGCCGCTATTTTTACAGCCGCAACGACGGCTTGCAGAACCAGGCCGTGCTGTACACGGTGAAAAAACTGACGGACGAACCGCGTCTGCTGCTGGACCCGAACACCCTGTCGACGGATGGCACGGTGGCGCTGGCCGGCACCTCGATCAGCCCGAACGGCAAGTACCTGGCGTACGCCACGTCCGCCTCCGGTTCCGACTGGAACGAGTGGAAAGTGCGCGACATCGAATCGGGCAAGGATTTGACGGACCACATCAAGTGGGCCAAGTTCTCGGGCGCCTCGTGGACCAAGGACAACAAAGGTTTCTTCTACAGCCGTTATGACGCGCCGAACGAAGCCACCAAGCTGGCCGATATCAATTACTTCCAGAAATTGTATTTCCACAAGATCGGCACGCCGCAAAGCGACGACGTGCTCGTCTTCGACCGTCCCGATCAGAAGGAATGGGCATTCGGCGGCAGCACCGTCAGCGACGACGGCAATTATCTGATCATCACGGCCACGCAAGGCACGGAACGCAAGAACCGCGTTTTTTATAAAGACTTGCGCCAGAAGAATGCCAAGGTAGTCGGTTTGCTGGAAGAGTTCGACGCTTCGTACTCGTTCATCGACAATGACGGTCCCGTGTTCTTCTTCAAGACGGACAACAAGGCGCCAAAATCGCGCGTGATCGCCATCGATACGCGCAAACCTGCCCCTGCCGACTGGAAGGAAATCGTGCCGCAAAGCGCGGAAACCCTCGTCGCCGTCAACCTGATCAACAACCAGCTGGTGCTCGACTACTTGAAAGATGCGCAAACGCAAATCAAGATCGTCGACCTGAACGGCAAGCTGGTGCGCGAAGTGGCCTTGCCGGGCATCGGTTCGGCCGGCGGTTTTGCGGGCAAGCGTGGCGACACGGAAACGTTCTATTCGTTTACCAGCTTCACGACGCCAGCGACCATTTACCGCTACGACATGAAGTCGGGCAAGAGCACGGTGTACCGCCAGCCGAAGGTCGATTTCGACCCGAACGCCTTTGAAACACGCCAGCAATTCTTTACCAGCCGCGACGGTACCAAGGTGCCGATGTTCATCGTCTCGAAAAAAGGCATGAAGCTCGACGGTTCCAATCCGACCTATCTGTACGGCTATGGCGGCTTCAATATTTCGCTCACGCCGAGCTTCTCCGTGGCGAATCTGGCCTGGGTGGAAATGGGCGGCGTCTACGTGATGGCCAACCTGCGCGGCGGCGGCGAGTACGGCGAAGCCTGGCACCAGGCTGGTACCAAGCTGAACAAGCAAAACGTGTTCGACGACTTTATCGGCGCGGCGCAGTGGCTGGTGGACAACAAGGTCACCTCGCCATCGAAGCTGGCGATCGGCGGCGGCAGCAATGGCGGCCTGCTGGTCGGCGCGGCCATGACGCAGCGTCCCGACCTGTTCGCCGCGGCGATCCCGCAAGTGGGCGTGCTCGACATGTTGCGCTTCCACAAGTTCACCGTGGGCTGGGGCTGGGTGCCTGACTACGGTTCGTCGGACGACGCCGAACAGTTCAAGGCGCTGGTGAAATACTCGCCACTGCACAACCTGAAGGCGGGCGGCTGCTATCCAGCCACCATGATCACGACGGCCGACCACGATGACCGCGTCGTGCCTGCCCACAGCTTCAAGTTCGCCGCCGCCGCCCAGGCAGCGCAAGGCGGCGCGGCACCCGTGCTGATCCGCATCGACAGCAAGGCGGGCCATGGCGCCGGCAAGCCGACGACCAAGCAGATCGAAGAAGTGGCGGATCGTTGGGGCTTCCTCAGCCGTTCGTTGAAGATGACGCCGGTGGTGGCGGAGCCGGCCAAGGTGGCTGCGCAGTAAAATACGGTAGGTCGGATTAGCGCGGCATCGACGCGCGTAATCCGACAACACCCGTCATGCCAGCAAGATGTCGGATTACGCGGGGCTTTTCGCCCCGCTAATCCGACCTACAGTCACGATCCTCGCCAGCACCCCCTCCCCAAACACCGTTTGAAACGGCAAATCCTTGCGCTGCGCATAGCCGATATAGCAATCGCACTTGAAGCGCGGGCAGCGGCGTTCCTGCAGCATGTCTGCCAAGTCATCAACGTACAGATTCCCCAAGCGCTCGGGCACGAAATGGCAGCGCGTGAGTTCGCCATCGCCATCGACGGACAGCGACGCTTCGCCCGCCAGGCACGGTTTGCCGCGCGAGGGTGACGGACGGCGGCTTTGCGAAAACCACGGATCGGCGGCGTCGAGCCAGGCCAGGTCCTGTTCTCTGTAGTAGCCGGGGCCACGGCGGTCGTAGGCGTTGAGCCACAGGTAGACGTGCGCGGGCAGGGCCGCGCGCAGGGCGCGGATGGCGTCCAGGTGTTCGTTCATGGCGACGACGCCGACGGAATAGCGCACGCCCATCGTGTCCAGGCGCGCGCAGCGTTCAAGGAAACGGGCCAGCGTTGTCTGGTCCGGGTGGTAGGTGCACCACAGGCCGATCTTTTCCAGCCCGTCCATCCCCTGCAGCCAGTTCAGGGGTCCGGACAGATTCGTCTGCAGCGCTACTTGCCGCACATGGGGCAAAGCTGCCAGGGTTTGCATGGCCGTGCGGTAGTGGCGCCGCACCAGTGCTTCGCCCCAGGGCGTGAACAGGACGCTGATGTCCCGTTTTTGCGCCGCCACCCAGCTGGTAAAACGCGTCACTTCACGCGCGTCGCGGGCCAGGGTGGCGCGGCTGTCGCGCTTCTTGGCGAACGGGCAGTAGCCGCAGGCGTAATTGCAGCTCGAAAGCGTGCCGCGATACAGCAGGGACAGCGTTGGCGCTTGCGCTGTCAGCACGCCTGGCCGCCTTCGGCCATCAGCGCGCGCACCGTCTCGGACGCCAGCCACGGGCCGATGGTGTCGGCGTAGCTGTAGCCGCGGTCATTCAGGCGCAGCAGCGGGCCGTTTTCTTCCACCAGTTCCAAGGCGTGCAGCTCGGCCAGCTGCGGCAGATCAAGCTCGCAGCGGCTGCCGAAGCGCGCCGTGTAGGCGTCGCGGTCCAGGCCCGGTTCCGTCAGCAGCGACTGGATCACGTAGCGGCGGCGCTGTTCTGCATCATCGAGCACGTAGCCGTGTTCCGCCTGCGCGAAGCGCGTTTCGTCCAGCGCCAGATACTGTTCGATGATGCCGATGGTCTCCGTTCTCGCCACCGCGTACTCGCTCGAATAATGGAGGTTCGCCGTGTAGGAGCGGGCGCCCGCGCCCAAGCCCACCATGCCATCGTTCTGGCAGCAGTACGACGGCCCGTTCTGCTCGGGCGCATGCGGTGCGCGGAACATGCGCATCGAGACCTGCTCATAGCCCTGGGCGCGCAAATGGTCGCGCGCGGCCGCGTACAGGGCCAGGCGGCTGTCGCCGTCGCGTGCCAGCATGATGGGATTGAGCGACGCGGCACCCTGGCGGCGCGCCACTTTTCCAAGGCCTGTTTGTTCGCGTACGTACAGCGGATACAGATAGATTTCCTCGGGCCGGAAGGCCAGTGCGCTGTCGATGGAAGCGAGCAGGCTGGCCACGGTTTGCCCGGCGATGCCATAGATCAGGTCCAGGTTCAGGGTGGGAATGCCGGCCGCGCGTATCAGGCCGATGGCATGATGGACGGTGGCGTTTTGCTGGGGGCGGGCCAGCGCGCGCATCTCGCCTGCGGCAAAGCTCTGGATGCCCAGGCTGACGCGGTCGATGCCATGCGCGCGGCAGACGGCAAGCCGCTCGGCCGTGATGGTTTCGGGCGACGCTTCGATGCCGGCCGGCGTGGCTTGCAGGTCGATGCCAAGGATGTCGCGCGCGCCGCACAGCAAGGTGTCGAGCTGCGCGGGTGACAGGTAAGTGGGCGTGCCGCCACCGAGCGCGAAGCGGGCAAAGCGGCGTTCACCGAGGGCGCCGTCCATCGCGCGCATCTGCACCAGCACTTGCTGCACGTAGCGCTCGACCATGTCCGCGCTGGGCCGCGCCATGGCGAACAGGTTGCAAAAGCCGCAGCGCATCTCGCAAAACGGGATGTGGATGTAGGCGAAGAGGGCGGAGCGGTCCTGCCGCGCCCACAGGGGCGCCAGCGGCGCGGCCTGCGGCAAGGCGCGGTAGGCCGCCTTGTGCGGATACGAATATGAATACGCCTGGTAGGGCGTGTGGCGCATGCGCTGCGCCAGGGTGCCCGGCTGTTCGGATGGGTTCACGGTGGGGACTCCTGGGAAATGGTATCTGGCGTGAGGAAGAAGTGCGCGTACGGCACCTGCCACACGCTGTCATGGGCGACCCTGTGGCCACGGTAGCCGTCTTCGCCATACGCGCTGCCGTGGTCCGAGCAGACGATGGCGAACGTGGGCGCGCGCGCGGCGCAGGCGGCAAACAGGGGCGCCAGTGCGCTGTCGACATAGCGCAGGGCCGCCGCATGGCTGTCCAGGTTATCGCTGTGGCAGCCGGGCAGGTAGGCGCGGTTCGGCGTGTGCAGGGCGGCCACGTTGATGAACAAGAAGGTGCGCTGGTCGTTTTGCGCCAGCAGCCGGGTCGCCAGCGCCACCTGCTTTTGCGTCGAATGGCGGCTGGCCACGCCCATGCCCGCGCTCCAGTGGCTTTCCTGGAACAGCGACGGCAGCACCGTGCCCAGCGCCGTCTGTTTATTGAAGAAACCTACGCCGCCGATGCAGATGGTGCGGTAGCCGCGCGCGGCCAGCGCGGCGGGCAGGTCCGCTTCCTCGAATGTAAACGTGTGCGGCGAGGTGGTTTCGCTGCCAGCAAAAGCGGAGGCGAACAGGCGCGGATGGCGGCCCGGCGCGGCTGGCGTGGGCAAGAAACCCGCAAAGAAGGCCTGGTGCGCCGCGTAGGTAAACGTGGCGGGCGAGTGGCGCTTGTCCCAGCCGCCCGGCGGCAGAAAACGTCCCAGCACGGGCAGTTCGCCCGCCTCATACAGGGCTTGCGCCACGTCATAGCGCAGGGTGTCGAGCGTGATGAAGACGATGTCGTGGCTGCCGACGACGCGGTGCATGTCGGGGATCGGTGCTGTGTCTTTAAACATGGGCCAGTTGCGCTGCGTAAGTGTCCGCGCCTTGCCACAGCAGGCCTGGCAGCAGGTCGCCGAAGGCGTTCGCCTCGAGCACATGGGCCTGGCCGTGGCGTACGACGAGGTCGTAGCCCGTCACGTGGCTGTGGGGGAAGGCGCGCGCGGCCTGGGCGCTGGCAACTTCCAGCGCCGCCATGTCGGCTGCGCTCAAGAGGCCGGCCGCGTCGCCACGCCGGTTGTCGAGGTGCAGATTCGTCATCATCTGGTCGCCGATGCGCGCCACCCGGTGCGCGGGCCGGCCGGCCACGGTCACGACCCGCAAGTCGTAATGGCTGTCGCCGCAGCGCGGCTTGTTCAGCCATGCTTCCGCATACAGTTCCTGGGCTGCCAGCGCGTCGACGAGGGCGGCGATGTCGTGTTCGGACTCGTAGCGCGCCATGCGTTTGCTGTTGATCAGGCGCGTTGCGCCCTCGGTGCGGTGCAAGGCGGCCGAGGTGGTGGCTTGCTGCCGCCCGGCTTTGTTCCTGCGGTAGGCGACGACGCCCGACGCGGACGAGCCGTAGCGCGGTTTCAGATAGACGCGGTCAAACTGGTGTTCGTGCAGCAGCGACTGCAGATGCTCATAGCCGTGCACGGGGCCGAGCAGGGAGGGAATGGCGACGCTGTGCGCGGCCAGGTGGCGCTGGCACGCCAGCTTGTCCGTCATGAGACAGATTTCGGCTGGCGCATTGAAGACGCGTATTTGCGGCAGGTCTGCCAGCTGCGCCGCCAGGGACGCCATGGCATTGGAAAAACCGGCAAACCACGCATCCATGGCCAGCAGCTCGCCATGCGCGGGCGCCGAGAGCAGCGGACGGTCCAGCAGGCGGCAGCCCGCATGCAGCAACAGCAGGTGGGCGGCGGGATCGTCGCCGGGCGGTTCGATCTTGAGCGGGCCGGTCTGGCGCAATGAATCCTCGAGCAAGGCAGGCTGACGTAGCCAGTCGCGCCATTCCAGCACCTGCGCGGGCGGCAGGCGCAGCTGCGCGCGCGCCGCCTGCAGCAGGCGCACGCGCTTGCTGCCCTGTGTTGCCAGCAAAAGCATCAGGTTTTATTCGCCGACGGCGACATAGCGATAGACTTCGTCGTCGTCCTCGTCGTCTTCCTGCGGATCATCGAGCCTGACGGGGAAGGGCAGGGCGTTGAGTTTTCCCTGGTTCGCTTCGGAGATATAGTGATGCGACAGGTCCATGCGCTTCAGATTGCCCAGTTGCGTGCCTTGCAGCAGTGCTTCGGCGCCCACGTCGCCCAGGGTGCCCAGCGACAGGTCCAGGGTCTCGACGGTGGCCAGCAGCGGCTCGTTGGCCAGCCAGACGGCCAGCTCGTCGGCGATCTGCGCATCACGCAGGCCCAGGTAGCGCAGGGTTGGCGTGGCCAGTTGTGCCAGCACTTTCTGGTACAGCGCCACGTCGCCGGAAAAACCATAGTCGTCGCTACCGAGCCACAGTTCCAAGTATTCCAGCTTGGGCATGCTCGACTGGGTCAGCGCCTGCGCGATCTTCTGATCGAGGCCACCGGACTCGATGGTGAACTTGCGCAGGTTCTGGTGCGCGAACGGTTCGACGGTCAACTCATTGCCGCCGCGGATACGCAGCTCTTCCAGCTGCGGGAAAGCGTCCAGCAGCGGCTTGTAGCTGCCTTGCACGATCCACGAGATTTCGCATTCCTCGTACGTCATGTCGCCGATGAACAGCGCGCGCAAGTTCGGCAGCTGCGGCGCGTGGCTGATCAGCGCCGCGATCACCTCGTCGGCGCCCGCTTCGTACGGATCGCCCCACATGCCGATGATCAGCGCCTCAAGCGCATTCTTGTCGGTTTTTTCCAGGAAGCCGGCGATCAGGTCCGGCATCTTGCGCTTGTCGTCATACTCGAGCGAGAGGCGGTAGACGATATCCTGCCCGGATTGCAGCGCAATATCAGGATCGTACTCGACGACCTTTTTTTGGTGGAAGAGGGTGGTGCTTTCGGAAATCGTCATTGCTAAGGCTCCATGAAAGACAGTGAAAATCTTGTCTAATCCAAAATCTTAGCATGGGCGAAAGAGCCTATTGCACACCGCTGAAAAGCAACTATCTATGGATGACCACCAATAAGGCCTTGCCTTCCGTCTTGCCCAAGTTGCGGATGGTATGCGGCTGGTCCGCCGGGTAGCGCGCCGTGCCGCCATTCTTGACCTTTTTCTTCGCCGCGCCCACTTCCAGCTCCAGGTTGCCGTGGATCACCGTCAAATGCTCGGTGGTGCCCGGGTCGTGCGGCTGCGACGCCAGTTCGCCGCCCGGCGCCAAAGTCACTTCATACCATTCATATTTGCCGGCCAGCTCCATCGGCCCCAGGATGCGCAGCACGTAGCCCGCATGGTCGCCGGGCAGGGTGGGAGTTTCGTGGGCGTCCGTGATGCGGATGGTTTCCACGGCTTTTTCCGCGCTGGACAGCAATTCGCCGATCTGCACGCCCAGGGCGTTGGCCAGGCGCCACGTGATGGCGATGGTGGGATTGGCTTTTTCGCGCTCGATTTGCGACAGCATGGACTTCGAAACGCCGGCGATGCGCGACAAATCCTCGAGTGTCAGGCCGCGCGCCAGGCGCAGCCGTTGCAGGGTGGCGCCCACTTCGGGCGGAGAATTGGTCGAAACGCTGGTTTTCATCGGCAGGTGGCTTGCAAAGTTCAAAAGGCTTGGGTAATATCCACTATATTGAATTTCAGTTCGAAATAGTGGATTTTGAGGAAAAACACGGAAACGTGTAGACTTCAAACAGCGCTTCACGGTACAGCATTGTGCGCGCACCGGTCAAGCGGCCGCTTTTCCCTATGGCGGCTGAGGTCACACGGATACCACAAACGCAGGGACACACAAGGATCATCATGAGCGAGCAAGCGAAGAACACCTTTTTCAGCGGTCTGCAACAGAACCTCGATCAACTGCGCCAGCAGGGCTTGTACAAGCCCGAGCGCGTGATCGCCTCGCGCCAGGGCGCCGAAGTGGTGTGCGACGATGGCCGTACCCTGATCAATATGTGTGCAAACAACTACCTGGGCCTGTCCGGCGACCTGCAGACGCAGGAAGCGTCCATTGCCGCCACGCAAAAATACGGCTACGGCCTGTCGTCCGTGCGCTTCATCTGCGGCACGCAAACCGTGCATAAAGAACTGGAACAGGCGATCTCTGCTTTTCTGGGTACCGAAGACACGATCTTGTACGCGGCGGCATTCGACGCCAACGGCGGCGTGTTCGAGCCGCTGTTCGATGAAAACGACGCCATCATCTCGGACGCGCTGAACCACGCTTCCATCATCGACGGCATCCGCCTGTGCAAGGCTGGCCGCTACCGCTACGCCCACAACGACATGGCCGACCTGGAAGTGCAGCTGAAAGCGGCCATTGCGGCCGGCAAGCGCCATAAAGTCATCGTCACTGACGGCGTGTTCTCGATGGACGGCACGATTGCGCAACTGGACAAGATCTGCGACCTGGCCGACCAATACGGCGCGCTGGTGATGATCGACGAATGCCACGCTTCCGGTTTCATGGGCGCGACGGGCCGCGGCACGCACGAACACCACAATGTGATGGGCCGCATCGACATCATCACGGGCACCCTGGGCAAGGCCCTGGGCGGCGCCATGGGCGGCTTTACGTCGGCGCGCAAGGAAGTCATCGACACCCTGCGCCAGAAATCGCGTCCCTATTTGTTCTCGAACACGCTGGCGCCATCGATTGCCGGCGCCTCGCTGTCGGTGTTGGAACGCCTGGCCAAGTCGACGGAACTGCGCGACCGCCTGCATGACAACACGGCGTTCTTCCGCAGCGAGATCGAGCGCATCGGCTTCACCATCAAGCCGGGCACGCACCCGGTCGTGCCGGTGATGCTGTTCGACGCGCCCGTGGCGCAGAAATTCGCCGCCCGCCTGTATGAACTGGGCGTGCTGGTGACGGGCTTCTTCTACCCGGTCGTGCCGATGGGCCAGGCCCGCGTCCGCGTGCAGCTGTCGGCTGCCCATACGCGCGAACAGCTGGTGCAAGTGCTGGCCGCTTTCGAACAGGCTGGCAAGGAACTCGGTTTGCTGACCACTACCACTACCAATTAACAAGATTTCAGGAAAATAGCATGGAACGCATCTTAGTCATAGGCGCAAACGGCCAAATCGGTAGTGAACTGGTGGGCGCGCTGGCGCAGCAGCACGGCGCGGACAACGTCATCGCCAGCGACATCGGCACGAACAATCTGTACCAGGCCAAGCGCTACGCCCAGCTCAATGTGCTGGACAAGGACGGCCTGGCGGCCATCATCGCCGATGAAGGCATCACCCAGGTGTACCAGCTGGCGGCCATGTTGTCGGCCACGGGCGAAGCGGCACCGCTGAAGGCGTGGAGCCTTAACATGGATGGCTTGCTCAACATCCTGGAACTGGCGCGCGAGCGCGGCGAGGCGGGCAAACCGTTGCGCATCTTCTGGCCATCGTCGATCGCCGCCTTCGGCCCGAACACGCCGCAAGTGAACACGCCGCAAATGACCGTGATGGACCCGACCTCGATGTACGGCATCAGCAAGCTGGCCGGCGAGCGCCTGTGCGAATACTACTTCAACAAGTATGGCGTGGACGTGCGCAGCATCCGCTACCCGGGCATCATCAGCTACAAATCGCCTCCGGGCGGCGGCACCACCGATTACGCCATCGCCATCTTCCACGCGGCCTTGCGCGGCGAGCGCTATGACTGCTTCCTCGATGCGAATACCACCTTGCCGATGATTTACATGCCCGACGCGATCCGCGCCACCATCGAACTGATGGACGCGCCAGCGGCACAGATCAAGATCCGTTCTTCGTACAACGTGGCCGGCGTGTCGTTCAACCCCGAGCAGCTGGCCAAGGCCATCGTGTGCATGGTGCCGGACTTCAAGATCAGCTACAAGCCGGACAGCCGCCAGGCCATCGCCGACAGCTGGCCGCAAAGCCTGGATGACAGCAAGGCCAGCACCGACTGGGGCTGGAAGGCGCAGATCGGCGTCGAGCAGATGGTCACGGACATGCTGGCCAATGTCGATGTGGGCCATGCCGCCAAGGCGGCCTGAGTTCAGCAGCAATACTAAAAAAACATACTACATAAAGAGACATACATGGACATGAGCGTATTTGACCTGTTTAAAATCGGCATCGGGCCGTCGAGTTCCCACACGGTGGGACCGATGGTGGCGGCGCGGCGTTTTCTGGTCGAATACGGTCCGCTGGACCAGGTAGTGGGCGCCGAGGCGGCCCTGTATGGCTCGCTGGCGCTGACGGGCGTGGGCCATGCGACGGACAAGGCTGTCATTCTTGGCTTGATGGGCGAAACGCCGCAAGACGTGGCGCCCGATGAAGTCGACAGCAAGCTGGCCGCCATCGAGGCGGCTGGCGAGATCGCCTTGCTGGGCACGCACGTGGTGCCATTCACGGCCGCCACGGGCCTCGTCTGGCACAAGAGCGAATCGCTGCCCGAACACCCGAACGGCATGCGCTTCACCCTGAAACTGGCGGACGGCAGCCGTGTCGACAAGGTGTATTACTCGATCGGCGGCGGTTTTATCCGCGAGGCTGGCGAGGCGCAGGCCGAAGCGGCAGTGGAATCGGCCGCCAGCGCGCGAGTCGTCTTCCCCTTCGACACCATGGAGCAGTTGCTGGCGCATGGCGTGGAAAGTGGCTTGTCGATCCCGGAAATGCTGCGCGCGAACGAGTGCGTCAATCGCAGCGACGAGGAATTGAACGCGGGCCTGGACCGTATCTGGCACGTCATGCGCGACTGTATCGCGCACGGCCTGGAAACGACAGGCAACCTGCCGGGCGGCTTGAACGTGAAGCGCCGCGCCGCGAAATTGTGGCGCTTGGCGCAGGAGGCGAAAGCGTCCGACAACCGCGCCAACGACTTGCCGCACGACGCCGTGCACCTGGTCAGCCTGTACGCGATGGCCGTCAACGAGGAAAACGCGGCCGGCGGCAGGGTCGTGACGGCGCCGACCAACGGCGCGGCTGGCATCATCCCGGCCGTGTTGCGCTACTACGCGCAGGATTGCCGCCCCAGCGACCCGGTGGGCGGCGTGCGCCGCTTCATGCTGACGGCCGCGGCCATCGGCATGCTGTGCAAGCGCAATGCCTCGATCTCGGGCGCCGAAGTGGGTTGCCAGGGCGAAGTGGGCGTGGCGTGCGCCATGGCGGCGGCCGGCCTGGTGGCGGCCCTGGGCGGCACGAATGAACAGATCGAAAACGCGGCCGAAATCGGCATCGAACACCACCTGGGCATGACGTGCGACCCCATCGGCGGCCTGGTGCAGATTCCGTGCATCGAGCGCAACGGCATGGGCGCCGTGAAAGCCATCACGGCCGCCTCGCTGGCGCTGAAGGGCGACGGCACGCATTTCGTCAGCCTCGACGAAGTCATCGAAACCATGCGCCAGACGGGCGCGGACATGCAGGACAAGTACAAGGAAACGTCGCTGGGCGGGTTGGCCGTGCATGTGATTACCGTCAATCACGCCGCTTGCTGATGCGCTGATGGTGTTGTCGGATTACGCGCTCACGCGCTAATCCGACCTACGGTGAGTGGCAATGTCGCAGATGGGCGTTGGACGGCGTAGGTCGGCTTAGCGCAAAGCGCGTAAGCCGACATGACCACAGTAGCAAGACACCACCTTCATTCCTCCTCAAACAACTGCTCCAGCCTCCTCGGGTAGTTATTCAAGAAATCGCGCGTCACTGCATAGTGTTCCGTGTCTTCATACGCCACTTCGTGGATGCCGCCGCCTGTAAACATCAAAATCTTCGCGTTCGGGTAGGCGAGTAGAATCGGCGAATGGGTGGCGATGATCAGCTGCGAGTCGTCCTGCACCAGCTGGTGAATCACGGACAATGCCGCCATCTGACGGCTCGGTGACAGGGCTGCCTCGGGTTCGTCCAGCAGATACAGGCCTTTTCCTCGCAGCTTGTTGATCAGGGTCGCCATGAAGGCTTCGCCGTGCGATTGCGCGTGCAGCGACTTGCCGCCGTAGCTGCCCAGGTATTCGGGCATCTCGTCCATGTAGGTGGCGACGTTGAAAAAGCTCTCGGCGCGCAGGAAATAGCTGTCTTCGGGTTTTTTATAGCTCTTGCTCAGGCGCAAGTGCGCGTGCAAGCCCGATTCCTCGTCCGACGGCAGGGCGATGCGCACGTTGCGCGTGCCGCCATCCTTGCCGAAGCCCAGCCCCACGGCCAGCGCTTCGAGCATGGTCGACTTGCCGCTGCCATTCTCTCCCACGAAAAACGTCACGTCGCGGTGGAAATCCATGTGCACGAAGTCGCGGATGGCGGGAATGGTGAACGGATAGTGATCGAGGTCGACGACGGCGTCGGAGCGCAGCGCGGCGCTTTGCAGATACGGTTTTTTACTCAGCGACATGGCCGGTTCTCGACTCCAATATTGATCATGGCAAGGGATACTCAGCACAGTGTGACGTAAATCGCCGGCGCACGCCAGTGCGTACGCCAGCCATGTTCGCCTGGCTTGATCTCATGCAATTATGGCTTGTTTGATAATAAGCAGGCGCTCCAATTGTCACATCTTGATCAGGCGGGCGCCACGCGATTCGCCTTGGACGGCGGCTGGCACTATAATATCCGCTGCCATTCATGATCAACCGCACTCAGCTCAACTGGACTCTTCAAATTTATGCACTACGTGTCTACCCGCGCTGATAAAGCGCCATCGAATCAGCAGCAATTCTCCGACATCCTCCTGGGCGGCCTGGCCCCCGATGGCGGACTGTACCTCCCAGAACACTACCCGCAAGTCACTGGTGCCGAGCTCAATGCCTGGCGCACATTGTCGTATGCCGACCTGGCATTCGAAATCCTGAAGAAGTTCGCCACCGATATCCCGGCCGCGGACCTGAAGGCACTGACGGCGAAAACCTATACCAAGGCAGTCTACAAGAACGCCCGCGCCGGCGAAAACGCGGCCGACATCACGCCTCTGCGCGTGCTCGAAGAAAACGCCGTCAAGGGCGGCCAGACCACCTTGATGCTGCAGGCGCTGTCGAACGGCCCGACCCTGGCCTTCAAGGACATGGCCATGCAGTTGCTGGGCAACCTGTTCGAATACACCTTGGCCAAGCACGACGCCGAACTCAATATCTTCGGCGCCACGTCGGGCGACACGGGCAGCGCGGCCGAATACGCGATGCGCGGCAAGAAGGGCATCCGCGTCTTCATGCTGTCGCCGCACAAGAAAATGAGCGCCTTCCAGACGGCGCAGATGTTCAGCCTGCAAGACCCGAACATTGTCAACATCGCCGTCGAAGGCGTGTTCGATGATTGCCAGGATATGGTCAAGGCCGTGTCGAACGACTTGCCGTTCAAGGCCAAGCAGAAGATCGGCACCGTCAACTCCATCAACTGGGCGCGTGTCGTGGCGCAAGTCGTCTACTACTTCCGCGGCTACCTGGCGGCGACCACCAGCAACGAGCAAAAAGTGTCGTTTACGGTACCGTCGGGCAACTTCGGAAATATCTGCGCCGGCCATATCGCCCGCATGATGGGCCTGCCGATCTCGAAACTGGTGGCCGCGACGAATGAAAACGACGTGCTCGACGAATTCTTCCGCACGGGCGTCTACCGCGTGCGCAAGTCGGCCGAAACGTACCACACGAGCAGCCCGTCGATGGATATCTCGAAAGCGTCGAACTTCGAGCGCTTCGTCTACGACCTCGTGGGCCGCGACAGCGACCGCGTGCGCGCCCTGTTTACGAAAGTGGAAACGCACGGCGGTTTCGACTTGTCCGGCAAGCCTGGCAGCGATGGCGATGAATTCAAGCTGGTGGCCAAGTACGGCTTCAAGTCGGGCAAGTCCACGCACCAGGACCGCCTCGACACCATCCGCGACGTGGCCGACGACTACGGCATCACCATCGACACGCACACGGCCGACGGTATCAAGGTGGCGCGCGAGCACCTGGAACCGAACGTGCCGATGATCGTGCTGGAAACAGCGCTGGCGGCCAAGTTCAACGAAACCATCCTCGAAGCGCTGGGCGTGGACGCGGAACGGCCAGCCGGCTTCGAGAACATCGAAGACTTGCCGCAAAAGTTCGTCGTGATGGATGCGGACGTGGAAAAAATGAAGGCGTATATCGCCGCCAACACGGGACTGTGATGACAGACGCCAGCACTGTACGCAAGCCGATGCTGTCGGTGGCCGAGGCGCAAGCCTTCATGCTGGGCGCGGCGCGCCCGGTGGCCGACGTGGAGCTGGTCGACACCATGCGCGCCAACGGCCGCGTGCTGGCGGCCGCGCAGACGTCGACCCTGAACGTGCCCGAGCGCGACAATACGCAAATGGATGGCTACGCCGTGCGCGCCAGTGACTGCGCCAGCGGTGCGGCCAGCTTGCCCGTGTCGCAGCGCATCGCGGCCGGCCACGTGGGCCAGCCCTTGCAGCCGGGGACGGCGGCGCGCATTTTCACGGGCGCGCTGATTCCGGAAGGCGCCGATTGCGTCGTCATGCAGGAGCAGTGCACGATGGCGGACGGCGTGGTGACGGTCAATCACGTGCCGGCAGCGGGAGAATGGGTGCGCCGCCAGGGCGAGGATATCCGCGCCGGCGGCGAGATTCTCGGTGCGGGCCGGCGCTTGCGTAGCCAGGAAATGGGCTTGGCCGCCTCGGTGGGCCTGGCGCAGCTGCCTGTGCTGCGCAAGCTGCGCGTGGCCGTATTTTTCACCGGCGACGAACTGGCCATGCCCGGCGAACCCCTGGCACCGGGCGCCGTCTACAACTCGAACCGCTTTACCTTGCGCGGCTTGCTGGAAAACCTCGGTTGCGAGATCACGGACCTGGGCATCGTGCCCGACAGCCTGGAAGCGACAAAAGCCGTGCTGCGCCAGGCGGCCCAGGGCAATGATCTGATCATCACCTCGGGCGGCGTGTCCGTGGGCGAGGAAGACCATATCAAGCCGGCCGTGGAAGCGGAAGGGCGGCTGAACATGTGGCAGATCGCCGTCAAACCAGGCAAACCGCTGGCGTTTGGCGAAGTGCGGGAGGCGTTCTTTGTCGGCTTGCCCGGCAATCCCGTGTCGAGCTTCGTCACGTTTTTGCTGTTCGTGCGCCCGTTTATTTTGCGCCTGCAAGGCGTGGCGGGGAACCTGGCGCCGCGCAGCTACAAGCTGCCGGCCGCGTTCGAACGCCTGAAGGCGGACAAGCGCAACGAGTTCTTGCGCGCCAAAATCAATGACGAGGGCAAGCTGGAACTGTTCGCCAACCAGAGTTCGGGCGTGCTGACGTCCACCGTGTGGGGAGACGGCTTGATCGATTGCCCGCCGGGGCTGTCGATTGCGCGCGGCGACATGCTGCGTTTTATCCCGTTTAACGAATTGCTGTACTGAGGAAGTATCGATGAAGATCAATCTACGATTTTTTGCCAGCGTGCGCGAGCTGGTGGGCACTGGCCATGAAGTGCTTGAAGTGGCCGAGCCGCTGGCGGTGGGTGCGGTGAGAGCGCTGCTGATCGCCCGCGGCGGCAACTGGGACTACGCGCTGGCGCAAGGCCGCGCGCTGCGCATGGCCCACAACCAAGTGATGTGCGATGCCGACACCTTGATCGGTGACGGCGACGAGGTGGCGTTTTTCCCGCCCGTGACGGGCGGCTGATCCCGCTTCCAAAATGAGACGGCCACTTCATCGAAGTGGCCGTTGTTTCATGACGACTTGGTTTTCGGCTTGTCGCCGCTGCACGTGGCGCAGGCGACGGCTTTCCGGTAGCGCCAGTATTTCGAGCCGATGAAGATGGCCGAGGCCACCAGCGACCAGGCCAGCGCGCTCAGGATATCGGCCTGGCTGGGCGTGCCCTTGCTGTACTCGACCACCGTCAGGATGATGAATAAGATCGAGCTGGCCAGCAAATAGCGGGAAATCCAGAATCCTGCGCCCATGTGTTTCTCCTCTTGTCGTCTCGTTGTCTCGTGAAGTCAAAGCTGATCGTTGCAGCATGTCCGCGCAGTATGCATCATTTTTCGGCATTCTTGCCATCCCCATGTCTTATCTCGACTAAAATGCCGGGGTTTTCACCGTCTTCCAGCATGCCATGACCCATTCCAGCCTTCCTCCCTTTCACATCGCCGTCATCGGCGGCGGCCCCGCCGGCCTGATGGCCGCCCAGGCGGCATCCGGCCTGGGAGCCATGGTGGAACTGTTCGACGCCATGCCGTCCGTCGGCCGCAAATTCCTGCTGGCGGGGCGTGGCGGCATGAACATCACGCATGCGGAAGGCTACCAGTCCTTCGTCTCGCGCTACGGCAGGCAGGCGCACCGGGTGAAACTGGCGCTGGACCAGTTCAGCCCGCAAAAGGTGCGCGACTGGGTGCACAGCCTGGGCGTGGAGACCTTTGTCGGCTCCTCGAACCGCGTCTTCCCGACGGACATGAAGGCGGCGCCCTTGCTGCGCGCCTGGCTGCACCGCCTGCGCGACGCGGGCGTGCAATTTCACATGCGCCACCGCTGGACGGGCTGGCAAGATGAGGATGGCCAGCTGGTGTTTGCCACGCCGGACGGCGAACGCCTGCGCGCCTTCGATGCCGTGATCCTGGCACTCGGTGGCGGCAGCTGGGCGCGGCTCGGTTCCGATGGCGCCTGGGTGCCGCTGCTGCAAGGGCAGGGCGTGGCCGTGGAAGCGCTGGCGCCGGCCAATTGCGGCTTCGACGTGGACTGGAGCGCGCATTTCAGCAGCCGCCATGCGGGCGAACCGCTGACGACCGTGGCCATCACGGCGCATGACATCGACGGCTTGAGAATCAAGCGCCAGGGCCAGTTCGTCATCACGGCGGGCGGCGTGGAAGGCAGCCTGATTTATGCGCTGTCGGCCGCGCTGCGCGAGCAGATCGCACGCGACGGCAGCGCGACCATCTGGCTTGACCTGGCGCCCGACCATACTCATGAACGCGTGTTCGAGGAAGTGACGCGTCCCCGTGGCGCCCGTTCCATGTCCAGCCACCTGAATAGCCGACTGGGTATCAAGGGCGTGAAATCGGGCTTGCTGCGCGAATGCCTGAGCGCGGCCGACTTCGCCGACGAAGCGACGCTGGCGGCCGCCATCAAGCTGCTGCCCGTCACCTTGCAGCGCCCGCGCCCCATCGATGAAGCCATCAGCAGCGCCGGCGGCGTGGTGTTCGACGGCGTCGACGGCAGCATGCTGCGCGCCATGCCGGGCGTCTTCGTGGCGGGGGAAATGCTGGACTGGGAAGCGCCGACGGGCGGCTACCTGCTGACGGCCTGCCTGGCGCAAGGCAAGGCGGCCGGCGAGCAGGCGGTCAGCTGGCTGGAAGAGAAGGTCAATGCCAGGTGATATCGCCTGAGCCGCTCTTCTGAGTCTCGCGCTGGCGCGGGTTGCCGTGGACGTTAATGTCGCCGCTGCCGCGCAGGGTCAGGTTGGCCGCGTCGCGCACGAAGACGGTGCTCGTGCCCGAGCCTTGCAGGCTGACGCTGGCCTTGTCTGCGGCCAGGTGCTCGGCATCGATGTCGCCTGATCCGCTCAGGTCGGCACGGAGGAATTTCGTGTTGCCGCTGGCGGCGATGCGTCCGGAGCCCACCATTTCCAGCACCACGCTGTCGCTGTTGCCGGCGTTGATGTCGAGGTCGCCGCTGCCGTTGACGGTCGCTTGCACCTGTTTGTAGCGTCCCGTGAAGCTGACGTCGCCCGACCCCGTCAATTCCAGGATAAAACTGTCGCCGGAAAATCCCGTGATCTTGCTGTCGCCATTGCCGTGCACCTCCACGCGCACGAGGGCTGGCAGCACCAGCTCCACCTGCAGCGGCTGGCGATGGTGGAACAGCATGCCTTTCGGACCGATATGCAGGGTCGTGCCATCGGCCGTCGTGTCGACGTTCGACAGCAAGCGCTGCTCGCCGCTCACTTTCAGTGATGGCGTGGCGCCGCGGCGCAGCACCAGGTCGATGGGGCCGGCCAGGTCGATGCTGTTGATATTGGCGGCAACCGGGCGCGTTTCGCTGCGCACGGCGCGGCCGGCAGCGCTGCTGGGATTGCTGATGCCCTTGGCGCGCAGCGCCGCATACGACATGGCGATCAGGACCAGTGCCAGCAAGAGCATGGACAGGCCAACTTTGAGCAAGCGTTTCATGGCAGCCTTTCTAGTGACCTTTGAGCAGGGAAACATTCATGGCGACATAGCGTTTGATACCGATCAAGGTATAGCGCGTGACCACCAGACTGAGCAGGAAGATGGCGATGCCGCCGAGCAGCATGCCCACGCCGAAGACGGTTTGCGTGGTGCGCGCATCGCGGTCCATGTCCGTGGAGATGCGGATGCCGCCACCGGCCAGCGCTTCGGCCCGCTCCATCACGCGCGATGACGCGCCCGGTGCCTGGGGCTCGGACTCCGCTTTGACGGGGCCGGGCAGGTGATCGACTTCGATGCCCGTGTCGCCGATGGTGATGCGCGTTTCGCGCCGTTCGCCGCCTTCGCCGCCGTCATCGTCATGGATGAAGACGTGGCGCAGCGGGCCGTCGAGCACCAGTTCGTTGGCACCGGACAAGCCGCTGGCCGTGATGGCGATGCCGGCCAGGTAAAAGCTCAGGCCGGTGGCATACAGGGCGGCCAGCAGGGCCGCGTACACGGCGGCAGGCACGACCATGAACAGGTTGAAAATGGCCAGGCCCACGAGCGAGACGAGCAGGCGCAGCAGGTTGACGGGGGTCTTCTTTTGCTCGAACGCCTGGCGATGGGTGCTCCTGCGCAAGGTGAGGGCGATCTTTTTCGGGTCGCCCAGGTCGTCGGCGATTTCCTGCTCGCTGCGGCCGGCCGCGGCGCCTTCGATGAAAGTCTGTTCGTAATAATCGAGGGTCTTGGCCACCAGGTCCGGTGGCAAGCCTTCCAGCGCGCGCCGCAGTGCGTCGAGATAATCTTGCTTGTTCATCATATTCTTCCTGTCAGTCCGCTTTGCCGCTTCAGCCCATTGCCGGCAGCAGCATGCTTGCCTGGCTCAGCAGCAATGGCGCATGGGATGCCTGCTGTACGCTGACAACGATCAAGGTGGCCAGTGCCACACAAGCGAGCAGCGCCACGGCTTTCAAGCTGTTTTTCAAGTGCAAGGTGGTGTGCATGGTATTCCCCGTGGCATGGACGTTGTCGATGATCAGACTGTACCCAAGCGCACGCGAGCGCACCAGCGCGGTGCGACAGACTGCAATTTCGCGGGGGCGAGCGACGCCAGGGCAGGATGCACCGTCAAGGCTGTTTTGCCGCCTTGCCCGTGGTGACGGCTTTGGCCGCCGCCACGCCGCTGCGTACGGCCGCCTCGATGGTGGCCGGATAATCTTGCGTCCGGTCATCATTGGCCGTGTAGTCGCCAGCCAGCAGCAAGCCTGGCACGCCGCTGGCGTTGCCGGGGCGGGCAAGCTCCGGCGTGCAGGCAAAGGTGGCGCGCTTTTCCGTGATCAGCTGGGTCCAGGCAGGTTGCGCCAGTTCCGGGCGCTGCAGCACCTGCGCCAGCTGCGCCGCGATCGCTTGCGCCAGCGGGCCATGGCCTTGCTCGGCGGCAGCGCTTGACGCGCTGACGACGACGGCCAGCAAGCCAGCCTGCTTGCTGTCGAGCTGGCCCCGGTCGAAGACGAACTGGCCCCAGTGCTGTTGCCCCGGCGTATCGACGAGGGCGTAGAACGGCAAGTCCAGGCGCACCGAGGCGTCGTATTGCAGGTAGCAGGTGCTGATGGCTTCCGGCGTGAAAGCTTGCATGCGGCCAATAGCCTCGTCGAGGCGGGCGTCCTGCAAGCCCTGCAGCAGGCTGGCCGCCTGCACGGACGAGGTGGCGATGATGACGCCGTCGTAGGTGCCGGTCTCATCAAGCTGCCAGCAACCATCGGCCAGCGCCTGCAAGGCGTCGACCTTGGCGCCCGTGCGCACTGTGCCGCCATGCCGTTCCACATAGCGGGCGGCCGCGTCGGGCAACAGGGTACTCAAATCCGCTTTCGGGATCAGCATGTCGGATGCGCGGCGGCGCGATGCGCCCAGGCTGTCGCGCAGCACGTTGATGAAGACGCGGGCCGAGGCCCGCTCGGGCGGCGTGTTGAGTGCGGCCAGGCATAGCGGATGCCACATCAGCCGGTTCAAGCGGTCCGTCTGGTCGAAGCGCTGCAGCAGTTCGCTGACCGTGCAATCGTTGTATAGCTGCCAGCCCATCCAGCGCATGGCCGTGGAAAAACGCATCAGGGCCAGCTTGTCGGCGCGCAATAAACCTTTGGCACGCAGCAGGGCCCACGCCAGGTGCAGCGGCGCGGGCAGGCGCGGCGCGATGAAATCCATGCCGCCCGAGTCCGCCGGATAGCGCATCTGCAGGGGCAGGGTGAGGATCAGTTCTGCCGGGTCTTGCCCCGCCAGCTTGATCAGGCGCAAGGTTTCCGTGTACGCGCCCAGCAGGATGTGCTGGCCGTTGTCGAGTAGCGTATTTTCTCGCTCGACCCGGCGCGCGCGTCCGCCCAGGGTGCGCGCCGCCTCGAACACGGTCACCGAATGACCGGCGCGCGCCAGTTCCATGGCTGCCGCGCAGCCGGCCCAGCCGGCGCCGATGACGGCGTAGCGTTGCTTCACGGCCTTGTCAGCCACGAACCCAGGTCTTCCAGGCCAGCCACAGTTTGCGGATCGGCGTGAGCGAAATGCGCTGTTTCAGCACGTGGTAGCCGTCGCGCTCGACTTCATTGAGCAGGGTACGGTAGATGGCGGCCATGATCAGCCCCGGGCGCTGGGCGCGGCGGTCCTCGGCAGGCAAGAGCGCAAATGCCTCGTCGTAGGCCTTTTGCGCGCGCGCCACCTGGAAACGCATGAGGTTTTCAAAGTTTTCGCTATGGCGCGCATTCAGCAGGTCGGCCGCCGTCACATTGAACTGCTGCAATTCGCTGATCGGCAAATAGATGCGCCCCTTGCGCGCATCTTCGCCCACGTCGCGGATGATGTTGGTCAGCTGGAAAGCATGACCGAGCTTTTCCGCGTACAGCAGGGTTTCCGGGCGGGTCGCGCCGAAGATGCTGGCCGACAAGATACCGACCACGCTGGCCACATGCCAGCAATAGCGGCTCATGGCCTGGTAATCGAGGTAGCGGGTCTGGTTCAAGTCCATTTCCATGCCGTCGATGATGGCCTGCAAATGTTTTTCTTCCAGTTTATAGATGTCCACGTGCGGCTGCAGCGCGCGCATCACGGGATGCGTGGGGTTGCCCTCGTACATGGCCTTGACTTCCTTGCGCCACCAGACCAGCTTGGTGCGTGCCACGGCTTCGTCCGTGCATTCGTCGACCGTATCATCGACTTCGCGGCAGAAGGCGTACAGGGCCGTGATGGCCTTGCGGCGCTCGGCCGGCAGGAACAGGAAACTGTAGTAGAAGCTGGAGCCGCTCTGGGCGGCCTTTTGTTGGCAGTATTCGTCGGGAGACATAGTCAAAAGAGCAAGGGTTGCAGATCGAAGCCGCTATTCTATCGTCTTACAGAGTGGGCGACGGGGGAAAAGCCGTTTTTACTTGTGTCTCTTGATGCAAGCTTTTGCGCGACATGCGCAGGGCGCGCCAGAAAATGATCAGCCAGTCGCGTTTCTCCAGCTTGGGACGGCGCCGGAACACGTCGTAATTGACGGCTTCGATGCACTCGAGAATGCGCAAGCCCCCTTGCACCACCAGGCGCAGTTCCCAGCCGATGCGTCCGCGCAAACGCAGGGCCAGCGGCGCGCCGGACAGCATCAGCGCGCGCGCGCGGGTCACTTCGAAGCGCATCAGGGCGCTCCACTTGCCGTGCGCCTCGGGCCGCTCGAAGGCGGCGGCGGAGACGGCAAAGCGGCTCAAGTCTTCCATCGGCAGGTAGATGCGCTCTTTTTGCTGGTCGATGGCGACGTCTTGCAAGAAATTAATTAGTTGCAAAGCTGAACATATGGCATCGGAATCGCGTACATTCTGTTCATCGGCCGCACCGTACAGGTGCAGCATCAGCAGCCCCACGGGGTTGGCGGAGCGGGCGCAGTAATCGAGCAGGTCGTCGTAGCTCGCGTAGCGCGTCGTTTCCACATCCTGCTTGAAGGCGGACAACAGATCGTAAAACGGCTTCAGCGGCAACTGGTGTTTGGCAATGACGGCGGCCAGGCGTTCGAACATGGCGGCGTTCTCGCCGGCGTGGCCTTCGTGGCGGTCGATGCGGCCCAGCGCCTCTTCATAGGCGTGCAGGGCCGCGAGGCGTTCGGCCGGCGTGGCGTCGCCTTCATCGGCCAGGTCGTCGGCGCTGCGGGCGAAGGCATAGATGGCTTCGACGGCGGGCACCAGGCGGCGCGGCAGTAAAAATGATGCAACAGGAAAATTTTCGTAATGGTCTACAGGCATGAACACACTTCTCTAGTCTTGCGTTTGTCCGGCACCCCAAATGCTCGAGTGTGGCCGGACGTTGTACGTCTCAAGATTAATGACGCAAAAGTCACTAAAAACTTTTACGCACGATTATAATTAATAACCAGAAAGTCAGTAGGCGAAGAATACTCCCCGTCACGACCAAGCTGATATTGTCACAAATTTAAGGATATCGCGTGCGAAAAAGTTTGTCTTGGCCCAAAGGGCAGGCAAAAAGTTTCTCCGCATAAAAATATTGCAGCCCGCATAGTAAAGGAAAATACCTTGTTTGCCCTGAAAACCCTGCGCCGCGAGACCGGCGCATCCGCACTTCCTGCCCTGCGGCTGACTGCCGCCGCGGCCCTCGCGCTGACTCTGGCGGCCTGTTCCAAGCCTGCCGTCAAAGTGGAAGACGTGCGCCCCGTGCGCGCTATCGTGTTGTCGAGCAGTAATGTTGACGTCAGTGCCGAGCTGTCGGGCGAGGTCGTGCCCCGCGTCGTGTCGCAGCTGGGTTTCCGCGTGGGCGGCAAGATCGTCGCGCGCAAGGTCGACGTGGGCGCCACTGTCAAGAAGGGGCAAGTGCTGATGCAGCTCGATCCCGTCGACTTGCAGCTGTCGCAGGCGCAGGCCAAGGCTTCGCTGGTCAGCGCGGAAACGAGCCGCGACCTGGCGCGCGCGGAATTGAAACGCTACCAGGATTTGCGCGAGAAAAATTTCGTCAGCCAGGCTGTGCTCGATGGCAAGGATGCCACCTACAAAGCGGCCCAGGCGAACGTGGAAGCGGCCCAGGCACTGTACCGTGGCCAAGCCAACCAGTCCGGCTATGCCAGTCTGGTAGCCGACGTCGATGGTGTCGTCACGCGCATCGAGGCCGAAGTGGGGCAGGTGGTGGCGCCCGGCGCGCCTGTCGTGCAAGTGGCCAGGAGCGGCGAGAAGGAAGTCGTGATCGGCATTCCGGAAGACAAGGTCGAGACTTTGCGTGGCGTCAAGGATGTGGTCGTGCGCCTGTGGGCCGACCCGAAACAGGCGCTGCCGGGCAAGATCCGGGAAGTGTCGCCCGTGGCCGATGCCGCCACGCGTACCTATATTGCCAAGGTCAGCATCCCGGACGCGCCGCAAGTGCGCCTGGGCATGACGGCCGTGGTGCAGTTCGCCTCGCAGACGGCCACGCCGCAGATCAAGGTGCCGTTGACGGCCCTGTTCAATGAAAAGTCGCAAAGTTCCGTGTGGGTGGTGGAAAACGGCGCCGTGAAGCTCGTGCCCGTGACGGTGGGCGGCGTGGCGGGCAATGAGTTGCTGCTGGCTTCGGGCGTGAAAGCGGGCCAGACGGTGGTCACGGCCGGCGTCAACCTGCTCAAGCCGGGCCAGAAAGTGACCATCCTCGGCGCCGACGTGGCCAGCAAGCCGGCTGCCGCCGCAGCCGCCGTCACCGTGGGTGCGGCCAAATGAAGGGCGGCTTCAATCTGTCGCGCTGGGCGCTCGAACACATCCCGCTGACGCGCTACCTGATGGCCGTGCTGCTGATCGGCGGCATGCTCAGCTATGCCAGCCTGGGCCAGGATGAGGATCCCCCGTTCACCTTCCGCGCCATGGTCTTGCAAGCGTATTGGCCCGGCGCCACGGCCTTGCAGATGGCCGAGCAGGTGACGGACAAGCTGGAAAAGAAACTGCAGGAAACGCCGTACATCGACGAGATCACCAGTTATTCGAAGCCGGGCGAAACATTGATCCTGCTGGAGTTGCGCGAATCGGCGCCGCCCAAGGAAACGGCGGCCGCCTGGTACCAGGTGCGCAAGAAGATCGGCGACATCCAAGGCACCTTGCCGTCCGGCGTAGTGGGCCCGTTCTTCAATGACGAGTTCGGCGACACGTACGGATCCATCTTCGCCCTGTCCGGCGACGGTTTTACCTACGCGGAAATGAAGGATTACGCGGACAAGGTGCGCCAGGAACTGCTGGCCGTGGGGCAGGTATCGAAGGTGGAACTGTTCGGCGTGCAGGATGAAAAGATCAATATCATCTTCTCGCACAAGAAATTTGCCCAGCTGGGCATCCCTTTCGACGCCATCGTGCAGCAACTGTCCGCGCAAAACAGCATCAACGCCACGGGCGTGCTGGTGACGCCGACCGATAATCTGCAAGTGCGCGTGACGGGCGCCATGGTGACCGTCAAGGATCTGGAAAACCTGGAACTGCGCGCCAACGGCACCACCTTCCGCCTCGGCGACTTTGCCACGGTGAAACGCGAATTCGTCGATCCGCCGAAGGACAAGATGCGTTTCAATGGCAAGGAAGTGATCGGCCTGGGCGTATCGATGGAAAAGGGCGGCAACATCATCGACATGGGCAAGGCCTTGCAGGCCACCGTCACGCGCATGAAGAGTGAATTGCCGGTCGGCATAGAATTGCAGCGCGTGTCGAACCAGCCGGAAGCCGTGTCCGCCTCCGTGGGCGAGTTCGTGCATACCCTGATCGAAGCCATTCTGATCGTGCTGGCCGTCAGCTTCGTCGCGCTGGGCTTGCATACGAAGCCGCTGCGCATCGACGTACGGCCGGGCCTGGTGGTGGCGCTGACTATCCCGCTGGTGCTGGCCGTCACCTTCCTGTTCATGCGCCTGCTCGACATCGATTTGCACAAGATTTCGCTGGGCGCCCTGATCATCGCGCTGGGCTTGCTGGTCGACGACGCCATCATCGCCGTCGAGATGATGGTGCGCAAGATGGAGGAGGGCATGTCGCGTTTCGACGCGGCCACATTCGCCTACACGTCGACGGCCATGCCCATGCTGACGGGCACCCTGATCACGGTGGCGGGCTTCTTGCCCATCGGCCTGGCCAAGTCGGCCGCCGGCGAATACACGTTTTCCTTGTTCTCCGTCAATGCGCTGGCCCTGATCATTTCGTGGGTGGTGGCCGTGGTGTTTACGCCGTACATCGGCTACATCCTGCTGAAAGTCAAACCGCACGCGCATAACGACCATGAATTGTTCGATACGCCAAACTTCCGCCGCTTCCGCCGTGCCGTCACCTGGTGCGTGGAATGGCGCAAGACGACGATTGCCGCCACCCTGGCCATTTTTGCGCTCGGTATTTACGGCTTTAACTTTATCGAAAAGCAATTCTTCCCCGATTCCAGCCGTCCGGAACTGATGGTGGAACTGTGGTCGCCCGAAGGCACGACGTTTGCCGCGAATGAAAAGCAGGTGAAGAAGTTCGAAGCGTTTGTGGGCAAGCTCGACGGCGTGGAAAGCGTGACCAGCTATGTCGGTACGGGCAGCCCCCGCTTCTATTTGCCGCTGGACCAGATATTCCCGCAGACCAATGTGTCGCAAGTGGTGGTCTTGCCGAAGAGCCTGGCCGACCGTGAACGCTTGCGCCAGCAAATCGTCGACGTCTTCAAGAAGGACTTCCCGGAAGTGCGGGGCCGGGTCAAGCTGTTGCCGAATGGGCCGCCGGTGCCGTATCCCGTGCAATTCCGCGTCATGGGGCCGGAAGTGGCGGGTGTGCGGGCCATCGCCGACCAGGTCAAGGACATCATGCGCGCCAATCCGAACACCTTGGGCGTCAATGACAACTGGAATGAATCGGTGAAAGTGCTGCGCCTGGACCTGGACCAGGACAAGATGCGCGCGCTGGGCGTCACCTCGAAAACGGTGATGCAGGCGGCCAATACGATCCTGTCGGGCACCGTCATCGGCCAGTTCCGCGAGGACAACAAGCTGATCGACATCCAGGTGCGCCAGCCTCTGGAAGAGCGGGCGACGATTTCCGTGTTGAATGACACGAATATCCCGACGGCGACGGGCAAGTCCGTGCCCATTTCGCAGCTGGCCCGTGCGCATTTCGTGTGGGAGCCGGGTGTCGTCTGGCGCGACAAGCGCGCATGGGCCATCACCGTGCAGTCGGACGTGATCGATGGCATCCAGGGCGCGACCGTGTCGACGCAGCTGGCGCCGCAGCTGGACGCCTTGCGCGCCAAGTTGCCGTCCGGCTACCGCATCGTGGTGAAAGGCGTGGCGGCCGACAGCGGCGAGGCGGAAGCGTCGATCTCGGCGAACCTGCCGCTGGCCATCTTCATCATCTTCACCTTGCTGATGTTGCAGCTGCACAGTTTCTCGCGTTCCCTGCTGGTCTTCCTGACGGGGCCGCTGGGTGTGGCGGGCGCCGCCTTTGCCTTGCTGGCGCTGGGCCGGCCACTTGGTTTCGTGGCCAACCTCGGCATCATCGCGCTGTTCGGCATGATCATCCGCAACTCGGTGATCCTCGTCGACCAGATCGAGCAAGACATCAAGGATGGCTCCGCCCCGTGGGACGCCATCATCGATTCGGCCGTGCGCCGCTGCCGCCCCATCGTGCTGACGGCCGCCGCCGCGGCGCTGGCCATGATCCCGCTGTCGCGCTCCGTGTTCTGGGGGCCAATGGCCGTGGCCATCATGGGCGGCCTGATCCTGGCGACGGCCTTGACTTTACTGTTCCTGCCGGCCCTGTATGCGGCCTGGTTCCGGGTCAAGAGGCCAGAGCCGGTGAGCGCAAAAGAAGGCTAGGCGCCAGCGCCAGGGTGCTGGCATAAAAAAGGCGGCATTCCTCTGGGAAATCCAGTAGAATGCCGCCTTTGCTTTACCGAGCGCTTGCTCCGGGCTTGCTCTATAAGTCCACGGTAGCCAGATCGCTCCCGAGTTGTTAAAATCAGGAGCAGGCTGCAACAAGTAGCACAAAGTAGTACCAAATGCGGATGTGGTGGAATTGGTAGACACGCTGGTCTTAGAAGCCAGTGCTTCGGCTTGGGAGTTCGAGTCTCCCCATCCGCACCAATCCGGGTTGTGCCAGCCCGGACGTGCAGCACCATCAAGATTTTCTCCAAAGCAGTCAATTAAGCAAGTGCGCCCATCGCGCCCAGTTTCCGGCTCGACTGTTGCACCATCTGCGCAATCAGTGCCTGCGCCTGCGGGTAGCCGTTACTTTCCATTAAATGATCATCTTCAGTCAGCGGCCACAGCGCCTGCAAGACGCGCTGCCGTGCCTGCGGCCAGTTGTGCTCGTGCGCCTGCGTTGAGGGCGGCAATTCTTTGTCCAGCAGGTGCAGCGCCTCGCGCGTCATCGCCAGCTCTTGCTGCGCCTGCGCGGCCAGCGTGTCGCTGCGCGGTGGCGGCTGCCGCGCCAGATAAGTGTCGAGCTTGCGGCTCTGGCGCTCGTACAGGTCGAGCAGCAAATGCACGGTGGCGCCGCCTGGCCGCCGTTGCGTGTCGAGGGCGTCGAGCACATCGAGCAGCCAGTGCGTCATCTGCCGCCCGGCCAGTCCCAGTTCCGGCCAGGTGGTGCTTTGCAACTGTTCGCCCAGGTAGCGGGCGCGGTCGATGGCACGCCGGCTGCCGCTCATGTGCTGGCCGATGGGGCCGTACTGGGGTGACAGCGCCGCCTCCTGTTGCTCGGCCAGCAGGCACAGCAAAGCCAGGTGGACATACACATGAAAGGCGGCCAGCGTGCGGTGGGCATCCCAATAGTGATTGCCGTCATCATCGGGAGCATTCCACAGCGAGCAGACCTTGGCGCCATCCTCGCGCGCATAGTCGGGCGCCAGCAGGCTGTGGCCGTGGCGGAAGTCGTACAGTTTCTGGTGCAGCGACTCGTGCAGCAAGTGCTCGGCCAGCCACCAGGGATTGCCGATCAGTTCCTGGTTCAGGAACACGCTGCCATTGACGCGAAATTGCGAGCTGGACGCCTTGCCGCGCCACGTGCCCAGCTTGGGAAACAGGGCGACCAATTGGACGTGAGAAAGCGCGCTGGCCGTCAGGCGAGGCAGCAAGGTTTCCAGCAAGCCTAGCCCGCGGCGCAGCAGGGCCCGTTCCTGCGGCGTGGGCGTGGCCAGTGGCGCGCCGTAGTTATCCTCCATCACGGCAAGGAAGGCGCGCGCATACGGCGTATCTTCCTGCCAGGCATGCCATAGGTAAGTGCCGTTGTCCTGCTGTGGAGGCTCGCCGTACAAGCGCGCCATGTCGGGCAGGTGCGCCGTCAGCGGGCCGCCGGGCAGGCCCGCGTCCAGGTGTGCGCAGGCCGCCTGAAACAGCGCCGCGCATTGCGGCAACGGCAAGCCGTACTCGTCACCGAGGTGCAACTGGCGCATGGCGTGCTGGACGGCGCAGCGCAGCACCGTGTCGCCCAGCAGCTGGCGCTGGCGCGCCGGCGGCGCCGCATCGAGCAGGCTGGCCAGCCGCGCGGCCTCGGGCAGGGTGCTGCCCAGTTTGTGCAGGCGCCGCCGGTAGGCGATGGCCAGCTGGTCGCGGATATAGCCGCTGTCGCCAAAGGCGCGGTGGGCCGCCAGCGCCGTTTCCACGGCGGCCAGCACGTCCGCATCCGGTGGCGCGGCGCGCACGGTAAGCGCAGCCACTGCCGGGTCAGGCGACGGTGGGGTGGTCGTGGTCGTGGTGGCCATCGCCGCGCATGCGCAATTCCATTTCATCGACTTCCGTCTGGATTTTTTGCAGGTCGTCATCGGACACGCCGTCGAGCAGGCGGCTGAGGACCATTTGCAGCTTGGCTTTGGCGTTGCTGGAACTGCCGGATGTGCTATCGCTCATGATGTTTTCTCCATTAAATTCACTTGGAGAGGGCGCGCGCGGCTTAGGTTTGCCTGAAAAATGGCCAAATTGAGGTAAATCAAAGGTTTTTTGCCCGAAATCTTCGCTGTGAGCGCATTTCTTTGTTTCGGACGGGGCGCCAGTTCGCATATACTAATGAACGAAGCAGGCTGGAAAGCCTGTCTCTGGCGAAATAAAGAATGCCGGGGCAAGAGTAAAGACAGGGCACCCCCAGGCTGTGGCGATTCGTTCGCCGCCGCTGGTATCCTCTGTGGCCGGGCTGCAAAGCCAGCCACTTTCCCGAAGTCCTTTGTTATAATGCCACGCTTTACCGAATGATGGCCGGCCCTGCATATACTTAGACGCATGGCTGGACGCTCGGAGCCCTGTCGCAGTACTGGAAGCGGCGGATTGTTTGGTGCCTGGTGCGGGTTTTCCCTCAGCCGGGTAGACCAGGTCCATCGTCCTGTTTTCAGTACTTTTACAGATGAATATGCGAGCGAGTGAAGCTGGGCCCATGTCTTGCCGCCAGTGATGGCGCAAGGGGTCGGGTCTTCTTTTCTCGCACCAACAGTGTTTATTTTTTGGACGATTTTTTACATGGCAACTGCAGTCGAAACCTTGGGCAAACTCGAACGTCGTATCACGATCTCCTTCCCGCTGACGGACGTCCGCACGGAAGTTGAGAAGCGCCTGAAAGTGCAAGCCCGTACGGCTAAGGCACCGGGCTTCCGTCCGGGCAAAGTGCCGTTGAAAATGGTCGCAGCACAATACGGCTACCAAATTGAATCGGAAGTGCTGAATGACAAAGTCGGCCGCGCGTTCAACGACGCCGCCAACGAAAACAATCTGCGCGTGGCCGGTTTCCCGAACATCGTGCCGAAAGAAGAAGCAGCCGAAGGCCAGCTGGCTTTCGACGCAACGTTCGAAGTGTATCCGGAAGTCGCCATCGGCGACCTGACGGCCGTTGAAATCGAAACCGTGCAAGCCGACGTGTCGGAAGCCGAAATCGACAAGACCATCGACATCCTGCGCAAGCAGCGCGTGCACTTCCACACCAAGGGCGAAGCTGGCGAACACGGCGACGGCGGCGAAGCTGTCGCTGCCAACGGCGACCGCGTGACCGTCGACTTCGTCGGCTCGATCGACGGCGTTGAATTCCCAGGCGGCAAAGCTGAAGGCTACGCTTTCGTGCTGGGCGAAGGCCGCATGCTGCCAGAATTCGAAGCAGCGACCCTGGGCCTGAAAGTTGGCGAAGCCAAGACGTTCCCATTGTCGTTCCCAGAGGACTACCATGGCAAGGACGTTGCCGGCAAAACCGCATCGTTTACCATCACCCTGCAAAAGCTGGAATGGGCGCACCTGCCGGAAGTCGATGCGGAATTCGCCAAGTCCCTGGGCGTTGCCGATGGCGACCTGGCCAAAATGCGCGAAGACATCAAAGTCAACCTGCAACGCGAAGTCGCTGGCCGCGTGAAAGCACGCAACAAGGAAGCTGTCATGGACGCGCTGATCAAAGTTGCTGAGCTGGAAGTGCCAAAAACGCTGATCGCTCAGGATTCCGAGCGCCTGGCCGAAATGACCCGTCAAGACATGGCGCAGCGTGGCATGAACGTCAAGGACGTGCCTTTCCCAGCAGAACTGTTCGCAGAAAAAGCCGAGCGTCGCGTACGCCTGGGCCTGATCCTGTCGCAACTGGTGGGCGACAACAACCTGCAGGCAACGCCTGAGCAAGTCAAGGCGCAAATCGAAGATTTCGCCCAAAGCTACGAAGATCCACGCGAAGTGCTGAAGTACTACTACAGCGACCGTCGTCGTCTGGGTGAGATCGAAGCCCTTGTATTGGAAGAAAACGTCGTCACTTACGTGTTGGGCCTGTCGAAAGTCACGACGAAAGCAGTTGCTTTCGACGAACTGATGGGAAGCAACGCACAAGCGTAAACCAGTTGGTATTGGGATGCCGGCTCTTGCCGAAAGGCGAAGGCGGTATCCCCTAACTGCTTCACAAGGAAATGAAATGACAGGTATGAACCGTAATCCGGCGCTGGACACAGAGATGCTCGGCCTGGTGCCGATGGTGGTGGAACAAAGCGGTCGCGGCGAGCGCTCGTATGATATTTACTCGCGCCTGCTGAAGGAACGCTTGATTTTCATGGTCGGCCCGGTCAATGACCAGATGGCCAACCTGGTTGTCGCCCAGCTGCTGTTCCTGGAAAGCGAAAATCCGGAAAAGGAAATCTCGCTCTACATCAACTCGCCAGGTGGTTCGGTCTCGGCCGGCATGGCCATCTACGACACCATGCAGTTCATCAAGCCGGACGTCTCGACCCTGTGCACGGGCATGGCTGCTTCGATGGGTGCTTTCCTGCTGGCCGCTGGCGCCAAGGGCAAGCGTTTCTCGCTGCCGAACTCGCGCATCATGATTCACCAGCCGTCCGGTGGTTCGCAGGGCATGGCGTCCGATATCGAGATCCAGGCGAAGGAAATCCTTTACCTGCGCACCCGCTTGAACGGCATCATGGCCGAGCGCACGGGCCAGTCGATCGAACAGATCGCCAAGGACACCGACCGCGACCGTTTCATGTCCGCCGACGAGGCCGTTGAGTATGGTTTGATCGACAAAGTGTTGACCAGCCGCGCTTGATGAGCCCCTACCGGTATTGCTAAGTACGTAAGTAAACGCCCGGGCGATCAAACGTTCGGGCGTTTCGCTTTTATTTCGGGTAGCATGGAGCTTGTGCACGTTGTTGACTTGCGCCATGGGTAGCCGCCTTTGCGGGCGGCAACCATCATCCGGCTTGCGATTTTGCAATATTGTTAATGCAGTTCCAACCAAAATGCCTTATGTCAGACAAAAAATCCTCTAGCGGCGAAAAATTACTGTATTGCTCGTTCTGCGGCAAAAGCCAGCACGAGGTGAAGAAACTCATCGCCGGCCCGTCCGTATTCATTTGCGACGAGTGCATCGACCTGTGCAACGACATCATCCGTGATGAAACGTCGAGCATCGAGACGGTGACCGGTACCAAATCCGACCTGCCGACGCCGCAAGAAATTGCCGCCTTGCTCGATCAGTACGTGATCGGCCAGCAGACTGCCAAGCGCATCCTGTCGGTGGCGGTGTACAACCATTACAAGCGCCTCAAGCACCTGGGCAAGAAAGACGACATCGAACTGGCCAAGAGCAACATCTTGCTGGTCGGTCCTACCGGCTCGGGCAAGACCCTGCTGGCACAGACCCTGGCGCGCATGCTCAACGTGCCGTTCGTGATCGCCGATGCCACCACCCTGACCGAAGCCGGTTATGTGGGTGAGGACGTGGAAAACATCATCCAGAAGCTGCTGCAAAGCTGCAACTATGACGTCGAGAAAGCCCAGCGCGGCATCGTCTACATCGATGAGATCGACAAGATTTCGCGCAAGTCCGACAATCCGTCCATCACGCGCGACGTGTCGGGCGAGGGCGTGCAGCAGGCGCTGTTGAAATTGATCGAAGGCACGATGGCGTCCGTGCCGCCACAAGGCGGCCGTAAGCATCCGAACCAGGATTTCGTGCAGATCGACACGACCAACATCATGTTCATCTGCGGTGGCGCCTTTGACGGCCTGTCGAAAGTGATCGCCAACCGCTCCGAAAAGAGCGGCATCGGCTTCTCGGCCACGGTGCGCAGCAAGTCGCAAAGCTCGGCCAGCGAACTGATGCTGCAAGCGGAACCGGAAGACCTGGTCAAGTTCGGCCTGATTCCGGAACTGGTCGGCCGTCTGCCCGTCATCGCCACCCTGGCGGAATTGACGGAAGAGGCGCTGATCCAGATCCTCGTCGAGCCGAAGAATGCGCTGATCAAGCAGTATTCGAAGCTGCTCGACATGGAAGGCGCGGAACTGGAGATTCGTCCGGCCGCCCTGCATGCGATCGCCAAGAAAGCACTGGCACGCAAGACCGGTGCCCGTGGCTTGCGTTCCATCCTGGAACATGCTTTGCTGGACGTCATGTACGAACTGCCGAGCGAACAAAATGTGGTGAAGGTCGTCATCGACGAAAATACCATCACCAGTGGCGCCAAACCTTTGTTGATTTATCAAGAGACTGCCAAGGCCTCCGGAGAAAATTGATTAGTGCTGAGACAAATGCATAAAAAGGGTTTTGATTCCTTATGCATGGCAGTACAATTTAAATCAATGAGTGCAGGCTTCAATCGGAAAGCCACTCGCGGCGCTTAGCTGCGCGTGGCTTTTTTACTGTGAAAACTGCATTTATTACCGTCATGCGGGTGTGTTTTGCGAAATAGACAGAAAAATGTTTGTTTCACAGAATTATTTATTCTCGCCGGTCTTGTGTTTTGGCAGCGAGCGCCAACATCGTAAACACGCTTTCTATAAGGTACGCCATGACAACTTCCAAATTAACTGAGCAAACTCAACTGCCGTTATTGCCGTTGCGGGATGTCGTCGTTTTCCCGCATATGGTGATACCGCTGTTCGTTGGCCGTCCAAAGTCGATCAAGGCGCTGGAAGCTGCGATGGAGCAGGGCAAGAGCATCATGCTTGCCGCTCAAAAAGCAGCCGCGAAGGACGAGCCGTCTCCTTCGGATATCTATGAAATTGGCTGCGTCGCCAATATTCTGCAAATGCTGAAGCTGCCCGATGGTACCGTCAAGGTGCTGGTCGAAGGCGCGCAGCGTGCCCGTATCAACCATATCAGCGATGCGCCGACGCACTTCATCGCCGACCTGACGCCGCTCGAGTCCGAGCCGGGCGACGAGTCGGAAGTCGAAGCCATGCGCCGCGCGATCGTGCAGCAGTTCGACCAGTACGTCAAACTGAACAAAAAGATCCCGCCGGAAATCCTGGCATCGTTGTCGGGCATCGACGATGCCGGCCGCCTGGCCGACACGGTGGCCGCGCATTTGCCGCTGAAACTTGAGCAAAAACAAGTCATCCTGGAAATTTTCAGCGTGGCCAAGCGCCTCGAACACCTGTTGGGCCAGCTCGAAGGCGAGCTCGACATCCTGCAGGTGGAAAAGCGTATCCGCGGCCGCGTGAAGCGCCAGATGGAAAAGTCGCAGCGCGAGTACTACCTGAACGAGCAAGTCAAGGCGATCCAGAAAGAACTGGGCGAGGGCGAAGATGGCGCCGACCTCGACGAGCTGGAGAAAAAAGTCGCTTCGGCAAAAATGCCGAAGGAAGCGCTCGACAAGGCCACCAACGAGCTGAAAAAACTCAAGCTGATGTCGCCGATGTCGGCCGAAGCCACCGTCGTGCGCAACTACATCGACACCCTCGTCAATTTGCCTTGGAAAAAGAAATCCAAGGTCAACAACGATCTGTCGAATGCGGAAAAAGTGCTCGAAGGCGACCACTACGGCCTCGACAAGGTCAAGGAACGCATCCTGGAATACCTCGCGGTGCAACAGCGCGTCGACAAGCTCAAAGCCCCGATCCTGTGCTTCGTCGGTCCTCCTGGCGTGGGTAAAACCTCGCTGGGCCAATCCATCGCCCGCGCGACGAACCGCAAGTTCGTGCGCATGGCCCTGGGCGGCGTGCGCGACGAAGCCGAGATCCGCGGTCACCGCCGCACCTACATCGGCTCGATGCCGGGCAAGATCCTGCAATCGCTGTCGAAAGTCGGCGTGCGCAATCCTTTGTTCCTGCTCGATGAAGTCGACAAGATGGGTGCCGATTTCCGTGGCGATCCATCGTCGGCCCTGCTGGAAGTGCTCGATCCGGAACAGAACCACACGTTCTCCGACCATTACATCGAAGTCGATTTCGACTTGTCCGACGTGATGTTCGTGGCCACGTCGAACTCGTACAACATTCCGCCAGCCTTGCTTGACCGCATGGAAGTGATCCGTCTGTCCGGTTACACGGAAGACGAAAAGACCAGCATCGCGCAGCGTTATCTGCTGCCGAAGCAGATCAAGAACAATGGCTTGAAGGAAGAGGAAATCTCGGTGGCCGAGTCGGCCTTGCGCGACATCATCCGCTACTACACGCGGGAAGCCGGTGTGCGTTCGCTTGAGCGTGAAGTGTCGAAGATCTGCCGCAAGGTGGTCAAGATGCTGCTGCTGAAGAAATCCGACAAGAAAGTCATCGTCAACTCGAAGAACCTGGACAAGTTCCTCGGTGTGCGCCGCTATGATTTCGGTGTCGCAGAGAAAGAAAACCAGGTGGGCCAGGTGGTCGGTCTGGCATGGACGGAAGTGGGCGGCGATCTGCTGACCATCGAAGCCGTGTCGATGCCGGGCAAGGGCGGCATCATCCGCACGGGTACCCTGGGCGACGTGATGAAGGAGTCGATCGAGGCGGCCCGCACGGTGGTGCGCAGCCGGGCACAGCGCCTGGGCATCAAGGCGGACGTGTTCGAGAAGAGCGACATCCACATCCACGTGCCGGAAGGCGCGACACCGAAGGATGGTCCTTCGGCTGGCGCGGCCATGACGGTGGCGATGGTGTCGGTCTTCACGGGCATCCCCGTGCGCGCCGACGTGGCGATGACGGGCGAGATCACCTTGCGCGGCGAAGTATTGCCGATTGGCGGCCTGAAAGAAAAGCTGCTGGCGGCCCATCGTGGCGGTATCAAGACGGTCCTGATTCCCGAGCAGAACGTGAAAGACCTGGCCGACATTCCGGACAACGTCAAGAACAAGCTCGAGATCGTACCGGTGCGCTGGATCGACAAAGTGCTGGAAATCGCCCTCGAACGCATGCCTGAAGCGTTGGCGGACGTCGCTGCGGTGGAGGCTGTCACGGCCGCTGCGGCCAAGCCTGACGCGGCCGGCGAGGTAGTAAAACACTAACGTTTTACCCCTGTTTTCCCCAAACAAGCGCTTTTAGAGCGCTTGTTTTATATTGAAACGTGAATTGCGCCCCCAAAGCGCTTGACACATATACAGTGTGGCTTGTTTAATACGCCTGCACATTTTTTTCGCCGGACAGCTGTGGTGCCAAAAGTGCCGCAACGATACGGTAAACGTTTTATACCTTTGTAATTGGGGATGCTAGTGAACAAGACTGAATTGATCGACCACATTGCTGAAAAAGCTGACATTTCCAAAGCCGCCGCTGCGCGCGCACTCGACGCTGTTATCGGCGGCGTGACGGAAACTTTGAAAAACAACGACAGCGTGACGCTGGTTGGTTTTGGCACTTTCTCGGTCAGCGAACGCGCTGAGCGTACCGGCCGCAATCCGCGTACCAAAGAAGCGATCACGATCGAAGCTGCAAAAGTTCCAAAATTTAAAGCTGGTAAAGCTTTGAAGGATGCTGTAAACTAACGGACTTCGGTGAGGTGACAATCACCGGAAACATTTGGCGGCGCCTCCGGGTGCCGCGATTTCAGGGTTGAAGTTCTACGAATCGCAACCCTGAATACAAATGCAAGTAGTACTGTGTATTTTTCGGAGTGGTAGTTCAGTTGGTTAGAATGCCGGCCTGTCACGTCGGAGGTCGCGGGTTCGAGTCCCGTCCGCTCCGCCAAAAAAATACGCTCTTAAGGAGTGGTAGTTCAGTTGGTTAGAATACCGGCCTGTCACGTCGGGGGTCGCGGGTTCGAGTCCCGTCCGCTCCGCCAGAATATAGAAGCCCGCGCTGCTGAATAAGTAGCGCGGGTTTTTCTTTTCCGGCGCCAGATTATCTCGGTGCGCCGTCTTTTAAAATCCCGTCCTGCCGTTTTGAATAAAAACGCCCGCGTTTAAATCCGCTTTAAGCTGCGCCGTGTTAAATGATCGAGCCCGGCGCCTTGCGCGCCATGCGGCGCCAGGGCAGGGCGCGCGCCCTGATTTACTCTTGCTATAGCGCTATGGGCATTGTAGAATCAGGAGATAATGGCTTGGGCGTCAGAATCCTGCTTTAGTTCCAGCGCCAAGTTGTTGAATCTAAAGGGGAAGTGGACATCTGTCCCGTCCATTCCGCCGAAGAAATCAAGGCGAACGCATGTTCGCCTTTTTTTATAGTGATCCACTCATCCCGAATTGGCTGACCATGTTTGAATTTATTCGTACCCATCGACGCTTGATGCAGTTTCTCCTGATGCTGGTCATCGTCCCGTCTTTTGCACTGGTCGGTATCAGCGGCTACCAAAGCTTCGGCGATGGCGCGAACACCATCGCCAAGGTCGGCGACCAGGTCGTTACGCAGCAGCAATATGAAGAAGCGCAACGCCAGCAGATCGACCGCTACCGCCAGATGATGGGCGAGCAGTTCGACCAGAAAATGTTCGACACGCCGGAAGCGCGCCAGAGCATCCTCGACAACCTGATCGCCGAGCGCGCCGTGGCCGCCGAAGTGGGCCGCAGCCACTTGGTCATCAGCGATGCCGTGCTGCAAAAGGAAGTGCTGGACATCCCAGGCTTGACCTTGCCGGACGGTAAATTCGACCTGGAACGCTACAAGGCCATGCTGGCCGCCCAAGGCATGACGCCGCAGATGTACGATGCGCGCCGCCGCAGCGACCTGGCCCTGCAGCAACTGGCCGGCGCCGTGCAAGGCACCGCCTTCGCGCCGAACACCGTCTCCAAGCGCCTGTCCGACATCACCTCGGAAGAGCGTGAAGTGCAGGAACTGCTGCTGCCGATCGCCCAGTACGTGTCGGAAGTCAAAGTGACGGACGCCATGATCAAGGCTTTCTATGACAAGAACAGCAAGTTCTTCGAAATCCCGGAACAAGCGAAGGTCGAGTACGTCGTGCTGGACGACAGCGCCGCCGGCGAGCAGGTCGACGTCACCGACGCCGACGTGACCGGCTATTACGCGAAGAACCAGAAAGCCTACACGACGGAAGAAGCGCGCCAGGCCAGCCACATCCTCGTAGCCGTCAAGAAAGACGCGTCGGCCGCCGACAAGGCAGCCGCCAAGGCCAAGGCCGAAGCCATCCTGGCGGAAGTCCGCAAGGCGCCAGCCAGCTTTGCCGCCGTGGCGAAAGCCAAGTCGGAAGACCCGGCATCCGCGGAACAGGGCGGCGACCTGGGCGTGATCGGCAAGGATGGTTTGCCAGCACCGCTGCTGAGCGCTGTCGCGAAACTCAAGCAAGGCGAAATCAGCGATGTCGTCGCTTCCGATTTCGGCTTCCATATCCTGACCGTCACCTCGCTCAAGCCACAGCACGTCCGTGCGCTGGACGAAGTGCGCGGCGAAATCACGGCCGACCTGCGCAAGCAATTTGCCGCCAAGAAATACTCGGAAATGGCCGAAACGTTCACCAACACGGTCTACGAGCAATCGGACAGCCTGAAGCCGGTGGCCGACAAGCTGAAGCTGAAAGTGGAAACCGTCGCCAACCTGTCGCGCACGCCGTCGCCAGCACTGGGCAAGGCGCCGTTCAACAACGCCAAGTTCCTGACAGCCATCTTCTCGAACGACTCGCTGAAAGACAAGCGCAACACGGAAGCCGTCACCGTCGCGCCTAACGTGCTGATCGCCGGCCGCGTGGTGGAATTCAAGCCTGCCTCGAAGCGTCCGCTGGCCGAAGTCGAAGCGATGATCCGTCAACGCGTGACGATGGAAGAAGCGGAAAAGCTGGCCAAGAAAGCGGGCGAGACCAAGCTGGCCGCCTTGAAAGCCTCCGGTGATGCGACCGGTTTCGGCGCGGCGCAATGGGTATCGCGCAGCAAGCTCGACGGCATCAACCGTGCCGCCATCGCGCAAGTCATGAAAGCGGACACGAGCAAGCTGCCAGCCTATGTGGGCGTGGACCTGCCAGCCCTGGGCTACGGCATCTACCGCATCGCCAAGGTGCAGCAGCCAGCAGAAGTGGACGCAGCGCGCCGCCAGCAAGAGAAAGACCAGATCAGCGGCATCTTGGCACAACAGGAAATGTTCGACTACGTCGAGTACCTGAAAGCCAAGGCCAAGGTGAAGATCGTCAAGCCGGTGACCGCACCGGTTGCGGCAGCGCCGGAAGCACCGTAATCAGTTTTAGCCCATAAAAATAGCCGCTCTTGAGCGGCTATTTTTTTGTCTGTGGATTTTGTCTGTGGAGTGAGCGTGCCATGGACGCGAGCGGGATCGTCAGCATAAAGCTGGGGTCAGACCCGCCGGCTCTGACCCCGGATTCTGCCTTGGGCTAGAGGTAACACCAGCCTTTTGCTTATTTGGCCCCCAGCAACGGCGCCAGCCGCGGCCAGATATTCCTCAAAATCGTCGGATGCGCATTCGCATTCGGGTGCATGCGGTCGGCCTGGAACAGCTGCGGCTGGTCGGCGATGCCTTCGAACATGAACGGCACCAGTGGCGCCTTCCATTCCTTGGCCAGCTTGCCGTACACGCCGTAAAACTGTTCGCCATAGGCGCGGCCATAGTTGGGCGGCATGCGCATGCCCACCAGCACCACTTGCGCGCCCGATTTTTTGGCTGCCTCGCCCATGGCGCGCAGATTTGCTTCGGCGGCCGCCACGGGCAAGCCGCGCAAGCCGTCGTTGGCGCCCAGTTCGATCAGCACGACATCGGGCTGGTGCTTGGCCAGCAGGGCAGGCAGGCGCGCGCGGCCGCCGCTCGTGGTCTCGCCGCTGATGCTGGCGTTGACGATGCGCGTGTCGTTCTTTTGCGCTTGCAGCCGCTGTTCCAGCAGCGCCACCCAGCCCGTGCCGCGCGCCAGCCCATACTCGGCCGACAGACTGTCGCCGAGCACCAGCAGCGTTTTTGGTGCAGAATAGGCGTTCGTCATGCTCGATACCAGCAGCAGGGCTGCCGCAGGAAGCAAGGACAGGGTGCGCCGCCGCATGCGGCTGCTGCCCTCGACACTTATTTGTTCACGAAATTTTTTAAGATAGATCAGCATGCCCGAATTCCCTAAAGCGACTTCCACCAGTTTTCTTCCATCAGACGCGGCGGCCCAGCGGCCCGCCGTACCCAACAGCCAAAATGCCCAGCCGGCCATCGAAGTGGTCCAACTGGCCAAGCGCGTACCCGATGCCGATGGTGAGCTGACCATCCTGCATCAAGTCGATTTTACCGTGCAAACGGCGGAGACGCTGGCCATCGTCGGCGCCTCCGGTTCCGGCAAGTCCACCTTGCTGGGTTTGCTGGCGGGACTGGACACGCCCAGCGAAGGCAAAGTCATCCTCGACGGCACCGATATCTTCGCCCTCGATGAAGACGGCCGCGCCGGCTTTCGCAAGGAAAAGCTCGGTTTCGTGTTCCAGTCTTTCCAGCTGCTGGCCCATTTGACGGCGCTGGAAAACGTCATGCTGCCGCTGGAGTTGCGCGGCGACCCGGACGCGAAGGAAAAGGCGCAAGCCATGCTGGGCAGGGTCAACCTGGGCAGCCGCCTGAAGCATTATCCGAAATACCTGTCCGGCGGCGAGCAGCAGCGCGTGGCCCTGGCCCGCGCGTTCGTCACGGAGCCGCCGCTGCTGTTCGCCGATGAACCGACGGGCAGCCTCGATGCGGCCACCGGCGAAGCCGTGATCCAGCTGATGTTCGAGCTGAACCGCGAACGCGGGTCGACCCTGGTGCTCGTCACGCACGACAGTTCGATCGCGGCCCGTTGCGGGCGGACGATTACGATTGCGGCTGGTCGGCTGGTGTGATTGTTAGTGGCGGTTGTCGGATTACGCGTTCCGCTAATCCGACCTACCCGACCTACGCGACCTTCGGGGTGTAGCTTGGATTAGCGCAGCGTAATCCAACACAAGCGCGCCAAATGCCTATGCCGACAAGGCATTGATCAACCGGCGTATCGCCGGTATCAATTCCCCGGCCGTCAGCCCGATCGGGCCGCTGCCTGCGGCCACCAGCGCATCGGCCGCCGCGCCATGCAGCCAGACGGCGCCTATCGCCGCCTCCCATTCCGGCCAGCCTTGCGCCAGCAGGCTGCCGCACAGGCCGGACAATACGTCGCCCGTGCCGGCCGTCGCCAGCGCGGGGCCGCCCGTGTTGTTGACGACAATCTGGCCATCGGGCGCGGCGATCACCGTGCCCGAACCTTTCAATACCACGATGACGCCCAGCTGCGTGGCCAGCTGGCGCGCCGCGCCCAGGCGGTCGGCCTGCACCTCGGCCACCGTCAGGTCGAGCAAACGCGCCGCTTCCAGCGGATGCGGTGTCAATATCGTCGCCCCCGCGCCCGTGCGCACGGCCAGCGCCGATTGCAGCTCCGGCTCGGCCGCCATCAGGTTCAGCGCGTCCGCGTCCAGCAGCAGGGGGCTGTCGCTGTCAATGGCACGCTGCAGCAGTTCCACCGTACCGGCCTTGTCGCCGAGGCCGGGACCGGCCACCAGCGCGGCGAAGTGCAGGCCCGAGAAATCCACGTCCCTCGCGTGCCGGCACATCAGCTCCGGCTGGCCGCTGTCGAAGGCGGGCGGTGCGTCGGGAAACGCGATATACACTCGTCCCGCGCCCGCATGCAGGGCCGTGCGGGCCGCCAGGATGGGCGCGCCGGCCATGCCTTGCGCGCCACCGATGATGGCCACGCTGCCGTAGCTGCCCTTGTGCGTGTTCTGGCGCCGCGGCAGCAAATGGCGGGCGAACAGGTGCAGGCCGCCCAGCTGGGCTCTGGCGGGCGGCAGCAGGGAGGGATCGATGGCCAGTTCCGCCACTTCCACATCCCCCGCATGGTCGCGGCCATTCGCCGTGTGCAGGCCAGGCTTGTCGCCGATGAAGGTGAGCGTATGCGTGGCGCGGATGGCGACGCCGTCGATGGCGCCCGTGTCCGCGTGTAGGCCGCTGGGCGCGTCGAGGGCCAGCACGGGGCAATCGAGATTGTTGACCAGCTGCGCCATGTCGCGGCATTCGCCGTCCAGGGGGCGCGACGCGCCGATGCCGAACAGGCCATCGATGACGAGGTGCCATGGCGCCGCGCCCACGGCGGCCGACGCCATCGACGTTGCCGCATCCATGAAGCGCGCGGCGCTGTTGCGCGCGCGGCTCAGCGCCTGTTCGCGCTCGGGCGACGTGGCTTGCGCTTCGGGCGCCAGCCAGACGAGTACCTCGGTGCCGCTGCCGGCCAGGTGCGCGGCCGCTTCCAGCGCGTCGCCGCCGTTGTCGCCGGGGCCGGCCAGCACCAGGACGCGCCGGTGGCCCGCGTCTTCGCCATCGTCCTGGGCGTGCAGCAGCTTCAGGGCGGCACTGGCGGCAGCCTGGCCCGCGCGCTGCATCAGCAGCCCTTGCGGCAGGTCGCGCATGGCCGCCTGTTCGATGGCGCGCAGTTCGGCGATGGAATACAAGGGGGCGGCAGAGTCGATCAGGTTCATGGAGCGTGTTCCGTTAGTCAGCATGTCTTCAACATAAGGCCGAAGCGGGCGAAAGGCAAGGCGCGCACGCCTGCGGTGCGCCGTAATTGTGCGGCTACAATAGCCATCTCACATAGGATCTCACACAAGCATGGGAGCAAGGCGATGGACTGGCAATTCTGGATCGACCGGGGCGGCACCTTTACGGACATCGTGGCGCGCCGTCCTGACGGCAGCCTGGCCACGCATAAACTGCTGTCGGAGAATCCTGGCCAGTACCGCGACGCGGCGCTGGCAGGCATGCGCCAACTGATGGACCTGGCGCCTAGTGCGCCGCTGCCCGTCGAACTGGTGGGCGCCATCAAGATGGGCACGACGGTGGCGACCAATGCGCTGCTCGAACGCAAGGGCGAGCCCACCGTGCTGGCCATCACGCGCGGTTTTCGCGACGCCTTGCGCATCGCCTACCAGAACCGCCCGCAGCTGTTCGCGCGCCAGATCATCCTGCCCGAACTGCTGTACGGTGACGTGATCGAGATCGATGAAAGGGTGGGCGCCCACGGCGACGTCGTGACCCCGCTCGACGAGGCGGCCGCGCGCACGGCGCTGGAACAAGCTTATGCGCGTGGCATGCGCGCCATTGCGGTCGTGCTGATGCACGGCTACCGCCATCACGCGCACGAGGCGCGGGTGGCGCAGCTGGCGCGCGAGGCCGGTTTTACACAGGTGTCCGTGTCGCACGAAGTGAGCCCCATGATGAAGCTGGTGGCGCGCGGCGATACCACGGTGGTCGACGCCTATCTGTCGCCGATTTTGCGCCGCTACGTCGACCAGCTGGCGGCCGAGCTGCCCGGCGTGCACCTGCAATTCATGCAGTCGAACGGCGGCTTGACGGATGCGCGCGCCTTCCAGGGCAAGGACAGCATTCTGTCCGGCCCCGCGGGCGGCATCGTCGGCATGGTGCGCGCCAGCGCGCTGGCCGGTTTCGATAAAGTCATCGGCTTCGATATGGGCGGCACCTCCACCGACGTGTCGCATTACGCGGGCGAGTTCGAACGCGTGTTCGAGACGCAGATCGCCGGCGTGCGCATGCGCGCGCCCATGATGAGCATCCACACGGTGGCCGCGGGCGGCGGCTCCATCCTGCATTTCGACGGCGCCCGCTACAAGGTGGGGCCGGACAGCGCGGGCGCCAATCCCGGCCCCGCCAGCTACCGGCGCGGCGGTCCGCTGGCCGTCACCGACTGCAACGTCATGCTGGGCAAACTGCAGCCTGCGTTCTTCCCCCGCGTCTTCGGCCCCGACGCCAATGAAGCGCTGGACATGGCCACCGTGCGCGCCCAGTTCGAAGCGCTGGCGCGCACGGTGAACTCGACGCCGGAACAGGTGGCCGAAGGCTATGTCGCCATCGCGGTCGGCAACATGGCCAACGCCATCAAGCAGATTTCCGTGCAGCGCGGCCACGACGTCACCGAATACACCCTGACCAGCTTTGGCGGCGCAGGCGGCCAGCATGCCTGCCTGGTGGCCGATGCGCTGGGCATGCGCACGGTGTTCATCCATAGCCTGGCGGGCGTGATGTCGGCCTACGGCATGGGCCTGGCCGACCAGAGCGCCAGGCGCGAGCGCGCCATCGAGGCGGCATTGGGCGCGGACCTGGCCGGCGAATTCGCGCAACTGGGCGAACTGGCGCGTGGCGACTTGCTGCGCCAGGGCGTGGAAGGGAAGCGCATCGCGCTGGTGTCGCGCGTGCACCTGCGCTACGAAGGCACGGATTCGGCCCTTGTCGTGCTGTTCGATACGGTGGCGAGCATGCAGGCGCAGTTCGAAACGGCGTACAAAAAACGCTTTTCCTTTCTGATGCCGGCGCGCGCGCTGATCGTCGAAGCGATCTCCGTGGAAGCCATCGGCGCGTCCGCTGCGCCGCAAGTGGCCACGCCTGCCCATGCGGCGCGCGCGGGTGGGCTGGCGTCCGTGCAGACGGTGGATATGTACTGCGCCGGTGCTTGGCGGCCAAGCGGCCTGTATGCGGCGGACAGCTTGCGTCCGGGCGACATCATCGATGGCCCGGCCATCGTCAGCGACGCCAATGCCACCACGGTCATCGAGCCGGGCTGGCGCGCCGAAGTGACGGCGCACGGCCATCTGGTCTTGCGCAGGGTCGCCGCCTTGCCTGAACGCCATGCCATCGGGACCAATGCCGACCCCGTGATGCTGGAAATTTTCAATAACCTGTTCATGTCGATCGCCGAGCAGATGGGGCTGCGCCTGCAAAATACGGCCCATTCCGTCAACATCAAGGAGCGGCTCGATTTCAGCTGCGCCATCTTCGACGCGCAAGGCCATTTGATCGCCAATGCGCCGCACATGCCCGTGCACCTGGGTTCCATGGGCGAGAGCATCCGGACGGTCATGACGCGCAATGCGGGCGCCATGCGGCCGGGCGATGTCTACATGCTCAACGACCCGTACCACGGCGGCACGCATCTGCCCGACGTGACGGTCATTTCACCCGTGTTCGACGAAGCGGGCGGCGCCATCCTGTTCTATGTCGGCTCGCGCGGCCACCATGCCGATATCGGCGGCACGACACCAGGCTCCATGCCGCCCGACTCCACGCGCATCGAGGAAGAGGGCGTGTTGATCGACAATTTCAAACTGGTCGACGGCGACACGGGGCGGTTAGCAGAGGCGGAAACACTGGCCCTGCTGGCGGGCGCCAGCTGGCCGGCCCGCAATCCCCGGCAAAACCTGGCCGACCTGCGCGCCCAGGTGGCGGCCAATCAGAAGGGGGCCGAGGAACTGCACAAGATGGTCGCGCATTTCGGTTTGCCGGTCGTGCAAGCCTACATGGGCCACGTGCAGGACAATGCCGAGGAAGCCGTGCGCAGGGTCATCACGACCTTGAAGGATGGCAGCTACGCGCTGGACCTCGATAACGGCGCGCGCATCCAGGTGGCGATCAGGGTCGACGCAGCTGCACGCAGCGCCGTCATCGATTTCACGGGTACGTCCAGCCAGCTGCCGAACAACTTCAATGCGCCGTCCGCCGTCTGCATGGCGGCCGTGCTGTACGTGTTCCGCACCCTGGTCGACGACGATATACCGCTGAACGCGGGTTGCCTGAAGCCGCTCACGGTGATCATCCCGCCCGGTTCCATGCTCAACCCGCAGTATCCTGCGTCCGTCGTGTCGGGCAACGTGGAAACCTCGACCTGCATCACCAACGCCCTGTATGGCGCGCTGGGAGCGATGGCCGCGTCGCAGGGAACGATGAACAATTTCACGTTCGGCAGCGCCAAATACCAGTATTACGAGACGATATCGGGCGGCTCGGGCGCCGGTCCCGGTTTTGACGGCACGGACGTGGTGCAGACGAACATGACCAATTCGCGCCTGACGGACCCGGAAATCCTCGAGTGGCGCTTTCCCGTGCGGCTCGACAGCTACAGCATTCGCGCAGGTTCGGGCGGGGTGGGGCGCTGGCGCGGCGGCAATGGCGGCGTGCGCCGGGTGCGTTTTTTGGAGCCGATGACGGCGGCGATCTTGTCGAACAACCGCATCCATCCGTCTTTCGGCATGGCTGGCGGCGCGCCGGGCGCGCTGGGACGCAATTATGTGGAGCGGGCTGACGGCACGGTGGAACACTTGCCCCATATCGGCAAGACGGACATGTGCCCCGGCGACGTGTTCGTGATCGAGACGCCGGGTGGCGGCGCTTACGGCAAGACGGAATAGGCCGTGCCCGCGCCCGCAAGTTGCGCGCGCACCTGGCCCACGTCGCGCATGGGCGCACGGCCGAACTGGCGGCTGTATTCGCGGCTGAACTGCGATTCGCTGGCGTAGCCGACCCGGTAGCCGGCCGTGCCCGCATCGATTTGCTCGACCAGCATCAATCGCCGCGCTTCCTGCAGCCGCAGCAGCTTCTGGTACTGCATCGGCGTCATGGCCGTAATCGCCTTGAAGTGGTGGTGCAGCGACGACATGCTCATGTTCGCCATGCCGGCCAGGTGTTCGATGCGCAGCGGCTCGCAATAATTGTGCTTGATCCAGTCGATGGCTTGCCCCACCTGGTGCGACTGGCTGCTGGCCAGCGCCATGTGGCGCAGGCGTGCGCCGACGGGGCCATTGAGCAGCCGGTAGGTCAGCTCGCGGCGGATCAAGGGCGCCAAGGTGGCGATTTCCCCCGGTTTGTCGAGCAGGCGCACGAGGCGCAGCATGGCGTCGAGCAGCTCGGCCGACACGTCGCTGACGGAAATGCCGCGCGTGGCGGGCAGGATTTTCTGCTGCGCCACGCTGTCGCTATCGAGCAGCGCGGCCACGTCGGCGATGTCGATGCCCAGCACCACGCACAGGTGCGGCTTGTCCACGCTCGCTTCCACCACGCGCACCTGCACCGGCAGGTCGACGGAGGTCAGCAGATACTGCATGCGGCTGTAATGGAAGGTTTCCGTGCCCAGCGTGACGTCTTTCGCACCCTGCGCGATGATGGCCACGCTGGGGCGCGCCGCATGGAACAGCGATTCCGTGACCGAGGACTGGCGGTGGAAACTGAGGTTGCCGATGGCCGTCGTGTAGTCGCCCGTGCGCGGCGCGTGGCGGCTGATCAGGGCGGCGATTTCATCTTGCGGAGTAAGTGGCGTGGACATGGCGTTCAGTATGCGTGAGGCGAAGAAGGGCAGGGGCTGATCTTACGCAGATTTGGAGGATCGTGCAAAGGTCTTGCAGGATCGCGGTAACGGCGGCCGGGCATCTCGGGCACACTTGTGCAATCGCATGCATGGCACGCGTCATCCCTCGCCACACACATCTAGATACAGGAGTTTTCATGACCACCATCGCCAAAGGCTACGCCGCACTGGGCCCGACTTCCGCACTGCAACCGTTCACGTTCGAGCGCCGCGCCCCGCGCGAAGACGACGTGGCCATCTCGATCAAATACTGTGGCGTGTGCCATTCCGATATCCACCAGGCGCGCGACGAATGGGGCGGCGCCGCTTTCCCGATGGTGCCCGGCCATGAAATCGCCGGCGTCGTCACGGCCGTTGGTGCCAACGTCAGCAAGTTCAAGGTGGGCGACCACGTGGGCGTGGGCTGCTTCGTCGATTCCTGCACCACCTGCAAGACGCGCAACGTGGACCTGGAACAGTACATGCCAGGCCTGATCCAGACCTACAACGGTCTGGAAGCGGACGGCAAGACGGCCACGCAGGGCGGCTACTCGGACAGCATCGTCGTCAAGGAAGGCTATGTGCTGTCGATTCCCGACAACCTGCCGCTGGACGCCGCGGCGCCGCTGCTGTGCGCTGGCATCACCCTGTATTCGCCGCTGAACCACTGGAAAGCCGGTCCTGGCAAGCAGGTCGCCATCCTGGGCATGGGGGGTCTGGGCCACATGGGCGTCAAGATCGCCCACGCCATGGGCGCCGAAGTGACGGTGCTGAGCCAGACCCTGTCGAAGCGCGAAGACGGCCTGCGCCTGGGCGCCGACCATTACTACGCCACCAACGACGCGGAAACGTTCAGCAAGCTGGCCGGCACGTTCGACCTGATCATCTGCACCGTGGGCGCATCGATCGACTGGAACCAGTACATCAACCTGCTGAAAGTCGACGGCAACATGGTCATCGTCGGCATCCCCGACGGCGCCGTGCCGCCCGTGAGCGCCTTCGGCCTGGTGGGCGCGCGCCGCAGCCTGTCCGGCTCCATGATCGGCTCGATCAAGGAAACCCAGGAAATGCTGGATTTCTGCGGCAAGCACAATATTGTGTCGGACATCGAGATCATCCGCATCCAGGATATCAATGAGGCGTTTGAGCGGGTGGTGAAGAGCGATGTGCGCTATCGCTTCGTGATCGACATGTCATCTTTGTAACGCTCGAGAAAAAGCCCAGGGCGTTGTTACCGCGTCTCGCCGTACTATTCGTACTGTCTTCGACGCGGCCCCTAGCCCTGGGCATTTTTCGGGCGTTCCAACCGGTATGCTTTAAAAGCAAAACCGGCTGCTATCTGGTTGACCTGTGTTTGTTGGATTACGCGCTTTGCGCTAATCCAACCTACGCATTAAACCCGGCCAAGTCCGGTAGGTCGGGTAGGTCGGATTAGCGGGGCCGCCGAGGCGCGCAAGCGCGTAATCCGACACCTGCGCCAACTCCCATCCCCGCCAAAAATCAAGCTCCCGCGTCAATTTTTCTTTCCTTGTATCAAAAATCGGCATAAAATGAAACCGTACAGTACAGTTTCACTACGTAGATTTGAAATAACCAGCCATCCCCGGCGTATTTGCCTGGGCAGGGGAGGCGTCATGGATAAAAAATGGACACTTCAGTAAATAAAGGAGCGCCGGCGATCCCGGCGGTCTTCAGGGGCAAGCGGCTTGCCTTGACGGTTTTCGGCATCTTTCTCGGATTTTCCGGCCTGGCCCTGGCCGCCGGCGGCATCGAACTCATTACCCTCGGCGGTTCCTGGTACTACCTGCTGGCGGGTCTCGGCCTGCTCCTCGCCGGCGTGCTGTATCTGCGCCGCAAACCGCTGGCGAGCGGCACCGTCGCCGCGCTGGTCATCGCCACCCTGGTATGGGCCGTGTGGGAAATCGGCTTCGCCTTCTGGCCCATGGTGCCGCGCCTGGCGCCGTTCCTCGTCATCGGCCTGGTGGCCGCCTTACTGCATCCGTGGCTGGCGGGGCGCAAGCACACCGGCCAGTCGCGCGGTTTCGCGGCGCTGCTCGCCGTCGTGCTGGTGGCCGGTTTCGCCGCCATGTTCAAGCCGCACGGCGTGCTGGACGCCACCGTGCAGCCGCAGCAGGATGCGCTGGCGGCGGTGAACGGCGGCAGCGCCAACTGGGCGCATTACGGCTATGGCCCGAAGGGCACGCGCTTCGCGCCGTACACGCAGATCGACAAGCAGAATATCGACAAGCTGCAAGTGGCGTGGACCTACCGCTCGGGCGAGCTGGCCGAAGGCGCGTCCGAATCGCAGAACACGCCGCTGCAGATCGGCGACACCATCTATACGTGCACGCCGACGAGCAAGGTCATCGCGCTCGATGCCGATACGGGCAAGGAGCGCTGGACCTTCGACCCGAAGCCGGCCAACATCAAAACGTGGAACCGCTGCCGCGGCGTCGGCTATTACGAGCCGGCGAAGGTGACGAATCCGTTCCGTTTTGAAGGCATGCAGGCGGCCAGCGCGCCGGTGGCGGGCGCCTGCGCCCAGCGTATCGTGCAAGTGACCATGGATGCGCGCCTGATCCAGATCGACGCGCAGACGGGCAAGCAGTGCGAAGGCTTCGGCGACAAGGGTTCGGTCGACCTGACGGTCGGCCTGGGCAAGGTCAAGATGAACGTGCCGTACTACGCCTACACGTCCGCGCCCACGGTGGCGCGCAACCTGATCATCCTCGGCGGCTGGGTGTTCGATGGCCGCTCGACCGATGAACCGTCGGGCGTCGTGCGCGCCTACAGTGCCGACACGGGGGAACTGGTGTGGGCCTGGGACTTGGGCAATCCAGCCATTACCAAGTTGCCGCCGGAAGGGCAGACGTACACGCGCAGCACGCCGAACATGTGGTCGGCGCCCGCATTCGACGATGCACTGGGCCTGGTCTACCTGCCGACGGGGAACGAGCAGCCGGACTTCTGGGGCGGCAAGCGTCCGCCGCTGACGGAAAAGTACGCCTCGGCCATCGTTGCCCTCGACATGGCCACGGGCCGCGAGCGCTGGACGTATCAAACCGTCCACCACGATATCTGGGACTACGACGTGGCAGCGCAGCCGGCGCTGTACGACGTCCCGGACGGCAAGGGCGGCAAGATCCCCGCGCTGGTGCAGCTGACCAAGCGTGGCCAGATCTTCATGCTGGACCGCCGCACGGGCAAACCGATTGCGGAGGTGGTGGAAAAACCCGTGCCGCAAGAGCACGCGGCCGGCGACTGGGTGTCGAAAACGCAGCCATACTCGACGGACATGCCGGCCCTCGGCGCGGAAACGCTCACGGAGCGCGACATGTGGGGCGCCACCTTCTTCGACCAGCTGGCCTGCCGCATCAGCTTCCGCAAGCTCAATTACCAGGGCGAGTTCACGGCGCCGAGCACGAAAGAAACGCTGATCTATCCGGGCTATTACGGCGGTTTCAACTGGGGCGGCGCGGCCGTCGATGAAAGCAATGGCTATATGTTCGTCAACGATATCCGCATGCCACAGGTGGTCAAGCTGGTGCCGCGCGAAACGGTGGACGTGGCCAAGCTGACGTCGGGCCACGGCGTGGGCAGCACCTATCCGATGGATGGCACGCCGTTCGTCATCGACCACAAGGCCTTCAATTCGCCGCTGGGCATACCGTGCCAAAGCCCGCCGTGGGGCGTGTTTGCCGCCATCGACCTCAAGACGAAGAAAAAAGTGTGGGAGCGTCCGGCCGGCACGGTGCAGGATGCGGTGGTCAATGGCGTCAAGGCGAGGCTGCCCATCCCGCTGGGCATGCCGACTCTGGGCGGCGGCATGAGCACGGCGTCCGGCCTCCTGTTTTATGCGGGCACGCAGGATTACTATTTGCGCGCCATGGACATCGCCACCGGCCATGAAGTGTGGAAGGCGCGCATGCCCGTCGGTTCGCAAGGCACGCCGATGACCTATGTGTCGCCCAAGTCGGGCCGCCAGTACGTCGTGGTGGTCGCGGGCGGCGCCCGCCAGAGCCCGGACCGGGGGGATTACGTGATAGCATACGCGCTTCCCAAGACACAGTAAGAGTTTGCTTCATGCCCCAGTTGCGCACCGTTCCCGCTTCCCCGAGTACCCGAAGCGAGGAGCGGCGGCGAAAGCTGCTGGTGGCGGCATCCAGACTCTTTCTTGACTCCGGCTACGACGGCGTCAGTATGGACGCCATCGTGGCCGAGGCGGGCGGCTCGAAAGCCACCGCTTACCGCTACTTCGGCAGCAAGCAGGAATTGCTGGTGGCCGTGGTCGAATACCTGTGCGCCGACTTCATCATCGCGCTGCGCCAGCTCGATACGTCGCAAGCGGGCCTGGAACAGGGCTTGCAGCTGATCCTCGACGAACTGGTAGCCGTCGTCACCAGCCCCCGCCACGTGGATTTCTACCGCCTCGTCGTCACGGGCGCCGCCGCCGTGCCGGCCGTGGGCCAGACCTGGTACGAGCACGGCCCGCAAGTGTGGCATGCGCTCATCCTGCGCCTGCTGGAGCAGCAGCGCACCCAGGGCCGCATCGCGCCCGATACCTCATTTTCCAACCTGCCGCAAATCCTGTTCGACGCCGTCTTCTCGCACCTGACCACGCGCACCGTGATGCTGGGGCAGGGCGGTAATGCGGCCACGTTCCGGCCGTTGATTGCGGAATTGATTGAGCTGGTGGTGGCGCGGGTGGAGCGTGGGGCGGATTAGCGGGGCCATAATCCGACTGTGCTGAAAGGTGAGCAGCTGAAGCCGTCGGGCAGCATTGCATTAGTCATAGCATCAGTCCTGTTCGCCATCTTATCCCTGGCCGTCGTGTTCGTCTGCTTTCGCCCCCGAAGCGGACCTTCAAAGTTCGTTTGCGGTCTGTTGAAATTGGCGTGGGATTGAAGCATTTGATCTCACGTATGCTTGAAGGCTGCCACAACCGGCATTCAAATGAATGCTTGCTCGCCGTGCTATGCTTTGCCCATGAAAACCGCACACATCGACGTTCGTCGGCACATCCCATACCAGGCCAGGGCTGCATGAAGAACGAGTACACTTTTGCGGCGCTGGCAAAGCAGGAAGTCGCGCCGGGACCGGATGCCGATGCGCTGTTTTTCAGCATGCTGGCGCCGGTCCTGCGCGGCGGCCCGCTGGTCGCATACGATTCGATGACCGACTTGCGGATGCAGTTGACGGCGCCAGCATATTACGTGGCCCACAAGCTGGTCGCACATGCCGGCAAGCGCGTTATCTTCCAGGGCCGTGTGGCGCAGGCCAGCGTCACTGAGCTGCTGGTATTTCTTGATGCGGCAGTGGCAAGTGGCGACCTGCGCCCCTTGCTGCTTGCGCCCGTGTTCGAAGGAACACCGGCGCAGGTGATACATATTGATGGAGATGTGCTGCACGTCTACGCTGCAATACCGGGGATAAAGCGGCAGGTCTGACCAATATCCTGCCGTCCTGATCGAGGACATGCTCAAGCAAAACCGCGGCGACTGACCGTCCGCTTTTGGCCTATTGTGTTGAAGAAGTCGATCGGCAACAATTTCGGGAGGTCTCAGACCTCCAAACAGTCGGAGATCGTTCAATAGCGGCGGTTCTGGCCAGTCTAGGCTGTCAGAATTTCTAGCTAAACGTCAACCTACCCGCGTTTTTCAACACGATAGGCCGGTAGCAGGCGGTGGAGTAACCGAGGTTCATGTCAGGCTTCCAGAGGCTTGCCATCGATAAGTACGCGAAACCGTTCACCTGAAAACCCCGCCCGGTGGCTACCGTAAATGGCCTTCCCGATAGATTCATACCATTTGGAATCGGTGGCCTCGACAGAAACTGCCATGTCCGGGTTCTCGGCGGAGATTTTCTCAAGAGCTTCCGCGACCTCAGTTGTTGAATGTAGTTTGACGCCATTCAAGTCTACGCCACTATTATCGGAAATTCGCAAAACAATCATCTTGTCCAAATCGATGCTCCAGGAAGAAGGATGTTTCAGTTTTTACATCGGCGAACGGTGGCTTCTGGCCGATCTCGGTCGAATTAGCGATGCAACTCGAGCACTACATCTTCAGGTCGAAACGCAACTAGCCATTGTGTAATACCGTGTGCATCACTGCATTCCAACTCGTAACCCGGAGGTGATGAGTAAATTTCAATGATGGTTGCGACGTCAGCGATTGCAGGACGCCGAAGATTGAATGCATCAGAAAATGTGGCCTGTTGCACGTTGAATGCCACAATCTTAACTACATCGTATTGCATAAATTTCATAATTGAACCGATCATTGAACGGCTGCTCTTGGCCGGAGGCTGACTAAAAGGCATCACCTAAGCATAGCGGACGCGCAGCCTCTCACCACTTTACAAGCGCCCGTCGTTAGAGCCATGGATCGAAGTACGCGTAAGCAGAAGCCTTGCCTCCCTCATTGGCGCACCAAACCGTAACACGGCGCCTGACGTTGACAGCACCACAACCCAGCCGCCCTTGATTGTTATTTGATCAAATGGATTGGATTGATCCGAAACAAACGTCCAAACAGGTTCATGATTTTGCAGCGATTCCAAAACGACTACGCCGATTGAGCCGTGTTCCGCAGCCTCTCCGCACTTGACTATGTACTGACCACCATACAGCTCTTCTTGCGCCAGAATCGCGACATTGAGCCAACCGCCAAGCTCCTGTTTTTCATGTACTCTGGCCATCCAGGTTTCGTGCACTTCGTAGATGTCACCGTTGCTGCACACGAGGCCATTGTGGCTTCGCACCTCCTGGTTCCTCCACTTTATTGCCATCACTGTCATTGATTCCATATTTAGAAATGGGCGACTGCACGCCCCTGAATTAAACAACTTGTGTTCTTGCCCATCGCAAACTTATTCAACATCCGCTCTTGGCCAGATTCGGCATACGCAACTAGCCCTTTCTTTTGGTCTTTTCACGTTGCAAAATCGACCTGCATTCGTCTTCGGTTGGCACGTTTTTCTCAATCAGTATGGTATGCCAGCCACCGCAATCAGGGTCAGGGCAGCCACACACAGTTGTTCGCACCGGGTGCTGGGTTAATCCATCGCGCTTCTGAATAGCATTAGTTCGTTCCTGACTCTTGATAAGGTGGACTAGCGCGCCTCGGCTCAAAAATTTTCCTGCCATGATTTTCCTCTAGGTGCCTTGAACCGCACAAGATGTTAACGTTTGCAATGCCTGCTGTTGGCTACTGCCGTTGGCAATTCAAACCGGCGGGTCAATTCGCTGGATGCAGCACTTTACCCAAAAATGGCTGGTCGCCTCATCACTTAGAGCACGTAAGCGGCCAGCGTAGCTTCTGCATTGACCAGACGCCAGATGCCATGTCGCGCCGATCATGATGGCAGCTCCATCGCAGGCACTCTGCCGCGGTTGCCTCGGTCGGATGTGATGGCCTCGTTTTGCCCCCTGGTCGTGTTGCGCCAGGAGCGAATGTTATAGTGGCGAAAATTTATTTACTGAAAGAAACTGCCATGAAAAACGACGCAACCACTCGCCCGCAAGCAAACCAGGCACCTGTCAGGCTCAGCAAAGGGGACTTTGTCACCGTACTGCGCAAGCTGCTGCAAGACGAAGCAAAGGCTGGCAAGTCCAGTGTGGACGTACGCGCTGCGAACCTGCACACCGAGGTTGGCGTTTATCCGGCGCGCGGCCACTCGATGCCGACCTGTTGCACGGTGATGTATGAAGAGATGCAGCCGGGTGACGAGATACTGCTGACGCCACCTGGCGGCAAGGGAGCTACGCTGCTGGTACGGTATAAATTCCCGCGCTGATGCAGGCGCTGCAGTGGCAGCGAACCAATTGCCAAGTACCAATCGTCGCTAACTTATAACGTGCACAAGCAGGCGCTTCGCTGAGGCCACCTTGAATGGATGGTGGCCTGCTTCAATAGTTTTCAAATATTTATATAAGCTCTTATATAAATAGTGCTACGATGGTTTCATGAAACCAGGACTGGGCACGCAATTAAGACATCTCATCGAACTGCTCGACGGCGCGGTCGAGCAGGCCTACGTGGAAGCGGGGCTCGATTACCGGCCGCGCTACACGCCGGTGATGCGGGTGCTGGCCGAGCAGCCGAGCGCGACCATCGGGGAGCTGGCGGCCCTGGGCGGCCTCACGCAGCCTGCCGCGACCCAGACAGTGGCTTTGATGGTGAAGAAAGGCCTGTTGACGGTGGCTGCCGGCGGCGAAGACGGCAGGCAGCGCGTGGTGCGCCTCAGCGCCGCTGGCGCAGCGCTGCTGCCGCGCCTGCGGTTGTGCTGGCAGGCGACCAAATCCGCAGCCGACAGCCTCGATGCGGAGCTGGCGTTTCCCTTGTCCGACTGCCTCGCACAGGCGATCGCCGTACTCGAGACGCGTTCCTTCGGCGCGCGCATCCACGATGGCAGGCTGCGCCTGGATGCCCGCTCTGACGCAGCGACGACAACACCTGACGAATAACCTGAATGATGCAGCCACGCACACTTTTCGCACAACGATCAAACGTTTCGCAGTCCAACTTGGAGGAATGTATGTCAGGTAGAAAGAAGTTTGTCGCAGGCGTCGTATTGGGTACATTGTTGTCGTTGCACGCCTTTGCGGCGGAGGACACCGCCTTGAACGCGGCCGATCGCACGGCGATCGTGCAGACACTGGCAGTGAAAATGAACGCGAATTACATCGAGCCAGCGGTGGCCGAACGGGTCGGCATTGCGATCACCAGGAAAAATGCCGAAGGAGGCTATGCGACCGCCGCCAACGTGAAGGCCTTCAGTGCGGCGCTGGCGAAGGACTTGCGGGAATTGAGCGGTGACTTGCATTTCGGCGCCGCGTTTTACGAAGGTCTTCGTGAGCGCAGCGGTGCCGATGAACTGCCTAGCCGCGCCAAGATTGACGAATGGCGCGACCAGACAACCCGGCGCGGCTATGACATCGAGAAGATCGAACGCCTTCCCGGCAACGTCGGCTATATCGAGCTGCGCGGCTTCGGCGGTCCGGAATTCGTCGCCGCGGCGTACACGGCGGCGATGTCGCTCATGGCGGGGACGGATGCGCTGATCCTCGACCTGCGCCGCAACGGCGGCGGCAGCCCGGCCAGCGTGGCTTACCTGATGAGTCATTTCTTCCCGTTCGGCGACGAGCGTCACCTGATCGACATGTACGATCGCCCGACCGGTACGACGCGGCAGTTCTGGACCGTGAAGACGGTCGCACAGCGTTACGACAAGCCCGTGTACGTGCTGACCTCGGCCCGCACGTTTTCCGGCGGGGAGGATTTCTCCTATGGCATCCAGGCGCAGAAACGGGGGACGGTGGTCGGAGAAACCACCGGCGGCGGCTCCAATCCCGTGAGCTGGTACAACGTAGGGCAGGACATCATTGTCGCGATTCCGACCGCGCGCACGACCAATGCCGTCACCAAAACCAACTGGGAGCACGTCGGCGTGAAACCGGACATCGCCGTGCCCGCGGCACAGGCGCTGCAGACGGCGCATGTCGCCATCCTGCGCAACCTGGTGTCATCGGCCAAGGAGGGCAACGAGCGCAAGGAACTGCAGCGCGTGCTGGCGATGGCGGAGAAGGGCGAGTCCGAGAAGCCGGTCTACACGCTCAGGGGCGAGCGTTGATATCGCGGGGCTGATCAACCTTGTGGCGACAAGAGGGACGTAGTGCGTAGGTCGGATTAGCGGCGGCACGCCGCGTAATCCGACACTACTGAGCCAACAATGGTGTCGGATTACGCTACGCTAATCCGACCTACGTGAATCATCGGAAATGGGCTGCGCAGCAGGTTTGCAGTGCGTCCTTCACATCAGGTAGCAATACCATACTTGTGCTGCGTCGCCTCGTACTGCTGCTTGAGCGACTCGAGCTTCGGATGCTTGGGATCGATCTTGCGGATCACCTGCATCTGGTGTTGCGCCTGTTCGGCCAGCGGGGCTTCCCAGCCCAGCATGTTGAGCTGGCGCAGGATGGCATCGACGGAGGCGAACAGCACGGGCAGGTTGCCTGGCGTCTTGCGCAGGGCCTGGCGCAGCACGAAGACGGCTCCCTTGAGCTCTCCGCTTTCCGATTTGCTGGCCGCATCCTGCATCAGTTCCTGCACCTGGTTCGTGATCTGCTGGCCCATGCCTTGCGCCAGGTCGTGGCGGCCCGCTTTTTCAAATACGTCGACGGCCGCTTCCATCGTCACGTCGCTGTCGGCTTCGTTGACGAGTTTCATCATGACGTCGGACGCCGCTTGTTCCAGGTTGTTTTTCAGGCAGCTCTGTACGAGGCCCACCTTCAGCTGCGTCGACAGGCCGCGCGCCGTATCCAGCGCGGCGGCGGCCAGTTGCAGTTCGGTGGCGGCGGCGATGTCGTTGCCCGACAATTCATGCAGCATGGCGGCCGAGATGGCGCGGCACGCTTCCACGTTGGCGCCGCCGCGCAAGGAGCGCTCCATGTCGCGCAGCACGCCGCTCGCTTGTGGTGCATCGCCTTTCTTGACCAGCGTTTTGACCAGATTCACATGATCTTCGGGATCGCGGAATTCCGAGTATTTGGCTTTCGTCACCACCTGCTTGTAGGCCCGTTCGGCCGCGCCGATGTCGCCCGTGTCAAAGGCGATGCCGCCCAGGTGGCGCAAGCGGCGTACCATGTGCGGCGAGATGGCCACCGCGTCTTCGAGGATTTTCTTCGCCTGCAGCTGCTGGCCCATGGCTTCATGGTTTTGCGCCAGCAGGTCGTAGGCGGCCATGAAGCGGGGGTAGACCTCCACCAGTTCCAGCAGCGCGTCCTGCGCTTCCTCATGGCGCTGCTGTTCGAACAGGGTGCGCGCCAATCCCAGGTGGGCCCAGGCCATGGGGCGCGTGGCCAGCATGTCGGCGTACAGCTGTTCCGCTTCCTTCCACTCGTCCAGGGCGATGTGCAGCTCGGCGCGCAGGCGGGCGAAATCGGCCGCCAGGCGCGGGTGCTGCAGTTCGGCCGCGCGGCAGCTTTTCACGGCTTCGCGCAAGTCGCCCTTGTCGATCAGCTGATAGGTCGGCAGGAAAATGGCGCGCCGCTCGATGGCGCGCGCGATGCGTCCGCTCAGCACGTCGACGGTGAACGGTTTCAATATGTAGTCGGACGGAGTCAGTTCGGCCGCGCTGATCACTTTGCTGTGGATGGCTTCCGAGGTCAGCATGATGAAGATCGTCCACAGGCCGATCAGCTTATGGTGGCGCAAGTCTTCCAGCAATTGCTGGCCATCCTGGCCGTCCGTGCCGCTGCCAAGATCGTATTCGCACAGGATGATGTCGAACGGTTTCTTCGTCAGCAAGCGGATGGCCGTGCCGGCATTGACGGCATATTCCACCTTGGTGATGGCAGCCTGATTCAGCATATTGTGCAGATTGCCCCGCATGCTGGGGTTCGGGTCGACGATCAGGACAGATAAGTCGCTAGTTTCTGGCATTGTTCAGCTCTCGTTCATCTGTTCGGTCATTTGCGGGAACTCTTCTTATATGTCTCGGCCTGGCAGTATTGTTTTTTATCAGCATACTGCAAAGCTGCCCGGCACTGCCAGCAAAATGCGTGCAATCGGGCGTAGGGCAGGGTGCAAGGCGCATCCGGTGGCGCGCAGCGTTGTATTTCATGGCGCCGTTGTGCTGCGCGCCAGTGCCGGCGCCGCAAATTCCAGCACATAGTTGACTAGCATGATAGTATCCTAATTACAACTAATGTTGGATGCCGCACAATCTTGCGGCCAGGCATGCGCAAGGCTGTACCGGGCGCTTTTCTTCTTTCTGGTGTCGATACCCGTATGCGTGTTCCTGATCTTTCTTCCCTGCGCCGCGTTGCCGTTCCCCTTGCATTTGGCGGCAACAGCGAACAGCAGCATACCTATTTTGCGGAATTGCACCGGGTCGGCATGGTCACGCAAGTGCTGGGCATCATCGCCTTCAGCTTGACGTGGCTGCTGATGCCGCCTACCTACCATCCGAACCTCACGCATGCCGTGCTGGCGCTGCTGGGCATGCTGATCAGCCTGGTCGTGCGCTACCGCTGCACCACCTTGCCCGTGCTGACGATTACCGGTGCCTGCGCCGTGCTGGCCCTGACTTTTGGCTTGCGCACCATGGCCGACGCCGTCCAGCACGCCAGCTTCTGGGTCTTGCCGGTGGGCGTCTTCATGACCCTGGCCATCGCCTCCATTTTCAATGGCGGCCTCAGCTACCTGGCCGTCGTGGCCGGCGTGTGGTGGAATGTGGGCCACGGCCTGTATCCCGTCAATGCGGGCTTGCCCGACCAGTCCTGGGCGCCCTTGATGATCGCCGTCAGCGTGCTGTTCGGGCTGGCACTGAATGTCAGCTTCAGTTTATTGCGCTTGCGTAACTATCACTCCAAGGTGGAGTTGACGCGGCTGGCCTTCCAGGACAGCCTGACGGGTTTGAACAACCGCCGCATGTTCACGCAGCGCGCCCAGCAGATGCATGGCGCAAGCCATGGCGGCATGCTGCATTTCCTGATGATCGACATCGACAATTTCAAGATCATCAACGACCAGCAGGGCCACGATGCGGGCGACGCGGTGCTCGTGCGCACGGCCGCCGTCATCGCGGACAAGGCGCAGGGCCATCTGTGCGGGCGCCTGGGCGGCGAGGAATTCGGCATCGTCTACGCGGGCGACCGGGACGACGCGCGCGCCTTTGCAGGCGCCTTGGTCGAGGCTGTCAGCCACGCTTTCCTGGCAGCCCAGTTCGTGTCGATCAGCGTGGGCGTGGCCGAGCTGGACCGGAGCAAGGACCTGGGCCACAGCTACCGGCTGGCCGACGAGGCCCTGTACCTGGCCAAGCGGCAAGGCAAGAACCGCTATGTGATCGCCTGATGACAGGCTGAGGGTGTTGTTGCCATGTCAAAAACTGCCGCTGTGCGGGGCAAAACGGTGGCAAAGGGCCAAGTTCCGGTCATAAGGCAGGGGTAAAACGGGTATAATGCGCGCAAAGGAAATTTGCCGTACGAAAGATATTGTCATACCTACCTTTAACCCGCAGCCACGCTGCATCAACCACCTTCCAATCATGTTGATACTGCCGGGTTCCAATGCCCTGTCCGTTTTCCGTAGCCACCGTCTGTTAAGCCAACTGCAAGCCGTCTCGCCTGCGATTGTTGCCGTACAAGCACGCTATGTCCATTTCATCGATGCCAGCGCGCCTCTCACCAACGACGACAGCACGCGCCTTGGCGCCTTGCTGACGTATGGCGAGCCGGCCCAGGCTGACAATACGGAAGGCGCTGCCGAAGAATTCTTTGTCATCCCCCGTTTCGGCACGATCTCGCCGTGGGCCTCGAAAGCCACCGACATCGCGCACAACTGCGGCATGGCGCACATCAAGCGCGTCGAACGCGGCATCGCTTTCCGCATCAACCTGAAATCGGGCATCCTGGGCAGCGCCATCGGCGCCGGCAAATTGACGGACGAGCAGGTACAAGCCGTTGCCGACCTGCTGCACGACCGCATGACGGAATCCGTGCTGCGCAGCGCCGACGACGCCAAGGACCTGTTCCGCACCCTGGAAGCGCGCCCGCTCGAATCGATCGATTTGCTGGGGCAGGGCAAGGCCGCCCTGGAAACGGCGAACACGGAACTGGGCCTGGCGATGTCGGAAGACGAAATCGACTACCTGGACGCGGCCTTCACCAAGGCCGGCCGCAACCCGACGGACGTGGAGCTGATGATGTTCGCGCAGGCGAACAGCGAGCATTGCCGCCACAAGATATTCAACGCCGACTGGACCATCGACGGCGTGGCGCAGCCGAAGTCGCTGTTCGGCATGATCAAGAACACGCACGAACTGCAGCCGAAGGGCACCGTCGTCGCCTACAGCGACAATTCCTCGATCATGGAAGGTGCGACCGTATCGCGCTTCTACCCGCGCGGTGACAAGCACGAATACGCGGCGTCGACGGAACTGACGCACACCCTGATGAAGGTGGAAACGCATAACCATCCGACGGCAATCTCTCCATTCCCTGGCGCCTCCACGGGCGCGGGCGGCGAGATCCGCGACGAAGGCGCGACGGGGCGCGGCGCCAAGCCAAAAGCTGGCCTGACCGGCTTCACCGTGTCGAACCTGTCCCTGCCGGATGCCGTGCGCAGCTGGGAAACGGCAGCTTCCGTGACGGCGCCGCTGGCTGGCCGCACAGATGCGGACCAATACGGCAAACCGGAGCGCATCGCGTCGCCGCTGCAAATCATGATCGAAGGCCCGCTGGGCGGCGCCGCGTTCTCGAACGAATTCGGCCGTCCCGTATTGGGCGGCTACTTCCGCACGTATGAACAGAACGTCGGTACAGATAAAGACGCCGTGTTCGGCTACCACAAGCCGATCATGATCGCTGGCGGCATCGGCAATATCTCGGCACAGCACACGCACAAGAACGACATCCCCGTCGGCAGCCTGCTGGTGCAGCTGGGTGGCCCGGGCATGCGCATCGGCATGGGTGGCAGCGCCGCCTCGTCGATGACCACCGGCAGCAACACGGCCGACCTGGACTTCGACTCCGTCCAGCGCGGCAACCCTGAAATGGAACGCCGTGCCCAGGAAGTCATCAACGCCTGCTGGCAAATGGGCGCCGATAATCCGATCATCTCGATCCACGACGTGGGGGCGGGCGGCTTGTCGAACGCGTTCCCGGAAATCACCAACGACGCCAAGCGCGGCGCGATTTTCGACCTGCGCAAGGTGCCGCTGGAAGAATCGGGCATGGCGCCGAAGGAAATCTGGAGCAATGAGTCGCAGGAACGCTACGTTCTCGCCATCGCGCCGGAAAGCCTGCCATTATTTAAAGCCATGTGCGAACGCGAACGCTGTTTGTTCGCCGCCGTGGGCGTGGCCACCGAAGAGCGTCAACTGAAACTGATCGACACGGAACTGGGGAACGAGCCGGTCGACATGCCGATGGACGTCTTGCTGGGCAAGCCGCCGAAGATGCAGCGCGACGTGGTCCACGTGGCCAACGATTTCCCGGCCATCGACCTGACGGGCATGGACTTGAAGGACGTGGCGCAAAAAGTGCTGCTGCTGCCGACCGTGGCCGACAAATCCTTCCTGATCACCATCGGCGACCGCAGCGTGGGCGGCATGACCGTGCGCGACCAGATGGTGGGGCCATGGCAAGTGCCGGTGGCCGATTGCGCCGTCACCGCCATGAGCTTTGAAGGTTATCTGGGCGAAGCGATGGCCATGGGCGAACGCACGCCGCTGGCCGTCATCGACGCCGCAGCTTCCGGCCGCATGGCCGTGGGCGAAGCCGTCACCAACATCGCCGCCGCAGCAATCAGCGACATCAGCGACATCAAATTGTCCGCCAACTGGATGGCCGCCTGCGGCCAGCCAGGCCAGGACGCAGCCCTGTACGACACGGTCAAAGCCGTGGGCATGGAACTGTGCCCGGCGCTGGGCATCAGCATCCCCGTCGGCAAGGATTCGCTGTCGATGCGCACGACGTGGAAAGACGAAAGCACGGGCGCGGCGAAATCCGTCACGTCGCCGGTGTCGCTGATCGTCTCCTCGTTCGCGCCAGTGACGGACGTGCGCAAGTCGCTCACGCCGCAGCTGAAAACGGACAAGGGCGACACGTCCCTGATCCTGATCGACCTGGGTCGCGGCAAGAACCGCCTCGGTGCATCCGCCTTGGCGCAAGTCATGGGCCAGCTGGGTAATGCCACGCCGGACGTCGACAGCGCAGAAGACCTGAAAGGCTTCTTCGCCGCCATCCAGAAATTAAACAGCGACGACAAGCTGCTGGCCTACCATGACCGTTCGGACGGCGGCCTGTACGCGACCCTGACGGAAATGGCCTTTGCCGGCCACACGGGCATGTCCGTCAACCTGGACATGCTGACCATGGAAGGCGAGCATTCGAGCGACTGGGGCGACGCCAAGAACTGGGCCGGCCAGGTAGCGGAACGCCGCAACGAACTGACCCTGCGCGCCTTGTTCAGCGAAGAGCTGGGCGCCGTGATCCAGGTGCGCGCGGAAGAAAAATCGCTCGTCATGGACGTGCTGCGCACCTTCAACCTGGGCGCCTGCAGCCATATCATCGGTAAATTGAACGACCGCGACGTGATCGAGTTCACGCGCGACGCCAAGCTGATTTACACCCAGCCGCGCGCCGAACTGCACCGCCTGTGGAGCGAAACGAGCTGGCGCATCGCCCGCCTGCGCGACAATCCGGCCTGCGCGGACGCTGAATACGACCGCCTGCTGGACGTGCAGGACCCGGGCATGTCGCCTATCGTCACCTTCGACCAGAACGAAAACATCGCCGCGCCATTCATCGCCACCGGCGTGCGTCCGCGTGTCGCCATCCTGCGCGAGCAGGGCGTCAACTCGCATATCGAGACGGCGTATGTGATGCACCAGGCAGGTTTTACCGCTGTCGACGTGCACATGAGCGACCTGATTGCGGGCCGCGTGAAACTGGACGACTTCCAGGGCGTCATCGCCGTGGGCGGCTTCTCGTACGGCGACGTGCTGGGCGCGGGCGAAGGCTGGGCGAAAACAATTTTGTTCAACGCCAGCCTGGCGGAACAGTTCGCGCGCTTCTTCAACCGCACGGACAGTTTTGGCCTGGGTATCTGCAACGGCTGCCAGATGATGAGTAATTTGAAATCCATCATCCCCGGCGCCCACGCCTGGCCGAAATTCACGCGCAACAAGTCGGAGAAATTCGAAGGCCGCTTTGCCATGGTCGAAGTGATGGATTCTCCATCCATCTTCTTCAACGGCATGGCCGGCACCCAAGCCGGCATCGCCATCGCCCACGGCGAAGGCTACGCCGACTTCTCGCAAACGGGCGACATCACCCAGGTCACCAAAGCCATGCGCTTCGTCGACAACAAGGGCGCCGCCACGGAAGCCTACCCGTACAACCCGAACGGCTCGCCGGAAGGCATCACCTCCGTGACCACGCCAGACGGCCGCTTCACCGTGCTGATGCCGCATGCGGAGCGCGTGTTCCGTTCTGTGCAGCAGTCCTACCACCCTGAAGCATGGGGCGAGGATTCGCCATGGATGCGCATGTTCAGGAATGCGCGGAAGTTTGTGGGGTAATTAGTTCGCTTTCAGCGCGGCGTCTTGGTCCAGGGCGCTGCTGCTGGGGTAGGAATGAAAAGCCGCTGTCGGGAGATAGCGGCTTTTTTCTTGTAGAGTAAAATAATTACAGTATTGCGACTTCCTCTATATCCGTGCCAGCGATAGATACTGAATATTGTCGTTGCGATAAGCTCCGATAGGCGCCAACCAAGTTTATTTTACTGAAAAAAGGCAGGTCCTCTCTAACTGAGGCAGACTTTGCTCCTAGCACTAAAAAAACCACTTCATAGTCTTTTGCCATAAATTTTATTTCTGGAATAAGTTTTTTGGATTTGTATTCTAACTTAGCTCTGGCGTTTTTTCTAAATTGCTGATCTGATATTAATAGTTCTGCTGCAACTCTTCCTTGTGCAAATAAATGACTCAATCCACTGGAATTGCCTTTCTTATGTTTTACATGAATGAATTTATTTCCCATCAATAAATCGCAAACCTCGATTGGTGATGCGCTTGAATCGGATTTAACTAATTTCTTATCTAGCAGATCACACTCTAATAAGGCAGCAACTCTTATATTATAGTCACCTTCAGACTCGTAAATATTGTTGCTTTCTTTCTTTGGGATGGCGTCTTTGGAGCTTTTTCTGATTTTTTCATTTTTTTCCTTCGGAATCATCTTTACTTTTGGGAATGCAATTTCTGATATTGGTATAAGATTTAGCTCACCGTTTACTCTCTTAATGTAATCTTGATCTATGGTAAACCACTCTTTGTCAAATAGTATGTGTAATTTTTCGCCGTCTGAATATTCAAAGTATATACAGTCGTATATGGAGAAGGATGTTGCTTCGACCTCTTTATTTTGGTGGCAAAAAAGTCTATGTGATTTTAATTTTCCGATTGATATTTCATCGGGTGGATTGGTTAAGTAATAGTCAGATATGTCAGGGCTGGACTTGTATTCTTTTTTTGAATTTGTATAAGAAAAACCAAATATATCACCCCAGTCAATGATGCTTGGCAAGGTGAGTTTTGTTTTTTCGGTATCCCTTGACTTAAGTTTTTCCAGTAGGGCAATATTTAGCTTTTCAATTTCTGCACCATTTTTAATTCTTTGTATATTATCAACCCAAGCAAAACTTTCCTTGTAATCAGGTTGCAATGACTTTCTTGCCACTTCTTTGGCAATATCAAATAATTCTGAGTAATTGGAAATTGTGACCGAGAAACTATAGTGCCCGCCACTGCCTGATATTCCATGCCATGGTATTCCTTTTATTGCATCACCTGTTACTGCCTTCAATACATCTCTACTAACGTCTACGCCAAAATCATTTATGTTTGAACTTTTTGTTGCCTGACTTCTTTTTTGAATTGGCGCGACATCAAGAGATAATAGATCAACTGAGCGTAATGTGTCGTGATTTAACGTGTTTAACGCAGCTTTAATTCCAAAATCACTAGATAAATCATCGTCATTTAATAAATATCTGCCATATCCGAACGAAAAGGCAATAATTCCATCTTCCAGTCGTAGCAGTAAAACAGCTGATGATGAAAGTGTTTCCAGTCCGGGAACTTTTTTCCCATGTATTTTATCAAGATAATTCGCCCATATCGGTCTTGTTTCATCTGTGGGTTTTTTCTTGATATAAATAATTCCCTCAAGACCAAAAGTTTTATCGATTTCTAGGATTTCAACATCTTTAATGTCTACGCTTAATAGTCCTGATAAGTTGGCAATCTTTTTTGATGTGTAGAAGGCACTTAAGTGTATAGTAAAAGGCTTTTTTTTATTTTCAAGTCCTTCTTCTTTGTTTTTATAGTCTTCTATAGGTATTGCATCAACTAGATTATCTATTTTCATGATTTATCTCGCTATTGTAATTGCAGTTTATTTTAGTGGTTTTATATGATAAATTTCATTGTGTTGCCTTTAAATAATTTCTCGATGTGGGAAATCACAATCCTTTCGCCACCGCCACAATCACCACCGCCGACGGCACCAGCAAAAACTGCGCAATGACCGTCCCCGCCAATCTGCTCCCCACCAGCCACACTACCGCGCGTCGGAACTGCGATTCTTCGATCTTTCCTTTGATGACGTCATCCGTCATCCGTCATGCCCGACATGTGCGGGTCGATGAAGATGGCCATCGCGATCTTGAAAACGGCGTGCAGCAGCAGTTTGGGCACGGACCTGTGTTCCTGGAGGTGGTCGACGGCGCGGCAGAAGACGCGCTGGAAGGTGGGGATGAGTATGGCGCCGAGGATGGTTGCCAGGTTGGCGGAGAACAGCAGCCAGCGGAAGTCGAGCAGCAGGGCGCTGGCGGCAACGTGCTGGTCTATGCCTGTCTCGACGCGCTTGGCAAGGAAGGGTCCCAGGAAAGAGTTCGAGGTGCGCGACAGCAGCATCAGGATTCTGAACAGTGCCAGCGAGACGGTGATGCGTCGCGTGCGGATGCCGGCGATGCGCTCGGGAGGCGAGGGTGCCGATGATGTGGATGATGAACGTCTGCGCGCAAATCAACAGCAATTGCTTGTCCATCACAACCTTGCAGTATGGAAAATGTAATTCCATCCTGCCATGGAATTATTTATTTTTCAACTGCAAATAAGTTAATTTTCTCGTTAATTGGGTTTCGTGGTGTTTTGTGCGTGTGTGCAGTCGGCTGTTTTGGCCCCAAGGCAGAAACTGGGGTCAGACCCTAAGGGTCTGACCCCGGCTCTTTGCCTGTGGGGTGAACCATGCCGCCACTGGCGCGATAGCCACAATGGCCTTGCCAATATCGTAGTTCCTTGCTTGCATTCCAGCCCCGCGCCCTCAGCTAGGTGGGAGTGGTAGCCTGTAGCGCTGCCTCATCCGAACCAACCAGGAGAACCGCCATGAGTTTCGATTCCTTTCTGTCCAAACTGAAGACCAAAGCCAGCGAACTGAAAACCGAAGCGCTGAAGTACAAGAACAAGGATTTCCTGAACGCCGCGATGGCGGGCTCGGCCCTGATCGCCATGGCCGACGGCAGTGTCAGTGCGGAAGAGAAGCAGAAAATGGTGAAGTTTATTGAAAGCAATGACGCGCTATCGGTGTTTACCACCACGGACGTGATCAAGGCTTTCCAGGACTATGTCGGCCAGCTGGAGTTCGACAAGGATATCGGCGAAGCCAAGGCCTACCAGGCGCTGGGCAAGATGAAGTCGAATGTGGAGGCGTCGCGCCTGCTGGTGCGCATGATTATCGCTGTCGCTTCGTCGGATGGTAATTTCGACGCCAATGAACAGCGCGTGGCCAGCAAGATCGCGCGCGAACTGGGCTTGAATCCAGGCGAGTTCGAGCTGCAGTAAATTGTAAGCCAGCCAGCCGGCCACGGCTTAGACTTAACTCTTGTCCCACCACGGCGGCGTGCCCGACGACCAGGGGCACGCCGTTTGCACTTCGCTGATCCTGTAGCGGATCTCGATCACTTGCCCATGGTGAAACGGACCGCGTCTCCAGTCGCCGGAATCAAAGACGTAGCTTTTGCCCTTGATGCAGTGGTGGTTCGGATTGTTGCCGATGGGGCCGGTCGAGTGCAGGGTGACGCGCACTTCGCCGTTGGCGTCCAGCGGGGCATCCCCACCCATGAAGAGTGGATCCGAGCCGACGTCGCAGACGGTGGTGCTGCCTATCTTGCTGCAGTGCTTGATATACGTTTGCTGGCGCGCATTGGCCAGGTAATCGTCATGCCGCATCGGCTTGCCGTCGTCATAGGTAAAGCGCAGGACGACTTGCGTGGGCTCGCTGGCAGGATGGCGCGTGGTGCTGGTGCACGCGGCGCTGACCAGGGCCAGCAAGGGCCAGGCCAGCAGGCGCAGGCCGCCGCGCAGCACGGTGAATATCGGATTACTGCGAGGTGTCTGCATTGCGCTCCATGGGCCGTTGCCATTCGTTTAAGGAATTTGGCGGCGATGATAGCACGCGATGGCAGCGCCTGTGCCTGCCGCGCCTGTACGCCGCCTCAACGCGACGCCAGGCCGATGTTTTGCACGTGGGAAGGCACGATGCCGCCGCTCGATACCTTCTGCGATGGCACCACCATCACCAGTTCGCCATCGACGCTGCCGTCATCGTTGTGGTTGATGCGCACCTTCATCTGGCGGTCCAGCGCGACGAAGGCGTTGCGGTCGGTGGCGACGATGCGGTGCTCTTCCTGTTTGCCGATACGCGCATACTTTTCAGCGCCGGCGAGGCGCAGTTCCAGGGTGTCGCCATTCGACAGATCATAGACGCCGACGAATTTCTTGAAATCCCGGCGCATCATGTAGCGCGGATGTTCGGGCACATCGATGCGCAGCGTGTTGCCCGGCACGGTGACGGTGTGTTCGGGAGGCAGGGTTTGCGCGGTGGCTGCCGTGCTGGCGGTAGCGAGGCACAGCAGTGTGCCCAGGATGATGGTTTTCATGGTGTTGTCCTCGTTGGTTGATGGCCTCTGGCGCGTGATGCGGGCGGGCATGGGGCAGGAACCAGTCTAGGCACAGGTTTGGCGCTGCGCATCGTTCATTCGGTGGAGACGGCCTTGATATTTTGCGTGGTAGGCCATCGCATGGCGGTGGTTTATGCACTAGCGCGCAGCGTAATTCATTTCTTGCAGCACCTTCTTGCATAGCTCGCCGTATCCCACGCCAGTGCCGCGTTTGTGTGCGGCCAAGTCATATCTGGCGCTGATGTCGTCCCAGGCCACGCTGCCGGGCAGCGGGCACAAGGCATCGTCGAGATCCATTTCGAAGTGGATGAAGTGGCCGTCGGCACTCAGCAGCTTGCCGTACACGGCGGGCATGCCGGGGTAGGCCAGCCGCAGGTCGAGCATGAGGGCCGCGCTCAGCGCCACGCCATGGCTGGCCGCGTACTGGCACAGGGCGTCGGGCAGGGGGCGGGCGCGCCACCAGGCCGCCGTCTGTTTGATGGCGGTCAGGGTCTGCGCGTTCTGCTGTTGGACAGAATATTGTCTGCTCATGGCTGCCACCCATGCTGAAGGGGACTTGCTGCCTTAGCGCGATGCCAGGCCCATGCTTTGCACGTGGGCCGGCACGATGTCGCCGCTGGCCAGTTTTTCGGCCGGCACCAGCATCAGTACTTCGCCGCCGACGCTGCCATCGTCGCGCAAGTCGATGCGCATGGCCAGCTGCCGGTCGAGCGCCACGAAGCTGTTGTTGTCGGTGGCGACGATGCGGTGTTCTTCCTGGTCATCGATACGCGCATACATGATAGCGCCGATGCTGCTTGCATTGCGCAGGTAGAGCACCTGGCCGTTCGCCAGCTCATAGCCGCCGCGGAACGGGGCAAACCTTTCTGCAGTCATGAAATGTTTTTGTGCCGGCATTTCGATCGTCTGCAGGCGTCCGCCTGGAATGACGACGGTCTGGCTGTCGGGGAGCGATTGCGCATTTGCCAGCAGGGCGCAGACGCCCAGGGTGCCGGCCAAGATCCATGTTTTCATTTTTCTACCCATCCTTGAACTTTGGTGCCGTCCGCTGCCGGCGCGGCGATGTGGTTGTCGATACCAGGGAAGCCGAACCGGCTGGTCCGCGCGCTGTGGTGACACTGGCAAGGAGCGGGTGACCGGTCTTGCCAGTGTAGGCAGGCAAGTTGTCCTGTACATCATCCGATCGGATGAGACAGCCTCATGCGTCGAGCACGGCCAGATGCGCGGTCGCGCCGTGGATCAGCGCGATCAGCTCGCCCTGGCGCCGCGTGTCCGTTTTCAGGTAGGTGTGATGCAGATGCGTCTTGACGGTGTTGACGCTGATGCCGCTGCGTGCGGCGATTTCTTCGATGGTGGCCCCTTGCGCCAGCTCCTTGCCCACCAGCGCTTCGGCTTGCGTCAAGTCGAACAGCTGGCGCAAGGCGGGGACGGAGGTGCTCGCCTGTGTGGGATCGCGCGCAATCAGCAGTGCGCATGGCGGTTGGCAGGCGGCGAGCAGGGTGACGGTCAGGGCCAGCGGCGTTTGCTGCTTGCGCGCCAGGCGCAGCGACTGGCATTGCGGCGCGCTGCCGGCGCTGGCGATGACGAGGTGCACGGCACGCACGAGGGCCGGCGGTATGCCGTGTGCCAGCTGCGCCGCATGCAGGGCGTGGCCGGCGGGCGTGGCGAAGCGCAGCCCGAGGCCCGCGTCGAGCACTAGCACGGCAGCGCCCATGGCGTCGAGCGCCGCCAGCGCGCAGCGGCTGGCCAGTTGTGCCTCGCGCAGGCGCTGCTGCAGGCACAGGGCGCGTTGCAGATGCGGCAAAAGTTCCTGCCATTGCTGGCTGTTCAGGGCGGCGCTGTCGAGCTGCGGCCAGTCGTCCGTGCCGCAGGCCGTCTCGTACAAGGCGGCGATCAGTTTGCCCACATCCGCGCTTGCTGTTGCTGTGCCCATGCTTGTCCCCATAACCTGATTAGATCAGCGTGCCGCAGGCGTGCAGGTGCGGAACTGGGTAAGGGCGGTGTTGCGCAGCGATCCGCCCCGCCTTTGTGAGGAAGGGCTGGCCGCTGCCATCTGGCCTGGGCAACTATCAAGATAGTACAAAGACATCAGTGCTGCAATGGTTTGCAATAATATGGTGGGATAGTGTTCTGTAGGAAACTTGCACGGGCAAAACACGTCGATGATGTAAGATTCGCACTATGACCGATTTCACATTTACCGATAGCCCATGAGTTCAATAATGATTCCCGACGTCGCCTTGGTCGACAACACCGAACAACGCACGCCATTGGTGCTCGTGCTCGACTGCTCCGGCAGCATGGATGGCGAGCCCGTCGCGCTGCTCAACGAAGGCCTGGCCTTGCTGGAACAGGAACTCAAGTCCGACGTGATCGCCGCCAAGCGCGTGCGCATCCTCGTGATTCAATATGGCGCCCACGATGAAGCCGTGGTGGCCAGCAACTGGTGCGATGCCATGGATTTCACGGCGCCCCGGTTGGAAGCGAACGGCACCACACCGACCGGCGCGGCCGTCGAACTGGCGCTGGCGGAAATCGAGCAGGAAAAACAGCGTTTCCGCGCCGCTGGCGTGGCGTACACGCGCCCATGGCTGTTTTTGATGTCGGACGGCGAGCCGACGGACCGCTGGCAGCACGGCGCCGAACAGGCGCGCGCGGCCGAGCAAGCCAATAAAGTGGCGATCTTCCCCATCGCCGTGGGCGACCACGCGAATATCGAAACCCTGGGCCAGTTTTCCAGCCGTGGCGAACGGGGCGTGAAGCAGCTGAAAGGCTTGCAGTTCCGCGAACTGTTCCTGTGGCTGAGCGCCAGCATGCAAGTGGTGTCGCAATCGCGTCCCGGTGCGCAGGCGCAACTGGCCTCGACGGACGGCTGGTCTGTCGTGAGCACCTGATCGATGGCAGCAGTGCAAGCAACACAGGATTCCTGGCGCACGTTCGGCGCCTCCGTCACGGGCAAGGCGCATCTGGATAAAGATATTCCTTGCCAGGATGCGCATGCGCATGCCGTCGTGGGCGACGTCCTGGTGGCCATCGTCTGCGATGGCGCCGGTTCGGCCAGGCTCAGCGAGCAGGGCGCGCAGTTTGTTTCCGCGCAAACCGTGCAGGCGCTGGCCGGACGGCTGGAGCAGGGCGCCACCGTGCAGGATTTACATGACGGCGCGTTGGCAGGCACCCTGGCGCAGATCCGCGCCGCGCTGGACGATATCGCTCGCGCCGCCAACGCCACTCTCGACGATTACGCTGCCACAGTTGTCGGCGTGGTCATGGGGCAAGATACCGGCTTCTTCTTCCACCTGGGCGATGGTCTGGGCGTGGCGCAACTGGGCGATGGCGGCGAACTGATCTCGCTGCCCGCCAACGGCGAATACGCGAACGAAACCTACTTTATCAGCGGCGAGCGCTGGCGCGAGCAGCTGCGCCTGCTGCCGATACCCCAGTCCGTGCGCGGCGTCGTGCTGATGTCGGATGGTTGCATGCCCTTTGCCATGAGCAAGAACAATGCGGCCTTGTACGCGCCGTTCATGGATGCCGTGCAAGGCTATCTGCGCACGGTCGAGAGCATCGAACTGGGCAATACGGCGCTGGCGTCCACCCTGGCCGACCCGCGCACGCACCAGATCACGGGCGACGACAAGACCCTGTTGCTGGCTTTGCGCGCATGAGCCGGAAGCAGGGCGTGACACCGGGCCTGAGTCCGGGTGGAAAAATCTGGCTCGACAAAGTCCGTAGCCTTGTCTTGGGCAAACTCATCAAGAGCGGCGGCGCGGGCAGCGTGTATCTGCTGCCGGGCGCGCCCACGCAGGTGGCCAAGCTGTACCACCCGCACCTGGACCGGGCCGCCAACCGGCGCAAGCTTGAAGCGATGCTGGAACTGACGCCCAAACTGCCCGATCAGTTGGAAAACGGCAAGCGCTACGTGCAGATCGCCTGGCCGCAAGCGGCCGTGTTCGACGGCCAGGGCGGCTTTGCCGGCTTCGTCATGCCCCTGCTGGACATGGCGCAAACGGCCGAGCTGGAACAGATCATGCAAGAACGCCAAGCGCGCGCGGCCGGATTGCCCACGGGTCTCGGACCCAAGCTGACCCTGGCCGCCAACCTGGCCGCCGTCATCGATGCGCTGCACCAGCAGCAGCATTATGTGGTCGATCTGAAACCCGTGAATCTGCGCTTTTACCGCGATTCGCTGTACATCGCCATGCTCGATTGCGACGGTTTCAGTATCCAGGGCCATGCCGAGCGGTTTCCTGCGGAGCAATTCACGGCCGACTACCTGGCGCCGGAATTCCAGCGCAAGGGCATGCCGGCGGGCACGGAAATGGCGCAAGACCGTTTTGCGCTGGCCGTCGTCATCTTCCAATTGCTCAACTTTGGCATCCACCCGTACAGCGGGCGGCCCGGCAATGCGCAAGTGGCGACCGATATTCCCGGGCGCATCCGCGACGGCTGCTATGCGTATGGCGTCAAACGCCACAAGCAGCTGGCGCCGAACGCCACCAGCGGCCACGCGCTGATGCCGCCCGAGCTGCGCGCCATGTTCGACCGCGCGTTTTCCCAGTCGCCAACACCGCAACGGCCATCGGCGGCCGACTGGGCGCAGCTGCTGCGCGGCTATGCGCAGCGCAGCGACGGCAAGCTCGTCGTGTGTGGCGCGAATCCCGAGCACCAGCATTTCGCAGGTCTCGGCTGCGCGGCCTGCGCGCGCGACAAGGTCATTGTCGCGGCCGCGCAAGCCTCGGTGCAGGCGCAGCAGATGCAGTTGCAACAGCAATCGTTGCCGCCGCAGCGCAGTACGCGGCGCACGGCGCCGGGGCAGGCGCCCGCCGCCATTCCAGTGGCAGGCAACACTGGCGGCGGCATCACGGGCAAGGGCTGGGCCGTGGTGGTGCTGCTGATTGTGCTGTTCCTGATCGGCTTTACGGCCTGGACCTCGTCGCCCGATGAAGCCAAGGCCAAGGCCAGCCTGCAGGCGCAAGCGGACCAGGCGGCTGGCCTGGAAGTATTTCGCTGGCGCTCGCCCAAGGCGGCCGGTTTCCAGCCGTCCGATGCGCGCAAGGCCGTGCGCAGCCTGTCGCAAGCGGTCAGCAAGGGCGACGACGACGCCGTTACGCGAGGCTTGCAGCTGTTGTACCGTTCCGGGGAGGCAAAGCCGCCTGGCTACGGCGGCGACCGTACGCAGGCGCGGCTGCGCGCGTCGTTGCTGGAGGGCCTGGGCTGGGTGCCCGGCTATGAACCGGCGCTGGTCGCTACCTATCTTGATCTGCTGCAAGCGAACCCGCGCGACCATCTGGTGGCGGCGGCCATGGGCCGCATGCACCTGAGCCTGAACGAACCCCAAGCGGCGCGCCAGTACTTCGAGCAAGCCGTGTGGGCGCACCCGACGGATGGCACGGCCTGGCTGGGCATCGCCGCTGCGGCGCTGCTGCGCGGCGGCGACGAGCGCGATGCCGTGAACCTGGTGGCGCTGGCGCACCTGACGGCTTACCGTTACGCCGTGGAGCATGCCTTGCCGGCGGAGCCGGGTCAGCCGGCCGACAATGGCGTCGCGCGCATGGCGCAGCGCATGGACCTGGCCGCCAAGGTGCTGCGCCTGGCCCAGCCCGGCGCCTACCAGAAGCGCTGGGACAAGGTGCTGGCCGAGGGCGCGCTGTTGGCGGCCAAACTCAAGGCCATGCCGCCCTTGCGCGACCAAGTCGGCGGCGTGCAGCGCGACACGATGACGACGGTTGCGTATGGCGTGCTGGACGAAAAGCACGCAACGGGTGAAAACCGCCTGACCCTGACCATCGCGGCCGACGGCACCCTGACCTATGCGGCGGCCGAGTTGCCGATGGAGCCGATGCTCAACAAGGTGCTGCTCGATAGCGTCAAGCGCTGGACTTATTTGCCGGCCGTGCAGCACGGTCAATTGCTGGAATCGAAGGTGGTGGTGCTCGTGCGCTACCGCGATGGCCGGGTCAGCTTTGTGCCGGGCGGCGTGGCCGTCACGGCGGAAAATTAGAGGAATGCCATGAAAATCAAGACCTTATGCGCCGTGCTGGGCGCGTCCTTATTGTGGCCCGCGTTGTCGCAGGCGGAGATCGTTCAACGCCAGGTGGTGACAGCCATCGCCGGCGAGCAGGATAGCGAAGGCGCCGACGTGCTGACCGTGGCCGCGAACACGGCTTGCGGCGGCCGCCAAGTGCGCATGGATGCGCGCTCGGTCGGGCTGGACGATGGGCCATACGAAGCGATGAAAGCCCGGCTGGCCAAGCAGATCCGCAGCAAGACGCCCATGCTTGTCACATTGAAAAAATGCCCGGACGATGCGAGCGTGCCCATCGTGCGGCAGATCGCCGCCTGCACGCCAGCGGCCTGCGCCGATGGCCGGGCGCGGCTGTACCTGCACGAGCGCTTCTTCCCCATCGAGCAGGAAAAGGCGCCGAACGTGCTGGTCTTGCCTTTGCCAAAAGGCAAGCTGCCGGGCACATGGAAGGTGGAGATTTACAGCGTGGCGGGTCACAAGCTGCGCCTGTCCGGCCAGGTCAACCACGCCGATTATGCGCAAGGCGAGCTGGTGGGCGGCTACGTCACGTATTACCCGAATGGCAAGACCGAGAAACAGGTGGCGCAGGATGGGCAGGGCCGTCAGCATGGCATCGGCAGCAAGTATTTTCCCGATGGCACGCTGGAGCTGCGCGGTGACTGGCGCCATGGCTTGCCAGAAGGCGAGCATCAGCGCTATCACGCGACCGGCAAGTTGAGTGAAACGAGCATCTACCGCGATGGCAAGCAGCTCGACGGGCCAGTGCAGACGTTTGATGAAAATGGCAAGCTGAGTAGCAGCTACACTTTGCGCGGCGGCAAGATGGAAGGCGAGATGCTCACATACTTCCCTGATGGAAAAATCTCCAGCCGCGCGGAAATGCAGAACGGTAAGTTCAATGGCGTGAGCACGAATTACTACCCGGATGGCGCCGTGCAAGCCAGGATGACGCAGGTTAACGACTTGCCCACGGGCGAGGCAATGGAATTCTATGCGGACGGCAAGGTGAAAAGCCGCCAGCAATATGGAGACAAGGGCGGGCTGCTCAGTATCCAGCGCTACAGCCCTCAGGGCGTGCTGGTGCTGGAACGGAAATGGGATGCACAACTGCGCGAACAGGGCACGTCGCGCTCGTGGTACGAGAACGGCAAGCCGGAACAAGCCATCGACTACGTGAACGACCGGCGCGACGGCTGGAGCCGCAGCTGGCACGAGGATGGCAGTTTGAAGGGCGAATGCCAGTACGTGGCCGGCAAGGCCCAGGGCGGCTGCGGCGAAGCGCCGCCAGCGCCGGAACTGCAGCGCAAGGAGCAGGCATGGCGCGCCTTGTGAAGCATGTGCTGCTGGCGACGCTGCTGTGGCCGGTGCTGGCCCACGCCGAGATCGAACAGCGGCAAGTAGTCAGCGCCATCAAGGCGACGCCCGACGGCGATGTGCTGACCCTGGCCAGCGACAGCGGCTGCGGCGGCAGGCAGGTGCTGATGGATGCCGTGTCCGTGGGCCTGGACGCGCAGCAATACGCCGCCATGAAGCAGCAATTGGCCAAGCTGATACGTGACAAAACGCCCTTGTTGATGCGTATCAAATTCTGCCCTGCGCCAGGTAATGTGGGGGCGCTTGGCATGCCCGATGTCGGCAAGCTGGGCGGCTGCGAGCCGCAAGCCTGTGCCGATGGCAAGGCGCGCCTGTACCTGAATCACAATCTGACGCGCGGCGAAGTCAAGGAACATGCGCGCTATGCGCTGGTCGTGCCGCTGCCGCCAGGCAAGACGCGCGCCACCTGGCAAGTCGAGATCTATCACGTGCGCGAAGGCGAGCCGAAGCGGCTGATTGGCCAGGTCAACGATCCCGATTACCTGCGCGGCAAGCTGGTGGGCAACTACAGCATGTACTACCCGCATGGCCAGGTCGAGATGCAGGTGGAGCAGGATGGCCGCGGCGTGCAGGAAGGTGTGCAGACCCTGTATCGTCCTGAGGGCCAGATTTCCATGCGCAACACGTGGCGCAATGGCGTGCAGGAAGGCGAACAGCGGACCTATCACGATACGGGCAAGCTGAACGAGGCCAGCCAGTACGTGAACGGCGCCCGCGCCGATGGCCTGGTGGAAACCTTCGACGAGGATGGCAAGCTGCGCACGCGCACGACCCAGGTCAAGGGCCAGACGGAGGGCGAGCTGCTGCTGTTCTATCCGGATGGCACGGTGGAAAGCCGCAGCCGGTACGAGAACGGCATCCAGTCAGGACCAAGCACCGGCTACTTCCCGGATGGCAAGGTGCAGCGTACAACGCAGTACGTGGATGACAAGCCCGTGGGCGACAGCGTCGAATATTATCCGGATGGCAAAGTGGCCAGCAAGCGCACGCACAGCGGCCACTTCGTATTGCGCAGCGAGCAGCGGTTCAGCCGGGCCGGAGTATTGATGGTGCAGAAACAGTGGAATGCGGGTGGGCGCGAGGAGGGCGCATTGCGTTCCTGGTATGCAAATGGCAAGCCGAGGCAGCTGATCGAGTATGTCGATGGCGAGCGCCATGGCTGGACGCGGCACTGGCGGGAAGATGGCGGGCTGGAGAGCGAGTGTAGGTATGTGGCGGACGAGGCGCAGGGGGAGTGCACGGGGGCGTCCGCGAAGATGTCGTACACGGAGGATGGGATTGAGTTCGAGATGCCGGAGCGGTGAGGCACGTCAATTGACCCAAGACAAGGACTGAGGTCAGACCCGTCGGGTCTGACCCCGGCTCTTTGCCTGAGGGGTCGGTGATGCTATCGGCTTACAAATAGTCTAGGACTGAGGCGTAACATTACCGATGCGGCGGCGTCAGCACGCTGGCGATCGCCTTCGGCAAGGTCTCAGGATAATCGCGGCTGAAGTGCAGGCCGCGGCTTTCTCGGCGGGACAGGGCGCTGTTGACGATCATCGAGGCCACGTCGACGAGGTTGCGCAGTTCCAGCAAATCGTGCGTGATGCGGAAGTTGCGGTAGTACTCGTCGATCTCTTCCTTCAAGAGCGCGATGCGGTGCTGGGCCCGCTCCAGGCGTTTCGTTGTGCGCACGATGCCTACGTAATTCCACATGAAGCGGCGCAGCTCGTCCCAGTTGTGGGAAATCACCACCTCTTCATCCGCATCGGTGACCCGGCTTTCATCCCAGTCGGGCAGATATGGCGTGCCCAGCTTTTCCTTGCTTTCGATGTCTTGCGCGCAGGCGCGGCCGATGACGATGCATTCCAGCAAAGAGTTCGACGCCAGGCGGTTCGCGCCATGCAGGCCCGTGCATGCCGTTTCGCCGACCGCATACAGGCCCGGCAGGTCGGCGCGGCCCGACAAATCCGTCACGACGCCGCCGCACGTGTAGTGCGCGGCGGGGACGATGGGGATAGGCTGTTTGGTGATGTCGATGCCCAGTTCCAGACAGCGGGCGTAGATGGTCGGGAAGTGCTCGATGAGGAATTCGGCCGGCTTGTGGCTGATGTCCAGGTGCACGTAGTCGAGGCCCCGTTTCTTGATCTCGAAGTCGATGGCGCGCGCCACCACGTCGCGCGGCGCCAGTTCGGCCCGCTCGTCGTGAGCCAGCATGAAGCGCGTGCCAGCGGCCGCACCCGCTTCAGGCGGCAGTTTCAGCAAGCCGCCTTCGCCACGGATGGCTTCGGTGATCAGGAACGATTTGGCATACGGGTGGTACAAGCAGGTCGGGTGGAACTGGATGAATTCCATGTTCGACACGCGGCAGCCGGCGCGCCAGGCCATAGCGATGCCGTCGCCGCTGGCCGTGTCGGGATTCGTTGTATATAAGTATACTTTGCCGGCGCCGCCCGTGGCCAGCACGGTGTGCTCGGCGGCAAACGTCAGTACTTTACCCGTTTGCTCATCCTGTACGTACAGGCCATGGCAATGTGGTTGGGCATTGCGCTGGGTCGGCTTCATGCCCAGCTTGTCGGAAGTGATCAGGTCGATCGCGCAATGGTGTTCGAACAGGCTGATGTTCGGGTGGGCGCGGACCTTTTCTTCCAGGGTCACTTGCACGGCGTGCCCGGTGGCGTCGGCCGCGTGGATGATGCGGCGCTGGCTGTGTCCGCCTTCGCGGGTCAGGTGGAAACCCAGTTCGGCCGTGGCGTCGCGTGTAAACGGCACGCCTTGCTCGATCAGCCATTCGATCGCTTCGCGGCCGTGCTCGACGATGTAGCGCGTGGCGCTCTCGTCGCACAGGCCGCCACCGGCGATCAGGGTGTCTTCGATGTGCTGCTGGTGGCTGTCGCCCGAGTCCAGCACGGCCGCGATCCCGCCTTGCGCCCAGTTGCTGGCGCCATCGAGCAGCGCGCGTTTGGAAATGATCGCGACAGTGCGCGTCTCAGCTAAATGCAGTGCAACCGATAAACCCGCCAGGCCACTGCCGACAATCGCTACATCAAATTTCATGACATTTATCTTTTTTTAGGGGAAGCATACTATATGCCATTTCCCCTCATTCGGTAATGTATTGAGATAAATTCTGCCAGCGAAAGATAGCCGGGGCCGTAGCTTGTGGCGCATCAATGTCTTCTTGGAACAGTTCGCCATGATGGCAAGACCAGCAACAGGCCGCCTTGCGCGCGGCCCGATGCTTTTTGCCGCAGGGGGAACCATGATCCGCATCTTCAGCCACTATGTCTCGAAAACAGCGTTTATCCTGCTGTTGCTGGAAATCCTGATCCTGCTGCTGTCGGCCACCCTGACGTCCTTGCTGTGGCTGGCGGATGGCAGCCACGTGGTGCGGGCGAGCGAGGTCTACCTGTCGTCCTCGATCTTTGCGCTGGTCATCGTCTTGAGCATGAGCGCGCTGGGCATGTACCAGCACCGCTCGCGCGAAGACATCCGCAACACGTTATTACGCATCCTGCCTTCGTTCGCGCTGGGTTTTGCCGTGCTCAGCGTGTTGATACGCTTCATTCCAGCCCTGCATTTCGGACGCGGCAGCGTGCTGATCTTCGGCCTGGGCGCCATTGGCGTGCTGCTGGCGCGCCTGCTGGTATTCAAATCCTCGCAATCGGCGCTGATGAAAGGCCGGCTGATCCTGGTGGGCGGCGGGGCGCTGGCGCGCGAGTGCATGGACTTGGCGGCCAGCAAGATCGGTTTCCACCAGTTTACGGTCGTCGGCTGCATCGATGTGGCGGGCGAGCAATGCTGCGTGCCGGCCTCGGCCTTGCTGCCGACCGGCCTGTCCTTGCTGGCCACTGCCCAGCGCCATGCCGCGCATGAGATCGTCGTGTCCGTCAGCGACCGGCGCAATGGCGCGTTTCCTGCCAAACAACTACTTGAATGTGCGCTGGGCGGCGTCAAGGTGATCGACGCGGCCACGTTTTTCGAGCGCGAAGCGTGCCAGATTCGCATCGATTCATTGCAACCGAGCTATCTGATCTATGGCGGCGGCTTCGACCAGAGCTTTTTCCGCGCCACGTCGAAGCGTTTGTTCGACCTGGCGGCCAGCGGGGTCATCTGCCTGGCGTCGCTGCCCGTGATGCTGGTAACCGCCCTGTGCATCCGCTTGGAAGACGGCGGCCCCGTGTTCTATCAGCAAGAACGGGTGGGGCGCGACGGCCAGCCATTCAAGGTGCTGAAATTTCGCAGCATGCGCTGCGATGCCGAGCGCGACGGCACGCCCATCTGGGCCTTGGCCAACGATGCGCGCATCACGCGCGTGGGCAATCTGATCCGCAAGCTGCGTATCGACGAGCTGCCGCAGATGCTCAATGTGTTTCGCGGCGAGATGAGTTTTGTGGGACCACGCCCCGAACGCGCGTATTTTGTCGAGCAACTGAAGGAGCAGGTGCCGTACTACAACATTCGTCACAGCATCAAGCCGGGTATCACGGGCCTGGCGCAGGTGCGCTATCAATATGGCGCTTCCGTCGACGATGCCGTCAAGAAGCTGCAATACGATTTGTATTATGTGAAAAACAATAGCCTGTTCCTCGACCTGCTGATCCTGCTCGACACGGTGCAGGTGGTGCTGTTTGGCAAGGGCAGCCGATGATGCGGGACCAGTCGGACTGGCTGGCGGCGCCGGACGCGGGGGCTCTCAGCCATGGCCTGGCGTCGCTGGCCTTTTTCGTGCTGGCGCTGCTATTGATCAGCAACTGGCGCGCGCGGCAGAACGTGCGTGCCTTGCTGGTGGCGTGCCTGGCGACGGGCGGCTGGGCGACGGGCACGGTGGTGCTGGTGCTGCTGGGGCAGCGCATCGCGCTGGCCGGCGACGCGCTCGAATTGCTGCGCACCCTGGCCTGGCTGGTATTCCTGCTGCTGTTGATCGAACCGTCGCGGCCCCGTTTGCGCTTCGTGCTGGCCGGCATCGTCCTCACGGCGCTGGCACCGTGGCTGCTCTCCATGGCCTCATCCTGGCTGGCGCTGCCTTTGCCGGCGCGCATCATCGCCAGTGTCTGCCGTTTGCTGCTGGCCGTGCTGGGCATGTTGCTGGTGGAACAGTGGTACCGCAACACGCCGCCCCTGAAACGCTGGGGCATCAAGTTCGCGTGCCTGGGCGTAGGCGGGCTGTTCGCCTACGATTTCTATCTGTACAGCGACGCCTTGCTGTTTCGCGCGGTCAACGATGACATCTGGGCCGCGCGCGGCATCGTCGACGCTCTGTGCGCGCCGCTGCTGGCCATCTCGGCCGCGCGCAATCCGGGCTGGGCGCTGGGCTTGTCCGTCTCGCGCCAGATGCTGTACCGCTCGGCTGCCTTGCTGGGCTCGGCCATCTATTTGCTGGCCATGGCGGCCAGTGCCTATTATCTGCGCTATTTCGGCGGCACCTGGGGTTCATTGATGCAGATGGCTTACCTGGGCGGCGCGGCCTTGCTGCTGGCGGGCGTGCTGTTTTCCGGCAGCCTGCGCGCCAAGCTCAAGGTGTATATCAATAAACATTTCTACAATGCCATCTTCGATTACCGCGAGGAATGGCTGAGATTTACGCGGGCCTTGTCCGAAGATGGTCCGGCCCTGGGCGAACGCACGATACAAGCCATGGCGCAACTGGTGGAAAGCCGCGCCGGCGCGCTATGGATCTTGCGCGAACAGGGGCAGTTCGCCCCGGCGGCCAGCTGGAACTGGCCGCCGAGCAGGTGGAGCGAGCCGGCATCTGGTCCCTTGTGCCAGTTTTTGGAGGCAAGGCTATGGGTAATCGACGTGCCCGACTGCCAGCACAATCCGCGCCAGTACGGCGGCTTGCAGTTGCCGCCGGCGCTGCTGGCGCTGCCCGGCGTGTGGCTGCTGGTGCCATTGATGCTGCACGGCCAGCTGTTCGCCTTTGTCGCGCTGGCGCGGCCCCGCACGCACATCAGCTTGAACTGGGAAATCCTCGACGTGCTGAAAATTGCCGGCAGCCAGGCCGCCAGCTACCTGGCGCACCGCGAATCGCTCGACACCCTGACGGTGGCGCGCCAGTTCGACTCGTTCAACCGCATGTCCACTTTCATTGTGCACGACCTCAAAAACCTCGTGTTCCAGCTGTCGCTGTTACTGAGTAATGCGGAAAAGCACCGCGCCAATCCCGCCTTCCAGGAAGACATGCTGGGCACCCTCGACCATTCCGTGCAGAAAATGAAGACCTTGCTGCAGAAACTGGCGCGCGGCGAAGCGCCGGAAGCGCCGGCGCCGCTGCTGCTCGACGGCTTGCTGCGCCAGGCCGTGGCCGCCAAGGCGAGCCTGGCGCCGGCGCCCCGGCTGGAAATCGTCGATGGCGAGCTGACGGTGCTGGCCAACCGCGCGCGCCTGGAACGGGTGCTGGGCCATTTGATCCAGAACGCCATCGAAGCGACGGCCAGCGATGGCAAGGTGGCCGTGCGGCTGCGGCGCGAACAGCATACGGCCGTCGTCGAGCTCGACGATACGGGGCAGGGCATGAGCGAGCAATTCATCCGCGAACGCCTGTTCAAACCGTTCGACACGACCAAGACGGCGGGCATGGGTATCGGCGTGTTCGAAAGCCGCGAATACCTGCGCGAAGTGGGCGGCAGCCTAGAGGTGCGCAGCGAACCGCAGGTGGGCACGACGTTTCGCGTGGTCTTGCCGCTGCACGCGGCCATGGGGTCTGACCCGCCGGGTCATACCCCAGATTTCCGCTGTTCTACCCGCTGACTGGAGTGCATACGTATGGCGAAACAAAAACTGCTGGTCATCGAAGACGATCCCGGCCTGCAAAAGCAGTTGCACTGGAGTTTTGACGGCTATGAAGTCTTGCTGGCGGGCGAGCGCGAGGCGGCGCTGGCGCTCGTGCGGCGACACCAGCCGGCCGTGGTGACGATGGACCTGGGCTTGCCGCCCGACCCGGACGGCGCCACGGAAGGCCTGGCCACCCTGCGGCAAATCCTCGCGCTGGCGCCGGACACGAAAGTCATCATCCTCTCCGGCAACCAGGAACGCGCGCATGCCTTGAAAGCCATCGCCCTGGGCGCCTACGATTTTCACCAGAAACCGTTCGAGGCCGACATGCTGGGCCTGGTCATCGCCCGCGCGTTCTATCTGCACGCGATGCAGCAGGAAAACCGCCGCATGCTGCAGACGCAGGCGGACTCGCCGCTGGCCGGCATCGTCAGCCGCGATCCGGGCATGTTGAAGCTGTGCCGCAGCGTGGAAAAAGTGGCGCCCTCGTCGGCCAGCGTGATGCTGCTCGGCGACTCCGGCAGCGGCAAGGAACTGATTGCGCGGGGCTTGCACGCGCTGTCGAGCCGCCATGCGCAACGCTTCGTTGCCATCAATTGCGCGGCCATCCCCGAAAACCTGCTCGAGAGCGAGCTGTTCGGCTATGAGCGGGGGGCGTTTACGGGCGCGGCCCGGCAAACCCTGGGCAAGATCGAACTGGCCCACGGCGGCACTTTCTTTCTCGATGAAATCGGCGACATGCCGATGGGGCTGCAGGCGAAACTGCTGCGTTTCCTGCAGGAGCGGGTCATTGAGCGCGTCGGCGGACGCGCCGAGATCGCGGTCGATGTGCGCATCGTCTGCGCCACGCACCAGGATTTGAAGGTGCTGGCGGAGCAGGGGCGTTTCCGCGAAGACCTGTTTTACCGCCTCAGCGAAATCGTGCTGCGGATTCCGCCGCTGCGCGAGCGGGCCGGCGACGCGGCCTTGCTGGCCCACCATTTCAAGAACAAGTTCTGCGCCAGCGAAGGCCGCAGCAACCTGCATTTCAGCACCGGCGCGCTGCAGCTGATCGAAAGCTATGGCTGGCCCGGCAATGTGCGCGAAGTGGAAAACTGCATCAAGCGGGCCGTCATCATGAGCGACGGGCCGCAGATCGCCGCCGATGACCTGGGCCTGCCCGCCAGCGCCCAGGCGACGCCCCAGGATGAACCGCTGAACCTGCGCCAGGCCCGCGACGGTGCCGAATACAAGGTCATGGTGCGCGCGCTGGCGCGGGCCGACGGCAATATCGCCAAGGCGGCCGAACTGCTGGGCGTGAGCCGGCCCACCCTGTACGACCTGATGGGCCATCACGGCATCAAGTCGCAGGTGAATAGCTGAGTGTATTAAAAATCAAGATTGTGTAAGGCGTCGCACATACGCTGGCGCCGCCATGGCGCATCCTTGCCTCATCTACAACAAGGAGGCGCCATGAACGCGATCAATCTATTGATGCAGGACCATAAGGCCGTGAAGGCATTGTTTGCCCAATATGAAGGCTTGAGCGACCGCTCATTTGCCACCAAGAAAAAGCTGGCCGATCAGATCTGCCAGGAACTCACCGTGCACACGCAACTGGAAGAAGAAATCTTCTACCCGGCCGTGCGCCGCCCCATCCACGACGGCGACCTGATGGATGAAGCCCTTGTCGAGCACGCGAGCGCCAAGGAGCTCATCGCGCAAATCGCCGCCATGGACCCGGCCGACGACCTGTACGACGCCAAGGTCAAGGTGCTGTCCGAGCAGATCGAGCACCACGTCAAGGAAGAGGAGGGCGACATGTTTCCAAAGGTGCGCGAGACGGCCGTCGATCTCGACGCGCTGGGCCAGGAAATGGCCGCGCGCAAGGAGCAGTTGACGGGCGTGGCCGCCTGAACGGCTTAAGAAAATCAACAACCAAGGGAGTATTCCATGCAAGCTACACAATTGTCCGTGTCGGACCTGAACAATCCGGGCGTCTCCTGGGGCGCCGTGCTGGCGGGCGCGGCCGCTGCGGCCGCCTTGTCCTTCATCCTGCTGATCCTCGGCGTGGGCCTGGGTCTGTCATCCGTGTCGCCATGGTCGTTCAACGCAACGGCCATCGGCGTGTCGACCATCGCCTGGCTGGCCTTCATGCAACTGGCCGCGTCCGGCATCGGCGGCTACATGGCGGGCCGGTTGCGCGTGAAATGGAGTGCCATCCACACGGATGAAGTGCACTTCCGCGATACGGCGCACGGCTTGCTGGCCTGGGCTGTGGCCACCCTGATCACCGTGGCCGTGATGGCCGGGGGCACGCGCGCCGTACTGAGCGGCGCCATCGATGCGGGCAGCGGCGTGGCGGCGGCGGTGTCCCCAGCGGCGGGTGCGGGTGCGGCTGGTGCGAAGGCGGACGAGGGCGGCGGCGCCAATCCGCTCGATTATTTCTCGGACATGCTGCTGCGCGCACCTGCCGTGCCTGCCACCGCTGCTGCCACCACCGGCACCCTGGCGGTACCTACGGCCAATGCCAGCACGGCCGACCAGCGCATGGAAACCGGCAGGATCTTCGCGACAAGCCTGTCCGCAGGCAGCCTGGCCGCCGATGACCGCGCATACCTGGGCCAGGTCGTGGCCAGCCGCACGGGCTTGACGCAGGCCGAAGCGGAAGCGCGGGTCGACGCCGTCTACGGCCGCGCAGCCAAGGCCGCCGCCGATGCCAAGGCGCGTGCCCAGCAGGCGGCCGACACGGCCCGCAAGGCCGGTGCCCACACGGCACTGTGGATGTTCGTTGCCTTGCTGCTCGGCGCTTTCGTGGCCAGCCTGGCGGCAACGTTTGGCGGCCGCCAGCGCGACCATGAGCGCGTGCTGCGCCACGTCACCATCTGAACCCCTGTCTCTATAAACCATATAAAATCAAGGAGTCCTCCATGCGTTCCATCCTCTTGCTGCTGCTGGGCATTCCATTGCCCATTGTCATACTGATCGCCCTGTTCGTCCGCTGACAAGGCCAATACAAGAACCGGTGTCCGCTGCAAGGTGGGCGCCGTTTTTTGCGTGAAAGCGGGCGCATGTGTAAGATGGCGCCATCTTTCCTCCGAGACCATCCATGAACGTGACCTCCATACGTCCCTTGCTGAAAACCGCCACGATCGCCGCCTTTGCCTGTACTGTGCTGGCCGCGTGTTCCACCCTGATCGGCCCGCGCGACGTGAATGTGTCGCTGAGCAAGATGCAGCAAGGCCTGGAGCGCCGCTTTCCCATCGATAAGCGCGTGCTGTCCGTGCTCGACGTCAAGCTGACCCACCCGCAATTGTCCTTGCAGCCCGAGCGCGAACGGGTGGCCCTGAGCGTGGACGCCAGCGTCCTGCCGCCGTTCATCCGCCAGACCTGGCGCGGCAGTCTGGCCATGTCGGGCCGCCTCGTGCTGGACGCCCAGCGCAACGCCGTCTACCTGAGCGAAGCGAGCGTGGACAAGGTGACCATCGACGGCATGGATGAAGCCCAGCAGCGCCAGTTCGCCAAGGTGGCCAGCCTGGTGGCCGACCAGCTCATGCATGAAACCCCGATCTACACGTTCAAACCCGACGAATTGCGCTATGCGGGCGTGCAATTCGTGCCCACGCAGCTCAGGACCACCAGCAATGGATTGACGGTGACGTTCGAGCCGGTGAAGTAGGGGCGCATTGCACCAGGATGCTGTTACGGGAAAATGTAATGAAGGCTGTCGGCAGGCGGTTCTATCCGCTCAAGAACCACCCGGGCGAGCAGCTTTTCGATGGCCTCGGCGTCGCGCACATTCTGCTCTGACACCGCATAGCCATCATGTAGAGAAATTTTCAGCACCCCGGCATGGCACCAGATGAAGACCTCGATACCCATGATGTCACACCGCCCGGGCTGTTGCCACAAGGTGCCATCAATCAGCGATGGAAACTGCAAGTATGCATCGCCGGGGTAGGCGACGCCAGGTAAAGGCTGCGGTGGCGGTGCGTCAAATTTCACCAGCTTGATGCCCAGGCCCGCCAAGAATGTGTCGAGCTGTGCGGGTTCGACGTAGGCAAAGGCGACATCCAGTGAGTCGCCGTCATTGGCATGTCCCCCAAGCGCCCTGAAAAAACGGAAGAACTTCAGGCGCCGCGACCACTTGCGCAGCTTTTTTTCGTCATGTTCCTCGAACAGGTATTGCGTCCATCGATTCACGGCGATCCTTCATTAAGCTGTATCGTTGTGTTATTGCGCGGCGTCGCCTCTTCATGGAACAGGTCAGCCAGGTATTCGCACAGCGCATCGGCTTGAATATCGTTGGGAATAATGAAATCGGCGGGCCGGCGCTTGCCTTCCGCACCGAGATAGAATGCGCGCCAGGCTCCCGGCATCCCCCGGATGCCAATCAGCGTGCCGAAAACATTGAACCTGAATTCCTGCATCAGTCTGCTCCAACAAAACAAATGGTTTGAATGTGCCGCGACAGGAAGCATTGCGCAAAGCGCCGTGACATAACTGCGATATTTATTGTGCTATAGTAACATTTACTTAACTTGGGGCGGGCGATGATGAATATCAGCACGGTGGGAATCCAGCTTGGGGCATTATCGGTCGCGCAAGGCAACAAGACATCATCGGACAAGACATCGTCGGACCAGGCGCAGGCCACCCGGGCACCGGCTGGCGCTGGCGCCGTGGCCGACGACGTCGTGATTTCCACCCTGGCCGGGCGCCTGTCGAAGGCCGCGACGGCCACCAGCGCCACCGTCCAGGGCTACGATCATGCGGCGCTGGGTGCGTGGGTGAAGGACAATACGACGGAGATTCTCTATCCACTGGACGCGGAACACAAGGCGGCCGCCGCCAAGCAGGTGCCGGAGCCGAATGACGCGGCCTCGGCAAAGTCGGCCGCTGCCGCTACCGCGTTTGTCGACAGGAAGGGGCCCAATCCCTTTGCCGGCTTGTCGCGCGAGCAATTGTCCACCATTTCGAACGATGACAGCGGGACCTTTACCATCGACGAGCGGCGTGCGGCCTTTACGCAGGCATACGATGAAGAACAGGCCTGGCGCACCCAAGTCGTGGCGCAAGCCATGCAGGAATACAATAGCACCGGCAAGATGACCAATTTCTTCAAGTCGGTGCTGGGCCATTTCAATACATTGCCCCAGCTGGAGCAATCGCAATACCCAGCCAGTTATGCGAGCGACCTGGAAGACAAGATCAAGCTCGATTTTAATTATTTCAATCATGCGGCCGGCGATGGCGGGCCAACGCCGGGCTCGCTTGCGGACCTGCTGAAAAATCAGGGTAAAAAGACCGTGGACCTGTTCGATCTCCTGATCCGCTGATCCCTGGAATTGTTCAACTGTCATTGTTGCGGGGCAGGCTGGCGGACTATAATCCGGCCTCCCATGCCTGGACAAGCATGTTCCCCAACATGAAGTGAAAACAATTAAAGGAATCTTCGTGAAACGTTCACTGATCAGCGCCGCCTGCTGCGCCTTGCTCGCCTTATCTTCGCCCTCGCTGTACGCCCAAGCTAACAATCCCGCCGCACCCGTCTCCGGCATCGACCTGAAAACCCTGGACCCGGCAGTCAGCCCCAGGGATGATTTCTATGGCTATGTCAACGGTGTCTGGACCCGCAATACGGAAATCCCGGCCGACAAATCCGTCTGGGGCACCTACATCGAATTGCGCGAAATTGCCCAGGGCCAGTTGCGCGGCCTGATCGACGCCACCGTGAAAAATCCCGGCAAGCCCGGCAGCGAGGCGCACAAGATCGCCGACCTGTACACGAGCTTCATGAACGACAAGGCGCGCAATGCGGCCGGCTTCAAGCCCCTGCACGCCGAACTGGCCCGCGTGGCTGCCGTCAAGGACAAGAAAGACTTGCCGGCGCTGCTCGCCTATCTGCAAGGCAATGGCGTGGCGACGCCGTTTTCCGCCTATGTGGCGCCCGATGCGCAAGACCCCGAGCAGTACACGGTCAATATCAGCCAGTCCGGCCTGGGCTTGCCTGACCGCGATTACTACCTGAAGGACGACGACGCCAAGCTGCAAGCCGTGCGCGCCAAATACCTCAAGCATATCGAGACCATGCTGGCCATGAGCGGCGACAAGGCCGCTGCCGAACATGCGGCGCAGATCCTCGACATCGAAACGCGCCTGGCGGCAGTGCAGTGGACGCGCGTGCAGATGCGCGACCCCGTCAAATCGTACAACCGCGTCGATTTCGACAAATTCGCGGCGCTGGCGCCGGCCTTCGACTGGAACGCCTACTTTACGGCCGCCGGCCTGACGCCGAAAGCTTCCTCGGCCGTCGTGCGCCAGCCCAGCTTCATGACAGGCTTTGCCGAGACCGTGGCCGCCGTGCCGCTGGCATCGTGGAAGAGCTATCTGCACTGGCGCATCATCGAAAGCTACGCTTCCTACCTGGACAGCGCGACCGTCAAGGAACGTTTCGCCTTCGACGGCACGGTGCTGCGCGGCGTGCCGCAAAGCGAACCGCAGTGGCAGCTGGCGCTGCGCTTCACGGATAACGCCATCAGCGACGCCGTCGGCAAGCGCTACGTGGAAATGTATCTGCCGCCGGAAACCCGGCCCCGCGTGATGGCCATGTTCGACAATTTCGTCGCCTCGTTCAAGGATGGCATCGAACAGCTCGACTGGATGGGTCCGGAAACCAAGAAGGAAGCTCAGCTCAAGCTGGCCGCCCTGAAGCCGAAGATCGCCTACCCCGATACCTGGCGCGACTACAGCAGCATGAAGACGCAGCCGAATGACCTGATCGCCAACGTGCGCGCCGCGCGCGCGTGGAGCCGCCAGCAAAACCTGGCCAAGCTGGGCAAACCGGTCGACCGCGACGAATGGTCGATGACGCCGCAAACCGTCAACGCCAGCTACAGCCCGGCCTTGAACGCCATCACGATCCCGGCCGCGATTTTGCAGCCGCCATTTTTCAACGTGAAGGCGGAAGACGCCGTCAATTACGGCTTGCTCGGCATCACTTTTGGCCATGAAATCAGCCATGCCTTCGACGATTCGGGCAGCCAATACGATGCCAAGGGGCGTCTGCGCAACTGGTGGACGGCGCAAGACCGCACGGCCTTCAAGGCGCTGGCCGCCGGCCTCGTCAAGCAATACGGCGCCTACAGCCCGGTGCCTGGCTACCACATCAATGGCGAGCTGACCCTGGGCGAAAACATCGGCGACAATTCCGGCCTGTCGATCACCTACAAGGCCTACCAGCGCTCGCTCGGTGGCAAGCCGTCGCCCGTCATCGATGGCTTGACGGGCGAACAGCGCCTGTACATCGGTTTTGCGCAGAAATGGCGCGCGAAACTGCGTCCCGAAGCGGCCATCGCCCAGATCAAGAGCGACCCGCATTCGCCGGGCGAATTCCGCGCCAAGGGCACGGTCAAGAACCAGCCCGGCTTCTATGAAGCGTTCGGCATCAAGCCGGGCGACCCGATGTATCTGCCGCCCGAGCAGCGTGTGATCATGTGGTAAATCACGTGGTAAACCCGTAGGGCAGTCGCGCAACCGCGCCAGGGACTATTCCTTGGCGTGGTTCAGCGTGTACCGGGGCAGTTCGACCGTCAGGTCTTCCTGGGCCAGGCGCGCCTGGCACGACAGGCGCGAGTGGGGCTGCAAGCCCCAAGCCTGGTCCAGCATGTCTTCTTCATTGTCGCCCAGCTCGTTGAGCGAGTCGAAACCCTGCACCACGACCACGTGGCAGGTGGAACAGGCGCCGACCTGGCCGCAGGCGTGTTCGATGTCTATTTTGTTGAGCTGCAATGCGTCGCAAATGCTCATGTTTTCCGGCGCGTCGAAGACGGCGCCTTCCGGGGCCAGCTCGGGATGGGGCAGGACGGTGATTTTTGGCATGCGGGATTCTCCTCGTTTATCCTTCAATGCCGTCACTGTGGACCTTCCCGCCTTGGCAAGGTCAAGCCCCTGCGGCATCCTGCGCGACGATGCACTCGTCCAGATGCTCGAGCAATTGCAGGAACACGCGTTTATCCGCGTAGTGATTCATCGTGTTACTCAGCAATACATCGCTGGCGGCCGCTGCCACGGCGCTGTGGGCTTGCGCGCAGGCGGCATGCAGTTGCGCGCGATCGAGTTCCAGCAGCGCCGTATTGACGGCTTCGCGTGTGAAATCGTAGGCATCCATGCCGCAGCAGTCGGCGACACAATGGGTTTCCAGCAGGCAGATCAGCGGCCACAGTTCCCCCAGCAAGGGATCGATGTCGATGGCTTGCTCATAGCGGCCGTCAAGACCGATGAATTCGATCCATGCGTCGTCGCCGATCTGGATATCGTATTGGTGGTCGCGTTGCGTCATGTTTCAACATTCTCCTGGGCAGTGGTATCGCATTATAAAAAAAACCGCCCGAAGGCGGTTTTCTTGTGCGGTAATGCGGCGCTTAGATAAAATAGATCAGCGCGATGATGCCCACGACCAGCGCCACGCGGGTGATCTGGTAGGCCGTCTTGTTCCACGCCTTGAAGCGGCGGCGGTACTGGCCCATGGTCCAGGAAATCTGGAACAGCTTGCTCACGCCGCCCACCTGGTCGCCCAGTTCGTTTGGCGAGGCGGCGGCTGTCATCAGGGTGCGGCCCAGCCAGCGGTTCAAGCCTTGCGCCCAGCGGTAGCGCATCGGGCGCTCGATGTCGCAGAACAGGATGATGCGGTCGCTGTCGGCATCGTTGCGGGCCCAGTGGATATACGTTTCATCGAACATCACGGCCTGGCCGTCGCGCCAGCTGTGGCGCTCGCCATCGACGTCGATGAAGCAGCGGTCGTCGTTCGGCGTCTGCAAGCCCAGGTGGTAGCGCAAGGAGCCGGCAAACGGGTCGCGGTGCGGGTTGAGCTTGCCGCCTTGCGGCAGTTCCGCGAACATGGCCGCCTTGATCGACGGAATCGATTGCAGCAAGGCATAGGTTTGCGGGCACATCTGCTGCGCCGACGGGTGGTTCGCGTCATACCATTTCAGGTAGAAACGCTTCCAGCCATATTTGAAGAAGGAATTGAAACCGACGTCATTGTTCTTTTCGGCGGCCTTGATCTTTTTCATTTCCTGCATGCGCAGCGCTTCATCGCGGATGATTTGCCAGTTCTGCTGCAGCGGCGCCAGTTCCGGGAACTGCTCGACGGCCAGATACGGCGTGGCCGGCACCTTGGAAAAGGTGTGCATGAACAGGTTCAGCGGCGCCATGAACGAGGAGTGATCGAAGATCTGGCGGCGGAACGGCAGGCGCACCTTGCCCCGAAAATGAATATGTAAAACAGAAAACACAAAAATGCCCAGCAAGGCCCACTTCATACACAACCTCGTTTTTTAAGAATGGGGCAATTATAACCAGTTAATGCCATCGCCACCCCGGGCCACGGTGAAGGAAAGATGAAGCGGCACGCTCGGACGCTCTGTCCTACAATGGCCTTTTCTACACACTATCCGAGGTAACAATGGAAATCTGGCACGCACCGCTCGACCTGGCCATCCTCAACGCCGCCAGCGAGGGCACGGCCATGCGCCACCTGGGCATCGAATTTACGGCCTTCGGCCCCGACTGGATCGAGGCGACCATGCCCGTCGACCACCGCACCATGCAACCATTCAAGCTGCTGCACGGCGGCGCTTCCGTTTTGCTGGCCGAAACCTTGGGTAGCATGGCCGCGAATGCCTGCCTCGATTCCAGCCGCCACGTGAGCGTGGGCCAGGAAATCAATGCCAACCACTTGCGCGGCGTGCGCGGCGGCCAGGTGACGGGGCGCGCCACGCCGATCCACCGGGGCCGCACCAGCCAGGTCTGGGAAATCCGCATCACGGGCGACGACGGCAAACTGTGCTGCATCTCGCGCATCACCATGGCCGTCATCGACGCCCCGGGCGCGGGCTGATACGGCAGCTCTTGACTTGCATCAAGGCATGAAAAGCGAGCGCGTGAAATCATAAAAAACGCTGTTCGCTTATAATTCAGTGTGCTGTTGTATGGCGTAGCGGAAAGTCCCGCGCGCCTGCATTGCCCGACATTAGAAGCTGACTGCCCAAAAAACGCCAGTTAGAGACCCATCCCGCAGCATGCGGGAAAGGCACACGACGGCGAGCAGATCGCCCGGTTCTAGCGGAACCGGCAAAAAATCAACTTTATACAGGGCAATAACAACAATGATGTCATTCAATCGTTTGACGATAGGCGCGCGCCTGAGCGCAGGCTTCGGGCTGCTGGTCTTACTCATGCTGGTGCTGGCGGCCTTTGCGCTGCTGCGCATCGGCGCCATCTCCGGCGCCATGGACGCGCAGGAAAAAGTCCAACTGGACAAACTCGAACCGCTGTATGTGGCGCGCGAAGCGCTCGACCAGACGGGCCTGGCCGCCCGCAACGCGTATATCTTCCACGACCAGGTCGCGGCCGAGAAAGAGCTGGCCATCCTCGACAGCCAGAAGGCACTGTACCTGGACGCGCTGGCCCGGCTGGCGCCGCAGTTCGCCGGCGATCCGCAATTCGAGAAAGTCAGCACGGGCTTGAAAGCCATGGCGCAGGAATTGCAGCGTCCGCGCCAGTTCCGCGCCGCTGGGCAAATGGAACAGTACGGCACCTTCCTCGTCGAGGAGTGCAGCCCCCTGCGGCGCCAGATCGTCGCCGACATCGATACGGTGCTGAAAAACGTGCAGCGCGAATCGGAGCAGGCCAGCGTGGCCGCGCGCGCCATCTACGGCCAGTCGCTGCGCTGGATCGGCGTGCTGGCCGCGCTCAGCGTGCTCATTTGCATTGCGGTCGCCACCGTCATCACGCGCGGCCTGCTGCGCCAGCTGGGCGGCGAACCGGCGTATGCGGCAGCGATTGCCGGGCGCATCGCGCTGGGGGAGTTGGCCATCGACGTGCACACACGCCATGGCGACGACAGCAGCCTGCTGTTTGCCATCAAGACCATGCGCGACAACCTGGCCGCCATCGTCGGCAAGGTGCGCCATGGAACGGAAAGCATCGCCACGGCCTCGACCGAGATTGCCACGGGCAACCGCGATTTGTCGCAGCGCACCGAGCAGCAGGCCGGCTCGCTCGAAGAAGTGGCTTCATCGATGGAAGAACTGATTTCCACCGTGCGCCAGAATGCGGACAACGCCCAGCAGGCGAACCGCCTGGCGCGCGAAGCGTCGCAGGTGTCGGAGCAGGGCGGCAAGGCTGTGGCTGAAGTGGTGCACACCATGGGCCTGATCAATGCCTCGTCGAACAAGATCGTCGACATCATCGGCGTGATCGACAGCATCGCCTTCCAGACGAATATCCTCGCCTTGAACGCGGCCGTGGAAGCGGCGCGCGCCGGCGAACAGGGACGCGGTTTCGCCGTCGTCGCCACCGAGGTGCGCAGCCTGGCGCAGCGCTCCAGCGCCGCCGCGCGCGAAATCAAGGCCCTGATCGACGATTCCGTCAGCAAGGTGGGTACTGGGACCGTGCTCGTCGAGCAGGCTGGCGCCACCATGCATGACGTGGTGGCCGGCATCGGCAGGGTGACGGGCATCATGGCCGAGATCAGCCACGCCACGCAGGAGCAGGGCGCCGGCATCGAACAAGTCAACCGCGCCATCGTCGACATGGACCGTGTGACCCAGCAAAACGCGGCCCTGGTCGAGCAGGCGGCGGCCGCCGCGCACGAATTGCAGCAGCAGGCGGCGCAGCTGGAACAGGAAGTGGGCATCTTCAAGCTGGCCCCGCCGGCCAACGGACCGCTGCGCCTGGCAGCCTGAGGCCGACAGTGCTTTGGCGCGGCGCGCGCCAACCGGCATATTCCGCGCTACAATGAGCGCTGGATCACCGCCAGGACGACTCATGCAAGTGCGCAGCAGCCATGATCTATCCAGCCCGGACGACGACAAACCGGCGCCGCCCGTGCTGCAGCTGGCCCTTGCCGGTCTCGGCTGGGGCTTGCTGACCTGCATGCTGTGCTTTGCCATCCTGTTCGTGACCAAATGGCTGCTGCCGCCCGAATACTGGGGCGCGCACACGGGCCTGTCCAAGTTCAAGCGCGAAATGTCGCTGCCCCTGCTGGTGTTCTGGGTCGTCATCTATTCCCCCATCCTGGAAACCTTCCTCGGCCAGCTGCTGCCGCTGGAAATCCTCCGGCGCCTGGGCGCCAGCCGGCAGCTCAGCGTTTTTATCGGCGCCATCCTGTGGGCCATCGTGCATTTCATCAGTGGCGGCCTGCTGCACGCCATCGTCGCGCTGGGGTCCGGCGCCATGTTCAGCTTTGTCTACCTGCGCTACCGCGCTCCCAGTGTGGCCGTTGCCTATGCGACAACGGCGTTTGCGCGCGCCTGCAACAATATCGCCATCCTTATCGCCGTGTTCTACGGCCTCGACGCCTGAGTCGCACCATTCCGAAGCAAATACGGCACCAGCGCCGCCAGCGCCACGGCCAGCACTGCCAGGCCGTTCAGCAACTGGCGGAAGGCGGCGTCATAGCTGGCGCGCAGCAGCGCTTCCTGGCCGCCCAGCAGCTGTGTTGCCTGCTGGATGTCACCGAGCGCGGCGCGGCTGGCGGCGGCCAGCACCGGTAAATCGGCCGGCAGTTGCCGCGCCAGGCCCGCACCGATCAGGCCGGCCAACAAGGAGCCCGCCAGGGCCAGCGCCACCCCATCGGCACTGACGCGCACGGTATTGAAGATGCCCGTCGCCATGCCGGCCCGCTCCGTTTCCACCACGCTCAGGGCCATGCCATCCATCAAGCCCCACGGCAAGCCGATGCCCACGCCGATCAGCAGCAGGGGGCCGGCCAGCGCCGCGGTGCCGCCATGGCCCAGCACCTGCGCCAGCCAGGCCAGTCCCGCCGCGGCCAGCAGCAGCCCCGCCGCACACAGGGCGCCCGTCTTGACCCAGCGCGACAGCAGCGCCGCCAGCACGGGCACGAGCAGCAGCGGCGCGGCCAGGGCGATCATCAGACGGCCCGCCGCCAGCGCGGACATGTTGTCGATACCGATGAAACGCCCGGGCAGCATGACGATGAGCACGATGAACAGGAAGGCGGGCGAGGCGGCCAGCACCTGCACGGCGACAAAGCGGCGCTGGCGGAACAGCGACAAATCCAGCATGGGCCGCGCCGTCCTGCGCTCGATCGCGACAAAGGCGAGGAACAGCAGCACGGATGCGGCGATGGACAGCAGCACGGCGCCGTTGCGCCAGCCGTGTTCGGGCGCCAGCAGCATGCCCAGGGTCAGCAGGCCCAGCGCGGCGCTGAAGCTGATGGCGCCAGGCCAGTCCAGCCGGCCCTGGCCGCGCGCCGGATCGGCCGGCACGCTGACCCATACCAGCAGCATGCCGGTGGCGCCCAGCGCGGCCGTGGCATAAAAGATGGCGGGCCAGCGGGCCAGCGCCAGCATGGCGCCGGCCGCCAGCGGACCGAAGGCCAGGCCCAGGCCGAATGTCGTGCCCAGCACGCTCATCACGCGGCTGCGCGCCGCGCCGTGGAACAATGGCGCCAGCGACGACATGGCGGCGGCGAACGCTGCCGCGCCGCCCAGGCCCTGCACGAAGCGCAGCGCGGCGATCCATGCCACCGATGGCGCGACGGCGATGGCCAGGGTCGCCACGCAAAACAGCGCCAGCCCCGCCAGCCAGACGCGGCGCCGTCCCAGCACGTCCGTCAGGCTGCCGGCCACCATCATGGCGCTGCCATAACTGAGGATATACGCATTGATGACCCAGTTCAGGGCGGCGGCGCTGCCGTGCAATTCGGCGCCGAGGGCGGGCAAGGCGACGGCCGGGCCCGTGAAGCACAGGGGTATCAGCAAGCCCGTCAGGCAAGCGGCCAGCACTTGCAGCGGGAGTGAAAGAGGTGAGGAAGAGGACATGGGTGTCGGATATGAAAGAAAGAGGGGCGAGTATGGCGCGCCCATCATTGAAGAAAAATGGGCTAAACTGATCAACATATCGGACAAGAATGTCTTCAATGGAGTTCGCATGGATAGCTTGGGTGGCATCGCCATGTTCGTGCAGGTGGCCGACAGCGGCAGTTTTTCGGCCACGGGCCGGCTGCTGGGCCTGTCATCGTCGGCCGTGGGCAAGAGCGTGGCGCGCATGGAGGCGCGGCTGGGCGCGCGCCTGTTCCAGCGCAGCACGCGGCATCTGGCCTTGACGGCGGAAGGGGAAAAATTCCTGCAGCGCTGCAAGCGCATCCTGGCCGAGGTGGAAGCGGCCGAGCGCGAACTCGGTGAATCGGGCGGCGCGCCCAGCGGCCGCCTGCGCATCAGCCTGCCACGCTACAGCGGCCTGTTCGAAGCGGCCATCGCTGCGTTCATGCAAGCCTATCCCGCCATCGAACTCGACCTCGATTTCTCCGACGCCATGGTCAACATCGTCAGCGACGGCTTTGACGCGGCCGTACGCACGGGCGAGCTGGCCGACTCAAGCCTGATGCGGCGCAAACTGTGCACATTCCGCCGCCTGCTGGTGGCGTCGCCCGCCTACCTTGCGCGCCACGGCCGGCCCGCCGATGGCGCCGCGCTGCTGGGACACGCGCGCCTCGATTACCGTTTTCCTGCCACGGGCCGTTTGGAACAGTGGCCGCTGATGGACGAGGCTGCCCAGCCGGCGCCCGGCATGGTGTGCAACAGCGTGGAAATGCGCGTCTTCCTGGCCGTGCAGGGGCAGGGCGTCGCCTACCTGCCCGCATTTGCCGTCCAGCGCGAGCTGGCGGCGGGGCAACTGGTCTCGCTGCTGGACGAGCATACGCAGGCGCGCACGGCATTCTGGCTGCTGTGGCCGGCCAGTCGCCATCTGCCGCCGCGCTTGCGTGTATTCATCGATTTCCTGGTGCAGCAATTACAGGATCAAACTTTTGGAGCTATGCCATGACGGTCGATTCTTCCCTGACGCCATTGCAATTGCATGTGGCCGGCGCCACCGTGCGCCATGACCACCCGTTTGCCATGCCGGCGCTGCCGCCGCAGGAACCACTGACGGCGGCCTTGCGCGATGACTGGGTGCGGCCCCTGTACATGGGCTTGCACCAGCCCCAGGCGCTGGCGTGCGCGCAGCGGCTGGCGCAGGCCGACGCCACCGTCATCGCGCGCCTGCTGGGGCAATTCGACTGGCGCAGCCGCACGGCGGGCGCCTACCTGGCCGCATTGACCGGACAGTCCGCTTTCACGGACCAGCTGGGCGGCCTGCTGCTGGCCAGCGAGGTCTGCTACGCGGGCAGCGCGTATTGCCTGGCGCTGGCCGTTTTCGACACGCCAGCCAGCCGCGATTACCTGCACCGTTATCTTGCACATTACCTTTGCCAGCCGCAGCTGCACTTTGATCAGGAGCACGCGATGGCGGCCATTGCCTACCTCGATGGCCAGCATGGCCGGGATGAGGCGGCCCGCCACGGGCCAGCCTGGACCGGTTTCGCCGCCAGCCGCCCTGGCCTGGCGCTGGACGACGCGCTCGCGCAATTTTCTTCACGCACGGCCGCCTTGCGCGCCTTGCAGGCCGCAGCGGCTGGCAAATAAGCGCCATCTCCCCAAACTGTGGCGCCGTGCGTATTGTTGGCGGCCTACTTCGCACTTTCCATCGATGCCACTGTGTCGAAAATAGGCGCCAGCGCGCTTTCCATGGCGCCGGCGGTCGCGTCGCCGCTCTGGTTGGTGATGATGAAGACCCCAAGCTGATATTGGGGAACGACGTAAGCGTAGCTTTGCGCGCGCGGCACGCCGCCATGGTGTACATAATGCGTGCCCAACTGGCGATTGCTGCCGATGTTCCAGAAATAGCCAATGCTGAAGTCATCCTGAAAGCGCACCAGCGGCTTGTGCGATTCGGCGACCGCAGGATGGGCGCTCAATTGCAGGCGCAGGTATTTCGCCATATCGGGCATGGTCGACTTCAGGTTGCCGGCCGCTCCCCAGGGCAGTTGCGGCATCGGTGTCGTGATGACGGGATTGTCGCTGTGGTAGCCGGGCGCCAGCCGGCCGGCATCCTGGGCTGCGATTTTCAGCCCGGTATCGCGCATGCCGGCTTCGCGCGCGATGAATTGCGTGAGCAGGACTGCATAGGGCACGCCGTAGATTGTTTCGAGCGTGTGCGCAATGAGTTCGGTACCGGCGCTGGAATAGGCGTAGTCCTTGCCAAGCGGACCCTTGATGCTGACCGTATGCAAATCCTGCCAGAATTGTTGTTGCCCGTAGTTGGCATACGCTGCATTGAGCTTTGCCGGCGTGGCGTGCGCCGTGAAATCCTGCAATATGGTGTTCACCTGCAATGGCAGCATGCCCGGCATATTGCTGGTGTGCGTGATCAAATGGCGCAAGCGCACGGGCTGGCCTTGCCACTGCAGGTTCGGATAGGCCCCCGGCAGGTAGTTTTGTATGGGATCGTCGAGCGCCGCCTTCCCGTCCAGCACAGCGTTCGCCAGTAGCAGGCCGGCAAAAGTCTTGCTGACCGAGCCGATCTCATACAGCGTTGTATCGTTTGGCGGATTGGCTTTGCCGGTCTCCAGCTCGCCCTGATGCAGGATGAATTCCTTGCCGCGATAAACGACGGCAATCGAGGTCGCGTGCAGCAATGGTGACTGCAGCAGCGTGGTCGCGGTCTGGCGCATGGCCGCAGGAATGTTGTGCGCAGGTGCCGTGGCTGCTGGCTTGCAAGCTGCCAGCGCGAGTGTCATTACAGTGATGCTTGCGGCGAGTTTGGTCATCATGCGCACCATCGAGGGGGGAGGGGCATTCTCGCACAATGGCTACAGCGGTGACAGAAAAAACTTGGCAAAAATCTCATCTTCTTTCTTCCATGCAGTGTGACATTTGCATGACAAATAACAGTGCCTGTCCCGATTGCGCGTCATTAAGGCGTGCATGCGAGGCGACGCTCAAGCGCTCGCCGTCCATGCGCCAAAAGTGCCGGACCGTTGAAGGTGCACGCTGAATGGCAAGTGGATGCGGCCGGGACTTTTGCCTTGCATGCCGGCCTGCGCCGGCATATTCAATCTTGGTTTTAAGTTTAACGACAGGAAACTGCAACATGACTGAAAACAATGCATCTGGCTCCAGCGTCTCCGCCATCGACGCTTACCTGAACAGTTCGGCAGCCGCCGCACAGCGCTTCACGGGCACGGCGAACGCGGATATCCTCAGCGGCACCACGGGCGCCGACGTGCTCGAAGGCCTGGCTGGCGACGATACGTATTACGTCAACCACAGCGGCGACGTGATCGTCGAACTGGCCAACGGCGGCAGCGATACCGTCTACACCAGCGTCAATTACACGGTGGCCGACAACATCGAGAACGTGCGCCTGGCCGCAGGCGGCCTGACGGTAACGGGCAGCGCCAATACCAATAACGTCTTTTTCGTTGATGCGGCCGGTGGCAACAGGATCGATGGCGGCGGCACGGGCAACATGGTTAATTACACGGCGTCCAGCACGGGCGTGACGGCGACCTTGTCCGGAGCGAATGGCCCGGTGACGGCGCCGCCCGGCAGCGATGTGCTGCTCAATATCGCCAACATCGCCGGCAGCAAGTTCGATGATGTCCTGACCGGTAACGAGCTCAAAAACGCCCTCGTGGGCGGTTTTGGCAACGATATCCTGCGCGGCGGCAAGGGCGACGATACCCTGGCCGGCATGCAGGGCGACGACACGTATATGTTTGCCCGTGGCGACGGCGCCGACATCATCGTTGAAGGGGAAGAGGCGGCCAGCCATAACGTCGTCTCCTTCCTGGCCGGCGCCAATGCCGACCAGCTGTGGTTCCGCCAGGTGGGCACGGCGCTGGAAGTGAGCACCATCGGCACCGGCGACAAGATCACCATCAACGCCTGGTTTTCCAGTGCGGCGCCGCGCATCCAGGAATTCCGCACGGCCGAAGGTCGCGTGCTGCTGGGCAGCGACGTGCAAAACCTCGTGCAGGCAATGGCGGGCCTGGCGATGCCAGCCGCCGGCCAGCTGACCTTGCCAGCGGCGACGGCCGCCGCCCTGGCGCCGGCGCTGGCGCAGAACTGGCGTACGGAAGGACCGACCCAGCCCGGCAATGGCGTCTTTACCGGCACGGTGAACCCGGACATCATCCTGGGCACGGCGGGCGCCGACGTGATGGCGGGCCTGGCCGGCGACGACACGTATTACGTCAACCACAGCGGCGACGTGGTGGTGGAACAGGCTGGCGGCGGCCGCGATACCGTCTATGCCAGCGCAAACTACACGCTGGCCGCCAACGTCGAAGAGGTGCATGTGAGCGCCGCCGGCCTGACGGTGACGGGCAACGGCAATGACAACGTGTTCCACGTCGATGTCGCCGGCGGCAACGTGCTGCGCGGCACCGGCACGAACAGCACGGCCACCTATGCGGGGTCCAAGGCGGGCGCGACGGCCAGCATCGTTTCCATCAATGAATCCCATGCGGCCCGCCCGGGCAGCGATGTGCTGGTCAATATTTCCAGCGTGACGGGCAGCGGCTATGACGACGTACTGTCCGGCAACGAGCTGGCCAATACCCTGGCTGGCGGCCTTGGCAACGATACCTTGCAAGGCGGCAAAGGCAGCGACGTGCTCACCGGCGGCCTCGGCGACGATACCTATGTCTTTGCGCGCGGCGACGGCGCCGACGTCGTTATCGAATCGTCCGCCGATGCCAATTACGACACCATCGCCTTCCTGGCCGGCGTCAACATCGACCAGCTGTGGTTCCGCCAGGTGGGCGCCGACCTGGAAGTGAGCACCATCGGCACCACGGACAAGATCACCATCCGCGCCTGGAACGCGGCTGTGCCGAACATCGAGGAATTCCGCACGGCCGCCGGCCACGTCATGCGCGGCGCCGACGTGCAGCTGCTGGTGCAGGCGATGGCAAACCTGGCGCCGCCGCCGTTGGGCCAACTGACCCTGCCGGCTGGCACGGCCGCCGCCCTGGCGCCCGTGCTGGCCCAGGCCTGGCACTTCAACGGTCCCACGCAACCGACGGGGCAGACCTTCGTCGGCACGGCGGGCGCCGACGTCATCAATGGGAGCACGGGCACCGACCTGCTGCAAGGCCTCGGTGGCGACGACACGTACTACGTCAACCACAGCGGCGACTTCATCGACGAACGTGGCAATGGCGGCAACGACACCGTGTACACCAAGGTCAACTACACGGTGGCCGACAACGTCGAGTACGTGCGCCTGGCCGCTGCCGGCCTGACGGTGACGGGCAGCGCCTATACCAGCAACGTCTTCCATGTCGGCACCGCCGGCGGCAACGTGCTCGACGGTGGCGGCGCGGCCAATTCGCTGACCTACGCCACTTCCACTACGGGCGTGACGGCCGCCTTCGCGCCCGTTGGCGGCCCGATGACGGCGCGCGCAGGCAGCGACGTGCTGGCCAATTTCAACGCCGTCTTCGGCAGCAAGTTTGATGACGTGCTGACGGGCAATGAACTGAAGAACATCCTGGTGGGCGGCCTCGGCAACGATATCCTGCAAGGCGGCAAGGGCGATGACGCGCTGGCCGGTACGCTGGGCAACGACACCTATGTCTTCGCCCGTGGCGACGGCGCCGACATTATTTCCGAGGCGAACGAGGTGGGCAGCCGCGACGTGGTGTCCTTCCTGGCCGGCGTCAGTGCCGAGCAGCTGTGGTTCCGCCAGGTGGGCACCAACCTCGAAGTGAGCACAATCGGCACCACGGACAAGATCACCGTCAATGGCTGGTATGCGGCAGCGGGGGCGAGCATCGAGGAATTCCGCATGGCCGATGGCCGGGTCTTGCTGGGCAGCCAGGTGCAAAACCTCGTGCAGGCCATGGCGGGCCTGACGCCGCCACCGGCCGGCCAGCTGACCTTGCCTGCAGGCACGGCCACCATCCTGGCGCCGGTGCTGGCGCAGAACTGGCGCGCTGCGCAACAAGCGCTTGCCGCCAGCCAGGGCGGCTTCGGCGGCTGGCAGGCGGATTCCGCGCAGCTGGTGCAAGCGATGGCCGGCTTTGCCGTGCCGGCGGCCGCATCGGCGCCATGGTCAGGCCACGGCAATCCGTCGATGCAGATCCAGCTGGCAGCAGTCCATTAATCAGTTGACATAGCCAGATCCACCCTCACGCAGCCGGGCCGGGGCGACCTGTCACGGCCTGGCTGCGCCATTGAATATCTGATATTGCCCGATGACAGTCCTCTCCCACCGCAACGATACGCCGTCCATAGAAAAAACTGTGCCCGACACGGGCTTGCTGTCGCTGTTGCTGATGGCCAGCCTGCACGGCATCGCCGCCGATGGCGCCCAGCTCAAGCACGCTTTCGGCCAGGCCGTGTTCACGCGGCAAACCGTGCTGCTGGCGGCCCGGCAACTTGGCTTGACGGCCAAACTGGTGCGCCAGGCGCCCGAACGGCTGGCGCAAGTGCCGCTGCCTGCCATCGCCATCGATACGGATGGCCGTTTCTTTATCCTCGGCAAGGTCGAGACGGGCGCTGACGGCGTGAGCAAGGTGCTGGTCCAGCATCCGGGCCAGCCGCCGCAAATCCTCGGCCGGGCAGCCTTCCTTGCCGCCTGGACGGGCGAGCTGATCTTTTTCACCAGCAAGGCCAGCTATGCGGGCGAGACGGCCCGTTTCGACTTCAGCTGGTTCATTCCCGCCGTCGTCAAATACCGCAGGCTGCTGGGCGAAGTGCTGCTGATTTCCTTCGTGCTGCAACTGATCGGCCTGGCCACGCCCCTGTTTTTCCAAGTGGTGATGGACAAGGTGCTGGTCAACCACGCGATGAAAACCCTGCACGTGGTGGCCATCGGCCTCGTGTGTGCCATCGTCTTCGAAGCCGTGCTTGGCCTCATTCGCACCTATGTTTTTGCGCGCACCAGCAGCAAGATCGACGTGGAACTGGGCGCGCGCCTGTTCCGCCACTTGCTGGCTTTGCCGATCGCGTATTTCCAGGCGCGCCGCGTGGGTGATTCCGTGGCGCGCATCCATGAACTGGAAAACATCCGCTCTTTTCTCACCGGCAACGCCATGACCCTGGTGCTCGACCTGCTGTTTTCCTTCATCTTCATTGCCGCCATGCTGTGGTACAGCGCGGCGCTCAGCATCGTCGTGCTGGCCTCGATTCCCGTCTATGCGGCCCTGTCGATGCTGCTCACGCCTGTGTTGCGGGGCCGCCTGAACGACAAATTCAACCGCAGCGCGGAAAACCAGTCCTTCCTGGTCGAAACCATCAGCGGCGTCGATACGCTCAAGGCCATGGCCGTCGAGCCGCGCTGGCAGCAGCAGTGGGAAAAGCAGCTGGCCGGCTATGTCTCGGCAGGGCTGTCGGCAAACAATATCGGCATGCTGGCCAGCGGCGGCGTGACGCTCGTGAGCAAGCTGGTGACGGCGGTCATCATGTGGTGGGGCGCCACCCTCGTCATCGACGGCAAGATGACGGTGGGCGAACTGGTCGCGTTCAATATGCTGGCCGGACAGGTGGCGTCGCCCATCTTGCGCCTGGCGCAGCTGTGGAACGATTTCCAGCAAGTGGGCATCTCGATGAGCCGGCTCGGCGACATCCTCAACGCGCGCGTGGAAGCGGGCAGCCAGAAGGCGCGCCTGCCGCGCATCGCGGGCGCCATCGACTTCCAGCAAGTGGGTTTCCGCTACCGGCCCGATGCGGCCGAGGTGCTGCGCAATGTATCGATTTCCATCGCGCCCGGCGAAGTGATCGGCATCGTCGGGCGTTCCGGCTCGGGAAAGAGCACCTTGACGCGGCTGGCGCAGCGCCTGTATATCCCCGAACGTGGCAAGGTGCTGATCGACGGGCAGGACATCGCCGTCATCGATACGGCTTCGCTGCGGCGCCAAATCGGCGTGGTGCTGCAGGAAAATATTCTGTTCAACCGCTCCGTGCGCGACAACATCGCGCTGAGCGACCCGGCGCTGCCCATTGACGCCATCATCGCCGTGGCGAAACTGGCCGGTGCCCACGATTTCATTTGCGAGTTGCCCGAAGGCTACGACACCATGGTGGGCGAGCACGGCACGGGCTTGTCGGGCGGCCAGCGCCAGCGCATCGCCATCGCCCGCGCCCTGATCGGCAATCCGCGCATCCTGATTTTCGACGAGGCCACGAGCGCGCTCGATTATGAGTCGGAAAAAATCATCCAGGACAATATGCGCGGCATTTGCGCGGGGCGCACCGTGCTGATCATCGCCCACCGCCTGTCGGCCGTGCGCGAAGCGCACCGCATCGTGGTCATGGAGCGGGGGCAGGTGGCCGAACTGGGCACGCACGACGCGCTGCTGGCGCAGCCGGGCGGCATCTACGCTCATCTGTACAGCCTGCAGCAGGGCACGAGCGGGAGCGCAACAGGGGACGCAACATGAGCGCCCGCCACCGCCTGGCCGCGTATGGCGAGCTGTTGCAACGCTACGCCCAGGTGCTGCGGCACAGCTGGCGCCAGCGCGCCGCCTTGAGCGGCCCCGTGCTCAGCGAAGACGAGGCGGCCTTCTTGCCGGCCGCGCTGGCGCTGCAGGAGCGGCCCGTGTCGCCATCGTTGCGCCTGACGGCCAGGGTGCTGATGCTGCTGGTCGGCTGCGTCGTGCTGTGGGCGGTCTTTGGCCAGGTCGACATCATCGTCAACGCGGCCGGCAAGATCATTCCGTCCGGCAACACCAAGACCATCGCCTCGGTCGACGTGGCGGCCGTGCGCGCCCTGCATGTGAAGGAAGGGCAAGCCGTCAAGGCGGGCCAGCTGCTGGTGGAACTCGACAGCCGCGGCCCGGACGCCGAACGCGACAAGGCCACCGGCGACGCCGTGGCGGCCGCGCTGCAGATGGCCCGCTCGCGCGCTTTGATCGCCGCCATCGACAGCTTGACGCTGCCCAGGCTGGCGGCGCCCGATGGCGCCTCCGCAGCCCAGCGCGAGGAAGCGCAGGGCCACCTCGATGGCCAGTACGCGAATTTCCGCGCCCGGCTCGCGCATCTCGATGGCGAGATTGCCCGCTATGCCCAGGCGCTGCCATTGGCGGCCCAGCGCGCAGGCGATTACCAGGCGCTGCTGGCGACGCGCGACGTGGCCGAACACGCGTGGCTGGAAAAGGAACAGGCGCGTATCGACCTGGCCGGCCAGCTGGCGTCGGCCCGCAGCGAGCGCGCGGCCCTGGTGGCGCAGACGCGCAAGGACGCCTACGACGCGCTGACGGAAGGGGCCAGGGTAGCGGCGGCCAGCGGCCAGGATGCGCGCCGCGCAGGCGCCCGCGGCAGCCTGCTGCGCCTGACGGCGCCCGTCGACGGCACGGTGCAGCAACTGAAGCTGCACACGGTGGGCGGCGTCGTGCCGGCCGCGCAGGCGCTGATGCAGATCGTGCCGCGCCAGGGCAAGCTGGAAATCGACGCCGTGCTGGAAAACCGCGACGTCGGCTTCGTGCAGGTCGGGCAGGCGGTGGCCATCAAGGTCGACGCCTTCGATTACACCAAGTATGGCACCGTGCCCGCCGTCGTCAGCAGTGTCTCGCGCGACGCTGTCGAGGATGAAAAGAAGGGCCCCGTGTATGCCGTCAGGATCACGCTGCGGCAGCCGTCCATCGTCATCGACGGCAAGACGGTGCCCTTGACGGCCGGCATGGCCGTGCGCGCGGAAATCCGCACGGGGACGAGGAGGGTGATCGAATACGTGCTCTCGCCGCTGGTACAGCACCAGAAGGAGGCGCTGCATGAACGCTAGACCCCGCGCCATGGCCGCCATCGCGATCGCCGCCAGCTTGCTGCTGGCCAGTGCTGCGGCGCAGGCTGGCGAGTTCGAGGCCGCGCCATGCCCGTCCGCGTACGAGGCGGGCGTGCCCCTGACCTTGCCGGCGGCCGTCGACCTGGCCCTGTGCCACAACGCGCAGGTGCACGGCGCCTGGGCCGGCATACGGCTGCAGGCGGCCGGCGTGGGCGAGGCCAGGGCCGCCTTTCTGCCGACCCTGAATGCAGGCGTGAGCCGGGTGCACGACCGCACGGCCTATCCGGGCGCCAGCACGCCGTCCGGCAGCTTGAACAGCAATACGGGCTCGCTCAATCTGTCCTGGCGTTTGTTCGACTTCGGCGGGCGCGCGGCGGGCCAGCGTTCGGCGCAAGCCTTGCTCGACGCGGCCCTGGCCAACCGCGACGCCGTGCTGCAAAAGACGCTGGCGGCCACCGTCAGCGCGTATTTCGACGCGCAGACGGCGCGGGCCAACGTGCGGATGCGCGAGGAGTACCGGGCGCTGGCGAATGAAACGGTGCTGGCCACGCAGCGCCGCGCGCAGCGGGGGCTCGGTTCGCACAGCGACACCCTGCAGGCGACAAGCGCGCTGGCCAAGGCGGCCCTGGGCGCCAGCCGCGCCGATGGCGAGTTCCAGAAGGCGCGTGCCGTGCTTGTCTATACGCTGGGTTTGCCGGCCGAGGCGGGCGTGGTGCTGGACGACGATGCGGCCGAACCGGCGGCTGGCCTGCGTGAAGATTTGCACACCTGGCTGGCGCTGGCTCAGGCACGGCACCCGGCCATCGTGGCTGCGCAGGCGCAGCTGGCGGCCGCGCGCGAACGGGTGGCCGTGACCGAGTCGGAAGGCCGTCCCAGCATCGACCTGACGGCCAATATCTACCAGAACGGCCGCCCCAACCAGGGCTTGTCCGCCGCGTCCACGCGCGAAACCCTGGTGGGCATCTCATTGAACATTCCCCTGTTCGACGGTTTTGCGCGCCACTACAAGGTGCGCGGCGCGCTGGCGCAGGCCGGGCAAAGGGAAGCCGAGGCGCAGGAGGTGCAACAGCAAACCCTGATGGAACTGGTGAAAACGCATGCGGAGGCGAGTACGGCGCTGGCCAACCTGGCCGCCTCGCAAGCGTGGCTGGACGCGGCGCGCGATGCCCAGGCCAGCGTGCAGCGCAAGTTCGGCCTGGGCGCGGCCGATATCCTGGAAATGCTGAACACCCAGTCGGCGCTGCTCGAGGCGCAGCAGGAACGCATCCGTTGCCAGGCGGAATGGCGTTCGGCCCGGCTGCGTCTGCTGGCCAGCGCCGGCGTGCTGGGACGGGAGGCCATTGCAGGTCGCTAACAGGCGCATTCCGCGCGCCATGCCGGCGCAATTATGACTATATTAGCGTAGCTAATCCACACACCGGACTAGGGAGACATCATGCACAGCATACAAAAGATTACCCCGTGTTTATGGTTCAACGGCCACGCCGAGGCGGCGGCCCTGTTTTATACGGGGATATTCCCCAATTCGAAGATCGGCCAGATCCTGCGCTATGGCGAGGAGGGCAAGGAAATCCACGGCCAGGAGCCAGGCAGCGTGCTGACTGTCGCGTTTGAACTCGATGGCCAGACGTTCACGGGATTGAATGGCGGACCCCTGTTCCAGTTTTCCGAGGCCATCTCATTCCAGGTCAATTGCGAAACCCAGGACGAGGTCGACCACTACTGGACCCAGCTGTCCGAAGGCGGTCCCCTGGAAGCGCAGCAGTGCGGCTGGCTCAAGGACCAGTTCGGCGTGTCCTGGCAAATCGTGCCCACCATCATGGTCAAGCTGCTGGGCGATCCCGACCCGATCAAGGCCCAGCGCGTGATGAAAGCCATGATGGGCATGAAAAAGATCGACATCGACGAGATCAAGCGGGCGTACGCGGGCTAGCCTGGTCCGTCAGGCAGCGGTGCGCCCTGTCCAAGATGGCCGGCATTTGCTATAGTCCCAGCCATCTTTCCATCCGCCTACAGACCCTGCCATGACCACTAGCACCAGCAGCACCATCGCGCCCCGTACCTTCGGCACGCCCCTGTCTTCCACCGCCATCAAAGTCATGCTGCTGGGCTCGGGTGAACTGGGCAAGGAAGTGATCATGTCGCTGCAGCGCCTGGGCGTGGAAGTGATCGCCGTCGACCGCTACCCGAACGCGCCGGGCCACCCGGTGGCGCACCGTTCGCACGTGATCGACATGAGCGACGGCGTGGCCCTGGCCGCCCTGATCGAACTGGAAAAGCCCGATTTGATCGTGCCCGAAATCGAAGCCATCGCCACCGATACGCTGGCGGCGCTGGAAGCGGCCGGACAAATCACGTGCATCCCGAACGCGCGCGCGGCCGTGCTGACGATGAACCGCGAAGGCATCCGCACCCTGGCGGCCGAAACCCTGGGCGTGGCCACGTCGCCATACCGCTTCGCCAGCAGCCTGCGGGAGTTGCAGCTTGCCTGCCAGGAGATCGGCTTTCCGTGCGTCGTGAAACCCGTGATGTCGTCGTCGGGAAAAGGCCAGTCCAAACTCGATGGCGCCGCGGACGTGGACGCGGCGTGGGCGTATGCGGCCAGCGGCAGCCGTGTCGATACGGGCCGGGTCATCGTCGAGGGTTTCATCGACTTCGACTACGAAATCACCTTGCTGACGGTGCGCGCCGTCGGCGCTTCGGGACAGATCGAGACGCAGTTTTGCGAGCCGATCGGCCATTTGCAGGTGCATGGCGACTACGTGGAATCGTGGCAGCCGGCCCGCATGGCGCCGCTGGCCCTCGAGCGTTCGCGCGACATCGCCCGCAAGGTGACGGACAATCTGGGCGGCCTGGGCCTGTTCGGCGTGGAGCTGTTCGTCAAGGACGACATGGTGTGGTTCTCGGAAGTGAGCCCCCGTCCGCACGACACGGGCATGGTCACCATGGCCAGCCAGGTGCAGAGCGAATTCGAGCTGCACGCGAAAGCCATCCTCGGCTTGCCCGTCAACGTGGCGCTGCGTTCGCCCGGCGCTTCGGCCGTCATCTACGGCCAGCTGGAAGCGAAAGGCATCGCCTTCGAAGGCGTGGCCGACGCCCTGAGCGTGCCGGGCGCCGACTTGCGCCTGTTCGGCAAGCCGGAATCGTTCGCCCGCCGCCGCATGGGCGTGGCGCTGGCCACGGCCGGCGATATCGACACTGCCCGCGCGCGCGCCGTGCTGGCCGCATCGAAAGTCAAGCCGGTGGTCCGCTGATGGCAGAGGCCAGCCTGCCGCAGGCCGACGCCGGCGGCGACGACATCAAGCGCAAGCTGCGCGGCCATATCGCGCGGCGCAACCTGGCCGGCGCCGCCAACGATTGCAAGTGGAACGAGCTGCTGGCCTTCATGCGAGGACGCACCGACTGGGCGCCGTCGTACCGTTACGGCTCCGTCACCGGCTATGTGTCGCGCTGGGATACGGAATGGGATTACCACCCGCCGTTCCCGTTCATGGGCGTGGAATGGTTCGATATCAGCCTGTACTCGGAAGAACACGTGGCCATGCTGCTGCCCAAGAAAATCATCGACCACGGCGTGTGGATCGTGCCGGAGCTCGAGCGCATCGGCTTCGATTTCGAGGTGCGGGACAGGGTGGCGCGCATTTGGGGCTATTTGCCCCGCAATTATCACGACTTCCCAACCGCCGACTAATTCAAAGACTCTCTCATGCCTGAAAACCTTATTCCCCAGGTGCCGCAACCGGACGACGCCGTCGTCGGCAAGGAAGCGGGCGCGCAGATGCTGGCCACGGCTTGCGCCGCGCGCGACGCCTTCTATGCTACTTTGGGCGCTGTCGACGCCGATGTGCTGGCGCCGCTGGTCAACCCCGCTTTCATGGGCGGTCCGCGCTGGCCATCGTTGCGCCAGGCCTGGCGGGTGATCCGCCGCAATGACTCCATCCTCATCGCCAGCGATGGCTTGAGCGACCCGTTCGAGGATGACGACGACGTGTTTGTGCCGCGCGGCCACCTGCTGGAAGTGTGCATCGAGGCGCCACTGTCCGCTTTCAACGGCGGTCCGGTGCAGGCATCGTGGCTGTTCGATCTGGTCTACCAGGTCAGCCAGAACGTGGCCGACCATGGTTCCATCGATTTGCTGGTGCAGCGCCACGGCAGCGTGTCGATGGCGCTGGACTTGCAAGATGCGCCCAAGGGTCTCGAAGACGAGAATGAACAGGTGGGCGTGCTGCTGGCCCAAGGCGCGGGCACCATTCCCCCTTCGTTCGACACGCCATATGGCGAGGTGATGCTGCTGACGCTCACCGCGCTGCAGCCGGCCGAACTGGCGTACATCAGCGAGGCCGAAGACAAGGCCCAAGCGCGGCGCGACCTGGCCGCCGCGCTGGCCGCGTCGCCGGCCGGGCATTGGAGTGTGGCCCAGCGGCCGGCCGTCATTCCCCGCTAGGTTCTTCGACCGGCGGCATTGCCGGTTCTTCCGCTTTCGGCGCTTCCTTCGCCTCCACGACGACGGCCGCCGGCGGCGGCTCGCGCCATTTGCCCGCCGCTTTCAGCTTGTTCTTCAGCCCCGGCAAGGGAAAGCCCAGCGCATAGGCTTTTTGCGCGTGCGCGCTGGCCTTCTCGTATTCCTTCTTCTTTGCATACATCAGGCCCAGGTTGTACTGGATGGTGGCCTGATCCGGCGCCAGGCGGCTGGCTGCGTCCAGCTGTTCCAGCGCCATCGCATCCTGGCCCGTGGACAGCAAATAGCTGCCATACACCATGCGCGCCGTCACGTCGTGCGGCGCGAAGGCGATCGCCCGTTCGAAGTAGCAGCTGACCGTGTAGCGGGCGCCTACCGGCTGCGCGCTTTTCAGGCGCAATCCCAGCTTGGCCATCGACGCCAGCGCCCGGTGGTGGTTCGGGAAATGTTCAAGCGTGTAGCTGATGTCGGCGCCCAGGCTGCCCGTCATGCCTTGCGTGAGCGTTTCCACGGCGCGTGAAAAATGGAATTTCTCGACCACGGACAGACCGTCGCGGTCTTCCGCGCTCGTGTAGTCGCCGCCCGGCGTGCGCTTGACGTAGGGCGGACACTCGGCGGCAGTAGCGCTGGCGCAGCAGGCGGCGAGGGTGCAGGCTAACAAGCAATGCTTCATGTCGGACTCCTGTGGCTGACCTGGTCGAGCAAATCGGCCAGGGCGTTGCTGCGGGCTTGCCGCGATTGCAGGGCGATGGCCGTGGGGCTGGCCAGCGGGGCGCGGCCCTGGCGCGCCAGTTCCAAAAAGCGCAGCAGCGCGCGTGCGCAATCGCCGCTCGACGCCAGCTGGCCGATGGTATCGATGCCACAGTGGCGCAGCTTGGCCGCGCTGTCGCCGGCCAGGTCGGTCAGCGCGAGGATGGGGCGGCGGCAGCGCAGGTATTCATACAGCTTCGCGGGAATCTGTCCGTTGCAGTTGGCCGCCTGCAGCAGCAGCAAGCCGTCGGCGGCCAGCATTTCGCGCAGCGCATCCTCGTGCGCCTGCAACGGTTCCAGGCTCACCAGATCCAGGATGCCGTATTTCGCCAGCAGGTCCGCCAGCCACGCATCGTGGCCCGTGGCGCGCAGCACCAGCTGGAAATTGCGGGCGTGCAGCACGCCGTCGTGGCGCAGGCGGGCCAGGGCTTCGAACAGCGGCTGGGGATCGCGCTCGGATGGGTAGATCACGCCGCTGTGCAGCAGAAGAAAGCGGCTGCGGTGGCCGCGCGGCCCGGCCAGCGGCGCGGCGTCCTCGTCATCGTCGTGGCCATTTTCGATCAGGCAGAAGCGCTCGCGCCCCACTTGCGCCAGGCGCCGCTGGTGCGCCGCGATGGCGCCCGGCGTGGTGCAGACGATGGCCGCGCTGCGCGCCGCGATGCGCTGTTCGATCCACGCATGCATGCGGTGCAGGCGCGGCTCGGGCGGATACGGCGCCAGCGGGTCGCTGTCGTCGAGCATGGGGTCGCGCTGGTCGGCGATCCACGGCAGGCCGCTGAGTTTTTGCAGGGTCATCGCGATCAGGTGCGCCGTGGCGATCGGGTACGTCGACCAGATGGCGTCGGGGCGGTATTCGCGGATCATGCGCAGGCCGGCCGGCACGGCGCTCAGCCACCAGGAGCTCCAGCGGTCGGGCAGCGCCAAGCAGCGCGGATAGCGTCCGGCGATGGACAAATGGCGCGCCGCGTCCAGCGCCAGGGTGCGCCGCACGGTCGCTTGCGCGCCGATCTGCGCCAGTTGCGTATTGCCCCGCTGCGCATACGCGAGCGGCGAGGGGCTGAGCACGAGCGGCTGCCAGCCGCAGTCGGGCAAATGGCGCGCAAAGCCCAAGGTGCGCAGGATGCCGCTGCCGCCGGCAAACGGCGGAAAATGGTAGGCGACCATCAGCACCCGTTTTGGCCGGGCCGCGTTCGGTCGGGCCGCGTTCGGCGAGGTCATTACCATGACCGCAGCCACCGTGCGCACAGCTGTTCGACTTCGCCGCGCCAGGCGGCGCTGGCGAACGTGTGGTTGGCGCCGGCGACCTGCGCCTGCGTCCATTGCGCGCGGGCGGCCACGGCGCGCCAGGCGGTGTCGCCATCAAGCAGGGCTTGCCACTCGCGCGCACCGAGGTCGTCGCCGCTGAGGACCAGCAGCACCTTGCCCTGGAATTGCGCCAGGGCCCGCAGCAGGGCCGGCGCGGGCGCATCGTCTTCCCGCGTTGGCCCTTCTTGCGTGGCGGCCGCCACCTGCCGCAGCGAGGCCAGGCTGGCGCCCAGCTGCAGTCCGCCGCTGGCCAGCTTGCGCCAGAAACTGCCTTGCAGCAGGCGTGGCAGATAATAGTGGCGCAAGGTGGCGCGCGCCAGGCCGGCGCTGCTGCGCACCCACGGGTTGAGCAGGATCAGGGCCTTGACGCGCGTGTCGCGCGGCGCATGGCAGGCCGCTGCCGTGGCGCCGTCGCACAAGCCCCACAGCGCCACTTCGCGCAAGGCCGGCACGGCGTCGAAGAATTGCGCCAGCGCGCCGGCGATGTCGGGACCGGCCGCGCGGTAATCGCGCGCGCTACCCTCGCTGTCGCCCATGCCGCGCAAGTCGAAACGCAGCACGGGCCAGCCTTGCGCGGCCAGGGCGCGGGCCAGCAAGACGAACTGGCGGTGGCTGCCGACCCGGTACTGCGGCCCGCCCGTGACGATCAACACGCCGCGTGGACCCGGTGCGTCGGGCAGGCTGAGGATGCCGGCCATGCGCGCCTGCGACTCGCCGTCGTCAGCGGCACTGCGAAAGCGCAGGGCCAGTTCGCGTACGGCGTGCGCCGCGAGGTGCTGCTGGCTGCTGTCGCGTTTCATGGCGGCGTCCTTTCCTCGCCAAGCCAGTCGCGGCACAGCGCGCGCGTCGCGTCCAGCAGTTGCGGACAAGCGAGCAGCTCGCCGCTGTGCCAGAACGGGCCATCGCCGAAGCTGGCCACGTGGACGGCGGCGCCCTGGTCCCGCCATTGCCGTGCCAGCGGCGGCAAGGGCGCGGCTGCCTGGTCCGGTCCCCGGTAATCGAGCCAATAGACTGGAACGGCAGGCTGCAGCGCGGACGCGCTGACGTCATCGATGGCGTGCGCCAGCGCGGGCGCCAGCAGGTAGCCGGCCACTTCCACAGCTTCGCTCTCTGCCAGTACTGCGCGCGCATGGCCGGGCGCTTCCTGCCCGCCGCCGGCCAGCATGCCGGCCGCCAGGCGCAGGCGCAGGAAACGGTCGATGACGCGCCGTCCATCGAGTTCCGGTTGCCACAGCAGCAACCGCGCCAGGGGCAGCGGCGGGTTGCTGGCGAAATCGAGGGCCAGCAGGGCGCCCAGGCGCAAGCCCCACACGGTCAGCGGACCGTCGACCCGCTGCGCCAGCCACGCGCAAGCCAGGTGCAGGTCGTTGTGCCAGATGTCCCAGCGCGCCTCGCCAAAGTCGCCGCTGCTGTCGCCGCAGCCGAACAGGTCGATCTGCAGCACGCTGTAGCCGGCTGCGGCAAAGGCGCGCGCCTGCGCGGCCGCCACGTGGCGGCTTTTATTCAGTTCTTCCGCGAACGGATGCACGTAGAGGATGCCGCCGCGCGCGGCCTGGCCCGGCGGCGGCAGGTGCAGCAAACAATAGCGCTGGCCGCCGCTGGCGGGCAGGAAGAAGGGCAGCAGCGGCAGCGCGTCGGTGAGGGCGCGGTTCATGGTCGCAGCTTTGCAAACACGAAATCGTGCAGGGTGCCCACGGTGGCGAAGTGGCGTGCGTGGATGTCGTCGTCGGCGACCATGATGCCGAAATGGTCTTCCAGCGCGGCGATCACGCCGATCACGGCCATCGAGTCGAGTTCCGGCACGCTGCCCAGGAGCGGCGTGTGGGCTTCCAGCACGCGCCCGTTCAAGCCCAGGGTGGTGTCGAGGATATGCTTTACTGCTTCAAGATGCGGCATGTCAGCTCCAGGGAAGGGTAGTGCGGCAGGCGGCTGGTATCGAAGGCCAGGCAGGGGATGTCGTCGGCACGGCGCGACAGGTGTACATGCGGCGGCAGGCTGGCGGCCATCCACTGCCAGCGCCCGCAGCGGATAAAGGTGGCCGTGCCCAGCGCGTGCGTGCCCAGGCGCGCGTGGGCGCCCAGCGAGGCGCGGTTGAAACGCGAGATGCGGCTGCACGACCAGCGCACGCCCTGCGCGTACATCACGGCGTTGGCTTCTTCCCACAGCCGGGCGAAGACGAGGCCGCCGCGCTGTTCGGGCTGCACCCACACGTCGAGGTCCCACGACGACTGGTTTGAGGCCAGCGCATAGCGGGCGCGCACCTCGTCTTCCTGGCAGCCGTGGCGCAGCAGCCAGATCCAGCCGACCATGCCGGACTTGTCGCGCGCCACCAGGCATTGCGCGCCCTGGCGGTAGCGTTCGCGCAGCGCGCCAGGCCGGCGCTCGGGCCCGGGCGGCAAGTCCGCTTCCGCCAGGCAGGGCGTGACGGTGATCGACTTGCCGCGCCCGCGGCACAGCGAACCGGGCGCCACGGCCTGCGCCACGAACTGGTAGCGGTACAGTGCGCAGCGCCCGCCCGGCACTGTTGCCAGCAGCCGGGCCACGGCCAGCCAGGCGCTGTCGCGCCAGCCCAGCTGGGCGACGCTGGCGGCCAGCCGTTGCAGCAAGGGAAATTGCGGGGACAGGGCCATGGTAGTAACGGACGGGGCGGCTATGCAGCCAACGCTGTCCATTAGAGCGCAGCGGCCAGTGGCCGATGTTGCGCGGCCTCAAGCATTGCGCCAGATAGGCCACCGTCCGTGGGGAGAGGTGCTTGCTTGATAAAAATCAACACTGCCGCGCCCGTTTGTCCCAATCATAGGGGGATGCATGGCAATCATGGCAACCCTGGGGCGACACGATGGCAACACTGATACACGATCTGATCTTTGAAACGGCGCAGCGCGCGCCCCACGCGCCGGCCCTGTCGTGGCAGGGCGAGGAGCTCAGCTATGGCGCGCTGGCGCAGTCCGTGCGCGAGGCGGCAGCTACCCTGCTGACCCTGGGCTTGCAAGGTGGCGCGCGCGTGGCCGTGTACCTGGAGAAACGCCCGGAAAACGTCAGCGCCATGTTCGGCGCGGCGGCCGCCGGCGGCGTGTTCGTGCCCGTCAATCCGCTGCTCAAGCCGGACCAGGTGGCGTATATCCTGGCCGACTGCAACGTAGCCATCCTCGTTACCTCGCGCGAACGCCTGGCGCAGCTGGGCCCCGCGCTGGCCGCCTGCCCGGACTTGCGGACGGTGCTGCTGACGGGCGAAGGGGAGGCGGAGTCCAGCCTGGGCAAGGTGCGCGTGCTGCCGTGGAGCGCTGCTCTCGCCTTTGGTGTGCCGCAGCCGCATGCGGCAATCGACATGGACATGGCCGCCATTTTATATACCTCGGGCAGCACGGGAAGGCCAAAAGGCGTGGTGCTGTCGCACCGCAACATGCTGGCGGGCGCGCTCAGCGTGTCGGGCTATCTGCGCAACACGCCGCAAGACCGTATTTTATGCGTCCTGCCGCTCAGTTTTGATTACGGCCTGAGCCAGCTGACGACGGCGTTTGCCAGCGGCGCCTGCGCCGTCCTGATGAATTATCTGCTGCTGCGCGATATCGTCGAAACCGTCGAGCAGGAAGCCATCACGGGCCTGGCCGCCGTGCCGCCGCTGTGGGTGCAGCTGTCCCAGCTGAGCTGGCCCTTGTCCACGCCCTTGCGCTACATCACCAATTCGGGCGGCGTGATGCAGCGTTCCACGCTCGATCGGCTGCGCCTGTCGCTGCCGCGCGTGCAGGTCTACCTGATGTATGGCTTGACGGAAGCGTTCCGCTCGACCTATTTGGCGCCGGAACAGCTGGAGCGGCGCCCCGATTCCATCGGGCAAGCGATCCCGAACGCGGAAGTGCTGGTGCTGCGTCCCGACGGCAGCGTGTGCGACGCCGACGAGCCGGGCGAACTCGTGCACCGTGGCGCGCTGGTGGCGCTCGGCTACTGGAACGACGCGGCGCGCACGGCCGAACGCTTCAAACCGCTGCCGCCGCAGGCAAGCGGCCTGGTGCTGCCGGAACTGGCCGTCTGGTCGGGCGACACGGTGCGCCGCGATGCGGATGGCTATCTGTATTTCGTCGGGCGCAGCGACGATATGATCAAGACGTCGGGCTACCGGGTCAGCCCGGCCGAGATCGAGGAAGTCGCGTATGCGAGCGGACTGGTGGGCGAGGCCGCCGCGCTGGGCCTGCCCCATGCCGTGCTGGGCCAGGCCATCGCCTTGCTCGTCACGCCCGCGCCCGGTGTGGAATTGCAGCGCGACAGCGTGCTGGCCGCCTGCCGCGCGCGCTTGCCCAGCTATATGGTGCCGCTGTGGGTGGAGATCCGCGACGGCGTGCTGCCGCGCAATCCGAACGGCAAGATCGACCGCCCCTTGCTGGCCCGGGAACTGGCGCGTGCGTATGCGGTCCAAACAGGAGACGCGGCATGAAGGACTTGATCCGCTCGAACAGTACGGAATTGCCCTTGCACTCGGCCCTGGGCCAGCAGTTTGCTGAGGACGGCGACATGCTGCAGGTCGGCGGTATTTCTTTGCGCCGGCTGGCGCAGAGGGTGGGCGGCACGCCGTTCTATGCCTATGACCGCGCGCATATCACGCGCCGCGTGGCGCAATTGCGCGCCGCCTTGCCCACTGGCGTGCATGTCCATTATGCGATGAAGGCCAACCCCATGTCGGCCGTGGTGCAATGGCTGGCGGGCCTGGTCGACGGCATCGACGTGGCCTCGGGCGGCGAACTGGCCACGGCGCTCGATACACCGATGGCGCCGGAGCGCATCAGTTTTGCGGGACCGGGCAAGAGCGATGGCGAACTGGCGCGGGCCGTGGCCGCTGGCGTATTGATCAACGTGGAGTCGGGCGCCCAGCTGGAAAGGGTGGCGCTGGCCAGCGAACGGCTGGGCATGACGGCCAGGGTGGCCGTACGCGTGAATCCCGATTTCGCCTTGCGCCGCACGGGCATGCGCATGGGCGGCGGCGCGCAGCCGTTTGGCGTCGATGCGGCCCTCGTGCCGGCGCTGCTGGGCCGCATCGGCCAGTTGGGGCTGGATTTTCACGGCTTTCACCTGTATGCGGGTTCGCAAAGCCTGTCGGCGACGGCCCTGGCTGAAGCGCAGGCCCTGAGCGTGCAACTGGCCCTGCAACTGGCCGACAGCGCGCCGTCGCCCTTGCGCACCCTGAATATCGGCGGCGGCTTCGGCGTGCCGTATTTTCCCGGCGACCAGGCGCTGGACCTGGCGCCCATGGCGGACGGCTTGCAGCGGCAGCTTGATCTGCTGGCCCAGGCGGCGCCCGGCGTGCGCCTGAATCTGGAGCTGGGCCGCTATCTGGTGGCCGAGGCGGGCGTGTATGTATGCAAAGTGATCGAACGCAAGGTGTCGCATGGACAAGTATTTCTCGTCACGGATGGCGGCTTGCACCACCACCTGGCGGCCTCGGGCAATTTTGGCCAGCTGATCCGCAAGAATTATCCGGTCGCCATCGGCAACCGGCTGCATGGCGGGGCGCGCGAAGTGGCGTCCGTCGTGGGACCGTTGTGCACGCCGCTGGACTTGCTTGCCGATCAGATGGAGATGGCGCGCGCCGAGGAGGGCGACCTGGTGGTCGTGTTCCAGTCGGGCGCGTATGGCTTGACGGCCAGCCCGACGGCGTTTCTCGGCCATCCGCTGCCGGCCGAGGTACTCGTATGAGCGGCCTGTGCGGCTGGCTGGCGGCGCCTGGCGGCGTGGGTGCCGCCGGCATGGCGTCCGATGGCGCAGCGTCGAGTGCGCTGGCAAGCATGGCCGCGCCCCTGTCGCGTTTCGATAGGCCCCCCCTGACTGCCTGCGTGAGCGAAGTGGGCGGCGTGGCCGTGGCCGCCATCGACGGCAGCCGCCATGTGTATCAGCAGGATGGCTTGCAGGTCGCCATCTGGGGCCGGCCCATGCTTGACGGTTCGGCCGACGACGTGGCAAGCCGCCTCGCGTCCCTGTGGCTGAGCCGGGGCGTGGCGGCCTGCGCCAGCCTGTCCGGGCCATTTGCTGTGGCTATCCTCGACTCTTTTTCCGGCTCGGCCCTGCTGGCAGTGGACCGCGCCGGAATCCACCCCCTCAGTTATGCGAGCAACGCGCAAGGCCTGTTCTTTGCTTCCTCGCATGACGCCTTGCTGGCCCATCCGTCCGTGCGGGGCGCGCTCGATCCGCAAGCGCTGTATCACTACCTGTTCTTCCACATGGTGCCCGGCCCGGCCACGGCTTACCTGGGCCAGCAGCGCTTGCTGCCCGGCGAATACCTGCATGTGCGCGGCGGCAAGCAATGCAAGGGCAGTTACTGGCAGCTGGCTTTCCAGGAGCCGGGCGCGGCGCGCCCGCGGGCCAGCTTTGCCAGCAACAAGCAGGAATTCCTGCGCCTGCTGCGCCAGTCCGTGGAAAGCAGCCTGGGCGCGGATGGCGCGGACACGGGCGCGTTTCTCAGCGGCGGCACCGACAGTTCCACCGTGGCCGCCATCATGGGGCAGGTGACGGGCCGGCCGGCGCGCACGTATTCCATCGGTTTTGATGCGCCCGGCTATGACGAAATGGCGTATGCGCGCCTGGCCGCCAGCCACGCGGGCAGCATTCACCACGAGCGCTACGTGACGCCAGCCGACGTCCTGGCCGCCATTCCCGCCATGGCGGCCATCTTCGACCAGCCTTTCGGCAACGCCTCGGCCATTCCCGCGTTTTACTGCGCGCAGATGGCGCGCGAGGATGGCGTAACGCGCTTGCTCGGTGGCGATGGCGGCGATGAACTGTTTGGCGGCAATGAGCGCTATGCGCACCAGGCCTTGCTGTCGCAATACGAACGCTTGCCGGCCATGTTGCGCCAGGCCATCATCGAACCGCTGCTGTTCCGCGCACGCACGGGCAAGCCGTGGCGGCTGGGCGACAAGGCGCGCCGCTACATCGAGCTGTCGAGCCTGCCGCTGCCGGCCCGGCTCGACAGCTACAACCTGCTGCTGCGCCATGGCCACCGCACGGTGCTGGAAGCGGGGTTCATCGACACCATCGACCCAGGCATGGCGCCCGGTTGCGTGAATGGTGCGTATTGGGAGCGCCAAGGCCAGGGCTTGAGCCAGATCAATGAACTGCTGGCCCTCGACATGCGTTTTACTTTGGCCGACAATGACCTGTTCAAGGTGCGCAAGGCCTGCGAGCTGGCCGGCGTGGAAGCGGCGTTTCCCTTCCTGCACGATGCGATGGTGGCGTTTGCCGCCCGCCTGGCGCCGCGGGACAAGCTCGACGGCATGCGGCTGCGGCCCTTCTTCAAGCGGGCGCTGGCGGAAATCCTGCCGCCGGCCATCGTGCGCAAGAAAAAGCACGGCTTCGGCCTGCCTTTCGGCCTGTGGCTGCACAGCCATCCGCCGCTGCGCGAGTTTGCATTCGACAACCTCACGCAGCTGCGCGGACGCGGCATCGTGCGGTCCGCCTTCATCGACGATCTGCAAGGGCGCTTGCTGGCGGAACATCCGGCCTATCACGGCACCATGGTGTGGCTGCTGCTGATGCTGGAACAGTGGCTCAGCCAGCATCCAGGCGCGCTGGGTGCGCTTGCCGGCGGTTTTGCCGCATGCGCCACAGAAACGCCAGCCGTCCTCGATCCCACGGCGTAAAGCGGGGCAGCTGCAGCAGGTCGAGCCCCGCGCCGGGGCGCGCCACGCCCCAGTCCGTGGCCACGGCCGCCTTGAAACCGAGGCTTTTGACCATCGCCACGTGCGGCGCGCCATAGTCGCGCCCGGCCTTGCCGTTCGGATATGCAAACAGAGTGACGGGCGCCTGGATCAGACTTTCCAGCTGGCGCTTGCCGTCGGCGATGTTTTGCCGCGCCGCGTGGTCCGGCAAGGTGGACAAAATCGGGTGGCTGTCCGTGTGCGCGCCCACCTCCATGCCGGCCGCATGCAATTGGCGCAGCTGCGCCGTGCTCAGCATGGCGGGCGGACCAGCCAGGACGCCCGCCTGGCGGCGTATCCGCATGGCCAGCTGCTGGCGCCGGGCGAACGGCAGGTATTTGAGCTGCCCCAGCAGGGTGGCGATGGCAGCTTGCCGCTGCGCCAGGCTGGCGACGGGGAACGTCCCCAGCTCGTGTTTGCGCAAGTCCAGCACGGGCCCGGCCGCCTGGCGCACGGCCTCGATCACCGTGTCGTTCCACATTTGCCCGCCGTCCAGGTAGCCCGTGGCGATGAAAAACGTGGCGTGCATGCCATGGCGCCGCAGCAGCGGCAGGGCGACTTGCGCATTGTCCGCATAGCCGTCGTCGAAGGTGATGCAGGCGGCGCGCTGCGGCAGGTTGCCATTCTGCAAACGCTGCACGGCATCGCTGAGCGATAGCGGCGTATAGAAGCGTTTCAGCAGGCGCAGCTGGCGCTCGAACAGCACGGCGTCCACTTCGCCGGGAAACAGCGGGTCAGGCCGCGCCAGCACGCGGTGGTAGATCAGGATGGACAAGGTGGCTGTCATGGCTGCTCCACGATGGCGGCCCGGGGCCTGGCCTGGCGGGAAGTGGGGGTGAGCGTGGGCACCTGCCGCTCGACAATGATGCGCGTGGCGATCAGGGCGGCCATCAGGTAATACGGCATGTCGAAGTACAGCAGGCTGAGGAAGGCGCCGCCCACGGCAAAGCCGATCAGGCTGGCCTGGCTCATGGTGGCCAGGCCGTGCGCCCAGCGCAATTCTGGCTTGCCCCGCGTGCGGCGGATGATGGCGGCGGCCGTGCGCCAGGTGGCGATGCCCAGCGCCAGGTAAATCAGCAAGCCGACAAAGCCGTGTTCGCCCAGCGCCTGGAAATAAATGCTGTGCGCCGCATGCACGTCCATGGGGTTGGGCGCATAGCGGGCAAAGATGGCGGCGTCGGAGACGTCGAAGCCGCCGCCGGGAAAACGGTCGCGCGCCAAATTCCAGGCCATGCGCCAGGCATTCAGGCGGCCCATGGCGGAGACGTCGTCCTGATAGGTGTTGATGGTGTCCATGCGTTCGGCCCAGCGCTCGGGCATGAAGGCCAGCAGCAGCGGCGCGACGGCGCCGAGCAGCGCGCCCAGCACCATCTTGCGGTCGCTTTTCAGCCACATGAACAGGCCCATGGCGGCAATGGCCAGTAGCCCGCCGCGCGAATACGAGCCCAGCGCGGCCAGGGCCGACAACAGCATCGCCGCGGACAAGCCATGGCGCACCCAGCGTTTGTCCGTGTTTTGCTGCAGATAATACATGAGGGGGATGGTGATGATCAGGGCCAGGGCCAGCGCATTGTTATCCCCGATAAACGTTTCCTCCGGCCCCCAGACCCGGTCCGTGCCGCCGCTGCGGATGGTGAAGATGCCGCCTTTCACGCCGTAATAGCCGATTGACCCCACCAGCACCCAGATCAGGCGCACGATGTCGCGCCGTGTGCGTATCACCATCATGATGACAAAGCTCATCAGCATGATCTTCATCACCTTGTTCCACTGCACCCATGACGATTCCGGAATCAGGGCGAACGGGGCCGTGACATTCATCCACATGACGAACAGCAGCAGCAGCACGCTGACGGGCGTGAGCGGCAGGTTTTTCGGCTCGCGCGTCATCACGAGGCTGATCAGGGTGGCGATGGCGATGATGAAGGCGAACGGCATGTGCGTGGCAAAGCCCCAGCCCTGCGTGTGCGGGTTCATCACGCTGACCCAGACCCACATCAGGCCGCCGGTGGCCGGTGTCTTCAGGATGAAGGGCAGCGAGCCCAGGATGATGATGGTAATCAGTATGTCGCGCATGAAGGGAGACGCTCCTGGTTGTGCCCGGGTTGGCAAGGTATTGATGCCTGTCAACGGGCTGGCGGGCAGGCTCAGTACACTGGATCAACACTGCTTGAGTACATAGTTTTGTCATGGTAAGACCAAGGAGGCATGTCCTTGTTGACCGTTCTCATGGCGACCTACAATGGCGCCGGCACCTTGCCCCAGGTATTGCGCGCCTACATGGAGTTGCGAGCCCCCGTGGGCGGCTGGCGCCTGATCATCGCCGACAATGGCAGCACGGACGCCACGGCCCAGGTGATCGCCGCCTTCCGCGGCCGCTTGCCCTTGCGTTCCGTCTACGTGGCGCGGCGCGGCCGCAGTCCCGCCCTGAACGGGGCTGTCGAACACGCCTTGCGTTCAAGCGGCGATGGCGGCGAGCTGTTCGTGTTTGGCGATGACGACGCCATGCCCGCATCGGACTGGCTGTGCCGCTTGCAGGACAGCGCGCGCGCTCACCCCGGCTACGCCCTGTTCGGCGGCGCCATCGTGCCCGCCTGGCGCGAGCAACCGGCGGAATGGCTGCTGCGCCTGACCCCCGTTGGCCTGACGTGGGGCATCACCAGCCCCGATTTGCGCGACGCGCCCATCTATCCGGGCCTGGTCTGGGGCGCCAACATGGCGATACGCCGCCGCATCTTCGAGGCGGGCGCCCGCTATGATGAAAGCATCGGCCCGCAAGGCGCCAACTACGCCATGGGCAGCGAAACCCGGCTCAACCTGGAGATGCATGCGGCCGGCAATCCTTCCTGGTTCTGTCCGCAAGCGAAAGTGGCGCACATCATCCGCGCTCAACAAGTACAGCGCGCCTGGATACTGCGCCGCGCCATGCTGTTCGGCCGCGGCCAATGCCGGCTGGCGACATTCGCACCGAGCGTGGAGTTACTGGGCGTACCGCGCTGGATGCTGGGCAGATACGTGCGCGACTCCCTCGGCGCCGTGCGGGCCTGGCTGCGGCGCGACCACGCCGACCTGTTCCTGCGCCAGTGGGAACGGGCCTGGCTGCGCGGCTTTTTCCATGAAGCGTGGCGCGGACGGCGCAAACGCTTGCCGCGCATCGTCATCAGCAGTTATTCGGGCGAGCTGGGCGGCATGGAACTGCGCATGGCGCAAGAGGCGAAAGTACTGGGCGCGAGCGGCTATGACAGCGTGCTTGCCCTGCGGCGTTTTCCCGGTTTTACTGCCTGGGTGCAAGGTTTGCGCGCGCAGCATCTGCAGGTGCGTGTGTATGAACCGCCCTTGTTTCTCGAACACTGGGCCTGGCGGCGCTGGAACTGGCTGCGCGCCAGGGTCACGGGAGCGTGGCGGCTGCGGCGGCTGAGGCCCGACCTCGTCCACGTGGCGTTTTGCTGGACCAGCTATGGCGCTTCCATCCTGTGGCTGGCGCGGCAATGCCGCTTGCCTGCCGTGATCAGCGTGCACAATGCCTTTCCGCTGGAAGCGTTCAGCGACTGGCAGCGGCCGCGGCTGCAGGAAGCGTTCCGCACCGTCAAAGGCGTGTATGCCGTGTCGCCGTCGGCCATGCGGCATTTCCTCGAGCTGTACCGCGGCATGCTGAACCCGGAAACGCGGCTGGCCGTCATTCCCAATGGCGTCGATACGGATACTTTTATCGTCTCTCCCGAACGCAGGGTGCTGGCGCGGCGGCAACTTGGGGTGCCAGCGGACGCGCTCGTGCTCGGCTGCGTGGCCCGGCTGTCCGCGCAAAAGCGTCCGCAAGCGCTGCTGGCCCTGTTCGCCAGGCTGGCCAAGCAATTTCCCAATCTATATTTAGTGCTGGTAGGCACGGGGCCGCTGGAAGCCATGCTGCGGCTGCAGGCGCAGCAATCGGGCTTGCAGGAGCGCATCGTGTTTGCCGGCTTCCAGCAGCATGTCGAGTTGTTGATGCCTGCCTTCGACCTGCATGTGCTGCTCAGTAAAAACGAGGGCTTCGGCATCGCCACCATCGAGGCCATGGCTTGCGGCGTGCCGGCCGTGGGGACGGACGTGCCGGGCACCCACGATATCCTGCACGATAGCGAAGGCGGGCTGCTGCTGCCGCTCGAGGACGAGCACGCCGCCTGCGCTGCCGTGGCGCAACTGCTGATGGACGCGCCCCGGCGCGCCCGCATGGGACGGCTGGCGCGCGAAGAAACCGTGCAGCGCTATTCGATGCCGCGCCTGGAACGCCAGCTGCGCGCGTTTTACGCCGGCCTCGTGTAGGCGCGGGCGGCCCGCATGAGCGCCACCCGCCACTCGTTTTTCTTCTCGTTCGCCGAAAAATACACGGTGCTTCTGCTGGGCATCGTCGCCACCATGGTGCTGTCGCGTTTGCTGACGCCGGCCGAAGTGGGCGTGTATTCGCTGGGCGCCGTGCTGGTGGCGCTGGCGCAAGTGGTGCGCGACTTTGGCGTGGGGCAATACCTGATCCAGGAAAAACAGCTCGATACCGTGAAATTGCGGGCCGCGCTGGCCACCAGCCTGCTTGTCGCCTGGCTGCTGGCCGGTTTGGTGCTGCTGGCCAGCGCGCCGCTCGCGCATTTCTATGGCGAACCCCGGCTGACCCTCGTGCTGCGCTTGCTGGCCATCAATTTCCTGTTGATACCGTTCAGCGCCTTGACGTTACCGATGCTGCGCCGGCAACTGCGCTTTCGCGCCATCTATGCCATCAACGCGGCCAATAGCGTCGTCAACCTGCTGGTGGCCGTGCTGCTGGCGCTGCAGGGCTACAGTTACATGAGCATGGTGTGGGCGGCGCTGGCCGGTTCCTGCGCGTCGCTGCTGGTGAGCCTGCTGGTGCGGCCCAGGGAGCTGCCGTGGCTGCCGGGACGGCGCGGCATGGGCGATATCGCCCGCTTTGGCGCGTATGCGACGGGGGGAGGACTCGTCGACGAGGCGGGCGTGGCGGCGCCGGACCTGATCATCGGCAAGTTGATCGGCATTGAAAGCCTGGCCCTGTTCGGCAAGGCGCAAAGCGTACTGAATATCTTTAACCAGGCCATCACCAGCGCGATTTCTCCCGTCGTGTTTCCCCTGTTCGCGGCCCGCGCGCGGGAAAGTGGAGGACAAGGGGGGCAGGGCGGGGCGGAGCTCGTGTATTTGCGCACGATCAGCTACATGACGGCGCTGGCATGGCCGTTTTTTCTCTTTCTCTCCTGCATGGCTTTGCCCTTGGTCAAGGTGTTGTATGGCACGCAATGGCTAGGCTGTGTGCCCTTGATACGCATCATGTGCCTGTCCTCCGCCGTGTATAGCATGTTCAGCATGGCTCGCTACCTGTTCGTGGCGACGGGCCAGCTGCATGCGCAGGTGCGGCTCGATGCCTGCGCTGGCGTCATCAAAGTGGCGCTGCTGCTGGCCGCGGCGCCGTTCGGTCTCGTGGCCGTGGCCTGGGCCGTGGTGCTCAGCAATGTGCTGCGCAGCTGGCTGAACTACAACTGCCTGCGGCGCTTGAGCGCACTGGACTGGCGCATCCTGGCGCGGGCAGTGCGCAAGAGTTTGCTGCTCTGCTGTGTCAGCGCCGTTGCGCCCGTCGCTTCGCTGCTGTGGCTGCCAACGGACACCCCGGCGCTGCTGGCGCTGATGGGCACGGCGCTGGCTACCTTGCTGTGCTGGCTGGCCGGTCTGTTCCTGTTGAAACATGAACTCGCTGGCGAGTTTCTGTTGTTGCAACGCAAGCTCGCTGGCCGATGGCTGGCAGTCAAATGCACGAAAGGATGACCATGCGTGTCGGTATCTTGTCCTACCCGATGCTGTTCCAGCGCGACGGCGGCTTGCAGATCCAGGTACGCGAAACCATTGCCGCGCTAAACCGGCTGCCCCAGCAGCCGGCGCGGCCTCTGGAAGTGCAACTGGTCGACGCCAATCACCAGCGGCTGGCCGATTTCGACGTGCTGCACGTGTTTTCGGCGAGTAATGGCACCTACCGCATCATGGAAATGGCCAGCGAGCAAGGCGTGCCCGTGGTGCTGTCGCCGCTGCTGGCGCCCAGCTGGAACCGTGCCAGCGCCTGGCGCGCGCGGCTGGCGGACCGGCTGGCGGGCCGGCTGACGGAATGGATGGTGCAAACGAGCTATGCGCAAACGCGGCGCGCCCTGCAACTGGCCGACGTGGTGATCGCCCTGGGCGAGGCCGAGCGTGACGCCATCGTGCAAGGTTTCGGCATGGGAGCCGACACCATCCGCGTCTTGCCCAACGGAATCAACCCGCATTTCTTCACGGCCAATGGCGACCTGTTCCTGCGCGAAACGGGTATCGCCGGGCCGTTCGTGCTGATGGTGGGCAGTATTTCACCGTATAAAAACCAGCTGGGACTGGCCCAGGCGCTGGCGGGCGCCGGCTTGCCGCTGGTGCTGATCGGCGCCGCGCCGCGCGAACAGCAGGCATATCTGCAACTGCTGCTGGACTTGCCGCACGTCAGCTGGCTGGGCGCGCTCGACCATGCCGATCCGCTGCTGGCCAGCGCCTACCACGCGGCAGCCGTGGCGGCCTTGCCCAGCCAGGGCGAGGTGTTTCCCCTGAGCGTGCTCGAAGCGCTGGCGGCCGGCACGCCCGTCGTCATGACGGCGCAAAGCGCGCTGGACTTGCCCGATTCCATCTTTGCGCTGCGCAAGGTGCGCTGGGACGACGGCCCCGCGCAGCGCCAGGCCATCCTCGAACTGCTGGCGCTGCCGCCCGAACGCTCGCGCGTGCAAGCCCTCGTGGAACGCTTTACGTGGGAGCGGGTGGCGGCCCAGATTGCCGATTGTTACTACCAGGCCCAGTCGCTGCCTGCCAGGAGGCAACATGCTGTTTAATTCCTTCGCCTTCCTGTTCGGCTATCTGCCCATCGTGCTGGCCGGCTATTTTCTGCTGGACCGCCTGGCGCCCGCCGCAGGCACATCCGCCAGCTGGCGCCGCCTGGCCCCCGCGACGTGGCTGGCGCTTGCCTCGCTGTTCTTCTATGCCTGGTGGGACGTGCGCTACCTGCCGCTGCTGCTGGCGTCGATCTGCGTCAATTACGGCGCCGGGCGCGTGATCGGGGCGCGCGCGGGAGCGGCCCGCAAGCGGGCGCTGGTCGTGGCGCTGGTGCTGAACCTGGGGCTGCTCGCCTACTACAAATATGCTAATTTCTTCATCGACAGCGTCAATGCCATCGCCGTGACCGCTGGAGCTGGCGCTGGCAGCCTGCCGTGGCACGGCCTCGACATCATCCTGCCGATCGGCATCTCTTTCTTTACCTTCACGCAGATCGCCTTCCTCGTCGATTGCTACCGGGGCGAGGTGCGCGAATACCGTTTCATCCATTACGTGCTGTTCGTCAGCTATTTCCCCCACCTGATCGCCGGCCCCGTGCTGCATCACCGCGACATGATGCCGCAGTTCGCCGACCCCGCCAATGCCCACCCGCGCGCCGCCAATTTCGCCATCGGCCTGTCGATTTTCACGATAGGCCTGGCAAAAAAGGTGCTGATCGCCGACAACCTGTCGCCGCTGGCCATCCCCATCTTTGCGGCAGGCGCCGAGCCGACCCTGATCGAAGCGTGGATCGGCGTGCTGGCCTACACCTTCCAGCTGTATTTCGACTTTTCCGGCTATTCGGACATGGCCATCGGCCTGTCGCGCCTGTTCGGCGTGAAATTGCCGCTGAACTTCAATTCGCCCTACAAGGCGGCCAATATCGCCGACTTCTGGCGCCGCTGGCACATGACCTTGTCGCGTTTCCTGCGCGACTATTTATATATCCCGCTGGGCGGCAGCCGGCGCGGCGAAGCCATGCGCTACCGCAACCTGATGCTGACCATGCTGCTGGGCGGCCTGTGGCATGGGGCCGGCTGGACGTTTGTCATCTGGGGCGGCTTGCACGGCCTGTACCTGGTGCTGCAGCAGGCGTGGCAGCGGGTGTTTGGCGCGGCGCCGGGGTACTGCTGGCTGCGCTGGTGGCCGACCATACTGACCTTTCTTGCCGTCATGCTGGCCTGGGTCTTCTTCCGCGCGCCCGACGTGGCCACGGCCTGGGATATCACGGGCGCGCTGGTTGGGGCGAACGGCGTGAGCCTGCCGCGCGGCCTGGCCAGCCATGCATCGAGCCTGGCGCAGTGGGGCCTGCATCCCGCGTTCGACGGCATCCGCTGGATCGAACTGGCAGGGCCCGGCTTGCCCGTGCTGCTGGCGGCGATGCTGCTGGCCTTCAAGGCGCCCAATACTCAGGAAATATTCTTTCTCTACGAGCCTGCGATTGAAAGAATCTTTCAGCCCGCAGGGCGCTGGTCCTTCAGCTGGCGGCCCACCTCGCGCTGGAGCGTGGGCTTGGCCGCGCTGTTCGTTGCCTGCATCTTCGGCATGAACCGGGTCACCGAATTTCTTTACTTCCAGTTCTGACCATGGACACCGCCGGCCGCCGCTATCTTGTCTGCTTTCTCGCTTGCGTCTTCCTGGTGCTGGGCGGCATCTCGTTGCTGAACTACCAGGTCGACCCCTATTTGCTGCACCAGTGGGACAGTCCCCTGGTGCAGCGCCCGCGCCAGTTGAATGAAAAGCTCGGCGCCTGGGCCAAGACCTATGCCGTGGCGCGCTACCGGCCGGCCATCATCTACATCGGCAATTCGCGCACGGAACTGGGCCTGCCGACGGGCGTGCGCGCCTTGTTCGACGGCAAGAGCATCTTCAACAGCGCCGTGTCCGGCGCCTCGATCGGCGACGCCATCCGCCTGGCCGAGCATGCGGCCAGGGTCAGCCGCGTCGAGACCATGGTGTGGGGCATCGACGCGCCCACGTTTTCCCTGGACATGGGTGCGGCGCGGGTGGAAGACAGCCTGACGGGCGCCCGGCACGGCTTTTTCGCCCAGCGCGCCCTCGTCAACCTGAAGCGCGGCCTGACCCTGGACATGACGGAGGACAGCGTGCGCATCCTCACCGGCAATGCTGGCGATGTCTGCCGCTCCAACCTGGCCCGGTATGGGCAGCGCGACGAGACCTGCACCGTCAAGGGGATACGGCATTGGCTGGGAACCAAGGACGCCATCCCTGTGCGGCTGCAGGAATTTGGCGATGGCCAGGGGCCGACGCCGCCCTCGATACCCGCGTTCGATGCCAGCATAGACAAGCTGTGCAGTAGTGGCGTGCGTCTGCGCATGTACATCAACCCCACGCACGCGCTGACCCTGTACGCGCTGCACTGGCGCGGCAAGTGGGATGCCATGCAGGCCTGGCAGCGCAGCCTGGTGCGGATCACCGAGCGCCACCGCCAGCAGGGCTGCGACGTGCGCCTGGTTGATTTTTCCGGCTTTAACAGCATCACGACGGAAGCGACCCCGCTCGTCAGCGGCAAGCCCGACATGCATTATTACTGGGAAGTGTCGCATTACCGGGACAATGTGGGCCGTTTGATCCTGGCGCGCCTGTTTGGCGGCGACACGCCGCCGCCAGCCGATTTCGGCGTGGAACTGACGCAGGCCAACGTCGACGCCCACCATGCGGCCACGCGCGCGGCGCGCGACCGCTATCGGGTGGAACATGCGCGCGAAGCGGCCTATACGGAGCGGGTGCTGGACGGGCCGCTGATCCGGCGTTGATGCAAAACGCCGCCATTTTTCTACTTCCAATGCCGACCATGGATACCAACGCCCGCCGCTACCTCGCCATCTTCCTTGCCTGCGCGCTGGCCGCGCTGGCCGTCGTTTCCGCCGTCAATTACCACGTCGATCCCTACTTGTTGCACCAGTGGGACAGCCCGCTGCTGCAGCGATTGCGGCCGACGACCGAAAAACTCAGCGTGTGGAGCAAGACATATGCGGTGGCGCGCTACCGGCCCGCCATCGTCTATATCGGCAATTCGCGCACGGAAATGGGCTTGCCTACGAGCAGCATGCGTACCCTGTTCGACGGCAAGAGCGTGTTCAACAGCGCCGTCTCGGGCGCCTCGATCGGCGAGGCCATCCGCCTGGCAGAACACGCGGCCACGGTCAGCCATGTCGACACCATGGTGTGGGGCATCGACGCGCCCTCGTTCTCGCTGGAACTGGGCTCGGCCGGCGTGGAGCCGGGCTTGACGGATCCCGCTCCCGCGTTTTTCGCGCGGCGCGCCTTGCTCAACATCAAGCGCGGCCTGACTGTCGACATGACACAGGACAGCTGGCGCATCCTCAGCGGCACCTATGACGGCGTCTGTCTGTCCAGCCTGGCCCTGTACGGCCAGCGCGACGAATCCTGCCTCACCAGCCGCAACCGCGTCTGGGTCGGCACGGCGCGCGCCTTCAAGCCGCGCCTGCAGGAATTCGGCGACGGCCTGGGCCCGACCGCACCCGCGCTGCAAGCCTTCGATGCCAGCGTCGGCAAGCTGTGCCGTGGCGGCACGCGCTTGCGCCTGTACATCAATCCCACGCACGCGCTCACGCTCGACGCCTTGTACTGGCGCGGCAAGTGGGACGCCATGGAAGCCTGGCAGCGCGATCTGGCGCAGATGGCCGGACGCTACCGGCGCCTGGGTTGCGACGTGCGCCTGGTTGATTTTTCCGGCTTCAACAGCATCACCAGCGAGCCTATCCCGCAGGTGACGGGCGCGCGCGCGATGCGCTATTACTGGGAAGCGTCGCACTACCGCGACAATGTGGGCCGCTTCATCCTGGCGCGCCTGTTCGGCGGCCCCGAGCAGCCGCCGGCGGACTTCGGCGCCGAGCTGACGGAAAGCGGCATCGCGGCCCACCAGGCGGCCATGCGCGCCGCGCGCGAGCGCTACCATGCGCAGCACGCCGAGGAAACGGCGTATTTGCGCCACGTGCTGACCTTGCCGCGTGACCCCCAATAGGCGGCCAAGAGAGCCAGGCGTACACCGTGGGGCAGGGCGCTTGCGCTATGATGGTGTTTTGCCATCCAGCAAGTTCCAGGACGCCCCATGAAAATCGCCTTCTTTGCCAGCCAGCCCTACGACCGCCGTTTCTTTGATGAAGCCTTGCCGTCCCAGCCCGATTCTGCCGGCATCGAACTGGTCTACCACAGCGCCTTGCTGAGCCAGGAAACCGTGGTCCTGGCGCAAGGCGCGGACGCCGTCTGCGTTTTCGTCAACGACGTGCTTGACGCGCCCGTGCTCGAAGCCCTGCACGGCTACGGCGTGCGCGCCATCCTGCTGCGCTGCGCCGGCTACAACAACCTCGACCTCGAAGCGGCCAAGCGCCTGGGCCTGTTCGTCGCCCGCGTGCCTGCCTACTCGCCGGAAGCCGTGGCCGAATACACGCTGGCCCTCGTGCAAACCCTGAACCGCCACACGCACCGCGCCTATGCCCGCGTGCGCGAAGGCAATTTCTCGCTCGACGGCTTGCTGGGCGCCACCTTGTTCGGCAAGACGGTGGGTATCGTCGGCACGGGCAAGATCGGCCTGGCCACGGCGCGCATCTTCAAAGGGTTCGGCTGCACGGTGCTGGGCCACGACCCGTATCCGGCGCCCGCGTTCGCGCAACTGGGTACGATGGTGGAACTGCCACAGCTGCTGGCCGAGTCCGACATTGTCTCGCTGCATTGCCCGTTGATGGACAGCACGCGCCACATGATCAGCGAAGCAACGTTACCGCTGATGAAGAAGGGCGCCATGCTGGTGAACACCTCGCGCGGCGGCCTGATCGACACGGGCGCCGTCATCGAAGCATTGAAATCGCGCCAACTGGGTTCCCTGGCCATCGATGTGTATGAACAGGAAAGCAATCTGTTCTTCCAGGACCGCTCGTCCGATATCATCGACGACGACGTCTTCCAGCGATTGATGACGTTCCCGAACGTGCTGGTGACGGGCCACCAGGGCTTTTTCACCAGCGAAGCGCTGCGCGAAATCGCCGCCATCACGTATCACAACCTGCAATGCTTCCGCCAGGGCAAGCAATGCGAGAACAGCGTACTAGCTGGCTGACGCCTGTTTTTTAGGCTTGGGTGGCGGCTTGGGTTTTGGCAGCGGCAAGGCGTCCGCCGTGCGCCGCGCCAGCTGGCTCAGCCAGTCGCGCTCATCCCACAGCCCGCCATCGATGAGGAAGTACGGCTTGGCTTGCGGATAGGGCGGCGCTTCCTGCAGCGTGCCTTGCGCGCTGATCCAGGCGCGGCCCGCGTCCGTCGGCTTGATGAACAGCTGGTCGTCGGCGACGATGGCGAACATCTTGCCGTCGCAATACAGGCCATACTCGCCAAACATTTTTTTCGCGCTGATGCTGCCCGCGCCCGCCATCTGGTCGAGCAAAAAATCCACCGTACCTTGCTGTGATGCCATGTCGTCCTCCGTGTGAAGGAACAGTGTAGCGCACTGGCCAGGATGGGCCGGTGCGGCTACACTACGGGCATTGATTTTTTTGCACGGCTTCACCCCATGACACCCCAGCATATCATTCACCGCGGCATCACCATCACCACCCTGACGGCCGGCCAGTCCGTCGACACCCATTGCGCACCGGGCCACACGGCCATCCGCGAGCAGGCCGACGGCTGGTGGCTGTATTTTGTCGACGAGGATGGCACAGTCGACGGCTACGACAGCCCGTTCGCCAGCCACGCCGAAGCGCTGTGGGCGGCCAAAGCCGCAGCCGAATTCAGCGCGCAATGAAGGCCAGTCCCTGGGCCTTCCTGGGCTTGCCGCAAGCGCCCGTGCCGGAAGCGGAAAGCGCGGACTACGGCGCCTGCCGCGCCGAACTGGACGGCAAGCGACTGGTCCTGCGCGTGGCCAAAACCACCCCGACGAAAACCGGCCAGTTCGTCACCGTCTGGAAGCGCCCCCATCCCGACGCCGAGATCGCCCCGCTCGACGACGCGGACCCCGTCGACATCGTCATCATCGCCGTCAGCGATGGCGCGCGGCACGGTTTCTTCATTTTTCCGCGCAAGGTACTGCTGGAACGGGGCGTGATGTCGCGCGCCGGAGCCGGAGGCAAGCGCGCGCTGCGCGTGTATCCACCGTGGTGTGCGCCCGAGTCCGCCCAGGCGCTGCGCACGCAGCGCTGGCAGGGGGCGTGGTTTGTGGCGGCGGGGGAGCAGCACAGGCTGGGACAGTTGTTCGAAGAGTGATTATTCTCTTTTTCCTTGAATTTATCTGTGCCTTTAGTACTGAGTTAGAACGGATTATAAAATCTATTTATTTCCATAATGGCAACTGCCACTTATACTGCGACGTTCCGACCATCGGCTATAAGCTGGCTTTGTCAGTGACAAGATAAGGTATTATCATATTTGTAAATTTAAATAGGATTTAACCCATGGAAAATAGCGGCCCCAATATTCTTGTTTCATTTCTCCCATTGATATTGATGTCACTACTGATGGCAATAGCGGCACATCTTCTGGCGAAGGAAAAGGGGCGCAATGTAACAAAATGGACGATTCTTGCGTTGATTCCTATTGTAAACTTCGCATGTATCTGGTTCTTCATCGGTGCTTCAAATTTAAAGCTCGAGCGAAAAATTGACGATTTGGCTCTGCGCGTGCAAGCTCTGAGCGATAAGTAGGCCGGTTTTTCATTTTTCCTGACGGTTGGCGATATCAAGCAGGAACGATATTAAACCACCGCATGGCATCCGGCATTTCCGTTGCCATGATAAGTTGGACAGGTTTGCCCATTGCTGTGAGATTGGCTTTGGCGCGGTCATATACCACGGTGGCTTTTTCGTTGGTGAAATGACGAGACATATACAGGAAGCCATCGACCCGGAGCGGATTGCGATACACGGCCAGCGCCCATTGTTGAGGCAAGGTGTAACTTGATGTACCTGCCAATCCCGCATGACCGCCCATCTGCTTGAGCAAATGGCCGGTCAGGTCAAATAATCTCAAATTGCCACTGAATTGATGCACCCATCGGCGATCAATTTCGGACTTGGCGATAGGAAAGGCGCCCTTTACAGGCACTGCATCATGTAAGAGGGACTCGGCAAGCGCGACATCAAAGCTCGGGCCCAGATAGCAGGTACTGTATTCGGGATTGCCCGTCTTGCAACCGGGTGCATCAAAGCGATTCCCGCCGCTGCAGCCGAAATAGGGTTCGCCAGCCGCATGGCCCGAGATGCGGTACAGACCGGGCATTGGCAGCCCGACGACGGGAAGCGTCGCGCTCGTTGCCAGCACTTTTGGAGGCGGCTTCAGCCGGGTCGCTGCCACATCACGTCTCCCTGAACGCTGTCGCTGCGGCAATGACGTCGGCGAATTTTCCTTTCCGTAAGGCATTGATCGGGCTGCTGCCGTTGAGCGACATGCGTGGATGGGTGAAGAACTGCCACTTGCTGGAACCGGCCAAGTGACCCAGTTCCTTGTTCACTTTGCCGAGCTGGCGACGGTTCAGGGTGGGATCGGCGAAGAAGGCAGGGTAAAGTTTCTTGCCGGCTGCGCTGTCCAAGGAAAACATCCGCTGCTCCGTCACCGCCTTGCTGATCGCCTGCCGCGTCACTCCCATTTGCTCGGCCAGCGTCTGTGAGGTGAGCAGTTCGCCTTTCTTTTCAAGGCTCGCGTATTTTTCCAGTTCCTGATGGGCAAACTGATCAAGGAATGCCTGGTTCGCTGGCGGAACCGTGCTTACCGCACCTTGTATTGCTTGTATATGCTGGTATCGCTGGATCAACTCCTGGAGGTCGGCATTGGAAACGACAGGCACTCCCGGCAGCTGTTGCGGTACAAACGCCACTTCCTCCCCGCGCGCATGCTGGGCTGCCCGCTTGGTGCGTCGTATCTTGACCAATACGTAGCCATCGCCAAGGTCGATTCCTCTCGCCCCGATTTTCCGGATCGAATCACCCAAGGCCTTGCTCGGGTCAGGTACCGCCATTCGATGCGTGCTCTTCGCTTTCTCCGGCTTTGAAACTTCCAACTTTGCCATGACACCCTCCAGTTGCGATACCAAATTCTACTCCAGAACCTGATATTGACAACCAAAACAACTTTTTGTCGTAACGTATCGGCGTCAAGCCACCTTGCTCACCACATACCGGTACTTCCCCGACGCCTCCGCCGCGATCTCGTAGACTTCCTCGACGGCGATGTCGACCTGCGTGCCCAGCCTGGCCTGGAAACCGGCCACGATGGTGGCGCGCGTGGTGTCGTCGAGGCGCGGCAGGCAGACCAGCAGCACGCGCGTGCGCAGCAGGCTCTCCTGGATGATTTTAAAACTGCGCACTTGCGGCAGTTCGCGCACGATGTAGACGAGGGCCAGGCCGTGCATGACGGTGCCATCTACCGCCGTGAGGAAATCCGTGCTGCGCCCTTCGATTTTCTGCAGCAGGGGCAGGCCGCGGCCGCAGGTGCACGGCTGCGTGCCCAGCGCGCCCACGTCACCCGTGGCGTAGCGGATGAACGGGTAGTCTTGCGTGGCCAGATGGGTGACGACGATTTCGCCCGTGGCCCCCGGCGGCAACGGCTGGCCCTGGCCATCAACGATTTCCACGATGATGTCTTCGACCGTGATGTGCATGCCACCGTCCGGGCATTCGTGGGCGATGAAGCCCGCGTCGCGTCCGCCGTAGCCGTTGGCCACGGGGCAGGCGAAGGCCGCCGCGATCTGCGCGCGCTGTTCGTCGTACAGGCGTTCGGCCGTGACGAACGCCACTTTCACGCCCAGGCCGTCGAGCGGCACGTCGCGTGCTGCAGCATGGCTGGCGATGCGGCACAGGGCCGACGGGTAGCCGAACAGCATGCGCGGGCGCCAGCGGCGCAATTGCTGCACATAGCCGTCCAGGCGCGCGGGCGACATGGCAAACGCGGGCAGCAGGGTGGTGCGCAGCAGCGCGTCGCGCAGGCGGCGCACGCGGTCTTGCGCGTGCAGCTCGATGGGCGAACCCCACAGCACGGCTTCGCGGTCGCCGATGTCGACGCCCCACCAGCGCGTGGCGCGCCACTTGGCGGCGATGTCGTGGCTGATCCTGCGCCGGCCGAGGAAAAACTGCAGCGGCTCGCCGCTGGAGCCGCCCGTGGCGAACGGGCGCAGGCCCACGGCGCGGGCCGACTTGAAACTGTCGCGCGCGGCGGCGATGTCGCGCTTCCTCAGCAGCGGCAAGCGGGACAAGTCGGCCAGTTGCCTGACTTGCTCGGGATCGAAACCGCTGCGGGCGAACAGGGCGCGGTAGTATGGCACGTGATCGGCCGCATGGCGCAGCAGCGCGCGCAATCGCGCCAGCTGCCACTGTTGCAGTTGCTCGGTGCTCCACCATTGCGAGCGTTCCATCCGGCGCAGCAGGCGCGCGCTGTGGTGGCCCTTGAACCATTCATGCAGGGGAAACAGCCAGCGGGCGACGAGACGCGTGTAGGCGCCGGGGCGCGGCGCGGCGCGGATGCGGCGGTAATGGGCGGCCAGCCTGGGCGCGATGTCGGGCCAGCCGAAGGTGGCGGCGTGCGCCAGGCCAGCCTGCACTTGCTGCCGCGTGCGCGCCGGGTCGCGCAGCAACGCCAGGATGGCGTGCGCCATGGCGCTTGGATCGCCGGGCGGCACGAGGAGCGCCGTCACGCCGTCCTGCAGCAGGGCGGGGATGCCGCCCACGTTGGTGCTGACGACCGGCACGCCGCAGGCCAGTGCTTCGAGCACGGAATTGGGCATGTTGTCGGCCAGGCTGGGATTGAGGACGATGTCGCTGGCCTGGTACAGGACCGGCATGGCGGCGTTGTCGACGGGGCCGGTAAAGCGCACGGCGTCGGTCACGCCAAGGGACCTGGCCAGGCGCGTCAGCGCCGCGCGCTCGGGCCCGCCGCCGGCCAGCACCAGGCGCGCCGCGGGAAACGCCTCGCGCACGATGGCGAAGGCGCGCACGGCGCTGGCGTTGTCGTACAGGCCTTCCAGGTGGCGCGCCACGAGGATGCACGGGGCGTCTGTGGCTGCTGTGCGTGGCGCGGCCGGCCTGAATCGCTGCAAGTCGACCATGTTCGGCACGATGTGGGCCGTATGGCCGTACTGCTCGAAGACGCCGGCCAGATAGGCCGAGGGCACGACGATGGCACTGGCGCGGCGCAGGCTGAACGCCACCAGGCGCGGCGAGCGGGCGAAAAAAACGGCCGCTTCGCCGCCCCGGTAGTTGAGCAGGGCAGGCTTGCCTTTCAGGCTGGCGATCCACAGCGCGGGCGCGGCCTGCAGATGCCAGGACCAGCCGGAATTGGCCATGATGTGGAACAGGTCGACCGTATTGGCCGTGCGCCACAAGCGCCACAGCAGCAGGGGCAGGCGCAGCGCGGCGCGCAGGTAGCGGATGCGCGCCAGCCACGGCGGCAGATGCGGACCGTTGACGGCCAGCAGCTGTACTTGTGCGCCGTCCTCGCGCAGCTTGTGCGCCAGTTGCGCCGTTTGATTCGCCATGCCGCCGGCCGGCGGCGGCAGCGGGCCGACCAGCGCGATGCGCAGGCCCGTGAAGATCATGGCGTCGCTCCCGCCGCTTCCGCCGACACGCGCGCATACACGGGCGCATAGCGGCCCACGCTGGCGCCCCAGCTGCGCTCCGTCTCGACAAACGCGCGCGCCTGGCGCCGCAGCGCCGGCCAGCTGGCGGGTGCCTGCAGCAGGGCCAGTATCGCTTGCGCCAGCGCCCCGGCGTCGCCGGCGCGAAACAGCATGCCCGTCTTGCCATGGTCGACCAGTTCGCGGTGGCCGCCCACGTCGGACGCCACCACGAGACGGCCCTGCGCCATCGCCTCTAACGGTTTCAAGGGCGTCACCAATTCCGTCAGGCGCATCGGCAGGCGCGGATACACGCAGATGTCGACCAGCTGATAATAGGCGGCCACCTGCGCGTGCGGCACTCTGCCCGCGAACACCACGGCGTCGGCTATGCCCAGTTGCGCCGCCAGCGCCCGCAGCTGGGCATCCTGCGGACCGCCGCCGGCCAGCAGCAGCCGCAATGCCGGCTGCGCCGCCAGTAGGCGCGGCATGGCGCGCAGCAGCAGGGCCAGTCCCTCGTAGGCATAGAACGAGCCGATGAAGCCGATAACAGGATGACCATCCAAACCCAGCCTGTGGGCCAGTGCTGGATTATCAGAGACATTGAAATCGCCCGCATCGACGGCGTTCGGAATCACGGTGATTTTATGCGCGGGCACGCCGCGCGCGCACAGCTCGCGCCGCAAGCCGTCACAGATGGTGGTGACGGCGTCGGCGCGGCGCAGCGCGTAGGTTTCCAGCGCGCGCGTGAGCCGGTAGCGCAGGCCGCCGGGCCGGCTGCTGCCATGGTCGGCGGCCGCGTCTTCCCAGAAGGCGCGCACTTCATACACGACGGGGATGCCCAGCGCGCGCCCCGCGTTGAGGGCGGCGATGGCGTTCAGCGCGGGCGAATGGGCGTGCAGGATGTCCGGTTTGAGGCGTTGCGCCAGCCGGCGCAGGCGCATGGCCAGGCCGATGATGACGGCCACTTGCCGCAGCACGGGCAGGCGCGCCCACCAGCGGGCATCGGGCGCCGTGCGGTAGAAATGCCAGCCGTCGACCAGCTGCTGCGCGCCATCGGACGGCCCCTGCTTGGCACTGGTGAGCTGCGTCGTGTGCCAGCCCATTGCGCGCTGCTGCCGCAGGATGGCCAGGGTGCGAAACGTGTAGCCGCTGTGCAGGGGCAGCGAGTGGTCGAGGATGTGCAGGATGCGCATGGCTTAGCCTGGGACGGATGTTGGGGTCAGTCCCTGCGGGAGCGGAATACGGCCCATTGGGCCATATTCCCCCGACGGGTCTGACCCCTTTGCAACCTGGCGCAAAAACGCTTCGAACATCAGCAGCGACCATAAGGGCGCGCTGTAGTCGCGCCGCCCGCTCGCATGCTGATCGAGCAGCAGGCGCACGTAATCCATGTCGAACAGGCCGCACTGCGCCAGGGTGGGACCCAGCAGCCGCTGTTGCAGGCGCTGGCGCAGCGGACCGCGCAGCCAGTCGGCCAGCGGCACGGAAAAGCCCATCTTCTGGCGGTACAGCAGGGTATCGGGCAGCAGCGGGCGCAGGGCTTTTTTCAGCAGGTATTTGCCTTCGCCGCGCCGCAGCTTGAACTGCGGCGGCAAGCCCGACATCCACGCCACCAGTTCATGGTCGAGCAGGGGCGAACGCACTTCCAGCGCATGCGCCATGCTGGCCCGGTCGACTTTCGTGAGGATGTCGCCGGGCAGATAGGTTTTCAGGTCCAGGTATTGCACCTGCGACAGCGGGTCTTGCGCGGGGCTGGCCAGCGCGTGGCGGCGCAGCACCTCGACGGCGCGGTAGCCCTGCAGGCTGCGCCGCAGCTCTGGGCTGAACAGGCGCGCGCGCATGGCGTCACCCAGCAGGCTGACGCCGTGAAAATACGCGTCCGTCGTGTCGCGCGCCAGGCCCTCGAACGTGGTCTTGGCGCGCAGGAAACGGGGCGCCCAGTCGGCCTTCGGGTACAGCCGTCCCAGTGTGCCGAACAGCGACTGGCGCAAGCCGGCCGGCAGCAGCGGGTCCATCGCCTTGCGTACTTTTTCCTCGCGCGTGTGCAGGCGGTAGCGCCGGTAGCCGGCCAGGCTTTCATCGCCGCCGTCGCCCGACAGGGCCACCGTGACGCGCTGGCGCGCCAGCTGGCAGACGCGGTAGGTGGGCATGGCGGAACTGTCGGCGAACGGTTCGTCGTACAGATTGGCCAGCAGGTCGATCAGTTCAAAGTCGTCCTGCTCCACCTGGCGCGCGTGGTGCGCCGTGCCGTAGCGGCGCGCCACCAGGTCCGCGTAGTGCGCCTCGTTGTATGCCGGGTCGCCGAACGAGATGGAACAGGTGTTGACGGGCGTGCTGCTGACGCCGGCCATCAGCGCCACGACGGCGCTCGAATCGACGCCACCGGACAGAAATGCCCCCAGCGGCACTTCGGCCACCATGCGGATGCGCACGGCTTCGCGCAGGCGCGCCAGCAGTTCGTCGGCCGCCTGCGCCTCGCTGGCGGGCGGGTTCGGCGCGAACGGAATATCCCAATAGGATTGCGGCGCGGGCAGCGGCTGGCCCGCGCGGATGGAGAGCGTATGGCCGGGCGGCAGCTTGCGCGCATGCTGGAAGATGCTGCGCGGCTCGGGCACGTAGCCGTAGGCGAAATACTCTTCCACGGCCAGCGGGTCGAGCGCGCGCGGCATGGCCGGATGCGCAAGCAGGGCTTTGAGTTCGGAGCCGAACAGCACGGTGCCGTCCTGCGCCTCGCCGTAGTACAGCGGTTTGACACCGAGGCGGTCGCGCGCGAGGAACAGCAGGTGGCGGCGGCGATCCCACAGGGCGAAGGCGAACATGCCGCGCAGGCGCTGCACGCATTGTTCGCCCCATTGTTCCCAGGCGTGGACGATGACTTCCGTGTCGCTGCTGGTGCGGAACTGGTGGCCGAACTGGCGCAGTTCCGCCATCAGGTTGCGGTAGTTGTAGATTTCGCCGTTGAAGACGATGGCGATGCTGCGGTCGGCGTTGAACAGCGGCTGCTGGCCGCTGGCCAGGTCGATCACCGACAGGCGCCGGTGCGCCAGGCCGAGGCCCGGTTCGCGGTGCAAGCCGCCTTCGTCCGGCCCCCGGTGGCGCAGGCTGTGGTTCATGCGCGCCAGCAGCAGTACGTCGATGTCGCGCTGGCCCTGCAAATCAAAGATGCCGCTGATGCCGCACATGGAAGGCCTTTCAGGGAATGGTGGACAGGGGAGATGGCTGGCGCGCGCCCGTCAGGCGGTCGTACACGGCAAGGTAGGCGCCGGCCATGGCGGGCAGGCTGTGCTCGGCCAGCACCTGGCGCCGGCCGCGCGCGCCGTGGCGCGGACCCAGTTCGGGCATGCTGTAGTAGTCGAGCATGGCGTCGGCCAGCATCTCGGGCGAACCGGGTGGCACCAGGGTGCCGCTCCAGCCCGACTGCACCAGTTCCGCGTTGCCGCCCACCTGCGTGGCGACGATGGGCAGCCCCGTCGCCATCGCTTCGAGGATGGTGTTCGAGCTGCCTTCGGCCAGCGAGGGCAGCACGAACAGGTCCATGGTGCGCAGCAGTTGCGCCACGTCGTCGCGCGCGCCGGGCAGCCAGGCAAGGTGCGCCACGCCGGCCTGCTGCAGCAGCTCCAGGCAAGCCTGGCGGCACGGACCGTCGCCCACGATGATCAGGCGCAGGCGCGCGCGGGCGCCCGGCTGTGCCAGCAACAGCAAAAACGCGCGCACCAGCGAGGCATGGTCCTTGACGGCCGCCATGCGGCCCACGCTGCCGATGACGAAGGCGCCGTTGCACAGGAAGCCGGGCGGCCCCACGGCAGCCGGCGGCCCCAGGCGGGGGTGGAATTGCACGCTGTCGACGCCATTGCCGATGTGCGACACCTGCGCGGGCGCCGCGCCGATGGCGTCCACCAGCCAGTGGCCCAGGTCGGCGCTGACGGCAATGAAGTGCTGCACCAGCGGCAGCATCAATTTGCGCAGCAGCCGGTATTTGCGGCGGGTGCCGTGCAAGTCGCTCATGTCGCGCCCGTGTTCGCCATGCACGCGCAGGCGCACGCCGGCCAGGCAGGCCAGCAGCTGCGCCTCGAGGCAGCCCAGGTTACGCGTGTGCACCACTGCCGGTCGCAGCTGTTTCAGCACGCGGTACAGGTGCAGGTAGTGGCGCCAGTCCTTGCCTTCGCGCTTGTCCAGGCTGATCACATCGACACCGGGCGTGGTCAGGCGCAGGCGAAACGCGGTGGCGTTCTTCATGCAGACGATGGCGTGCCGGTAGCGCTCCGGCGGCAAATGGTTGATCAGGTTGACGAGGCCGTTTTCCAGCCCGCCCACGTCGAGCTGGTGGATCACGTGCACGATCAGGGGGGCGACGCTGGCCGCTTCCGTGCCGCCGGTATCGAAGTCAAGGGCCATGCGGCAGCTCCTGCAAGCGTTGTTCGATGACGGGCAGCGCCGCCTGCAGGAACGCTTGCAGGCGCGCGCGCGGCGGCGGCGCCAGCTCGTCGTAGGCGGCAAAGACGATGATGTCGGCGCCATCCTGGCGCCTGCCCAGCAGCTTGGCTTGCGCCAGCAGCAGTTTCACCAGCACGGGCCTGGCCGTGACGATGCCGCCCTGGCGGTAGACGCGCCACACGAGCAGGCGTTCGCCGCCGTACGCCAGCACGCTTTCGCGCACGGCCAGCTTGCCGCTGGCCAAGTTGACGTGCCGCACGCGCTGTGTCAGCGGCATCCAGCGGGCGCCGTACGGCAAGGCCTGGTGCGTCAGCAGTTCGGCGTCGCGCGCCTGGCGCGCATACCAGTGCAGTTGCAGCCCCACGGGCGTGCCGTCGCCATCGTGGCGCGCATAGGTGGCGGCAAACCGCGCGGGCGTGCCCGCATACGGCGCTTGCCAGTCGGGTACCGCGTCGTGCAGGCGCCGCCAGGCGGGCGGATCGGGCAAGGTCAGCACCATGGCAGGCAGCGTGGCGCCATCATCGCGCTGGCTGGCCAGCGCCAGTGCCGGCCACACGGCCGCCAGCATCAGGCAGGCGACGCCGGCGCGCACGGCGGTGCGCGGGCTGGCCGCGCCGGCGCTCAGGCGCACGGGCTGAGCTGACGGCACGGCCCGTGGCGGCGGCAATTCGCGCCAGCGCGCGGCCAGCCAGAACAGCAGCAGCGCCACCAGGCCGAAGAACAGCCAGCCATAGATCAGGTGGTCGACGCCCACGGCCAGGCGCATGTCGCTCAGGTGGCCCAGCATCACGATCAGGTAGGCGCGCACGCCGTTGGCAAGGATGGGAACCAGCAGGGCGGCGGCCATGACGGCCACGCGACGCCGCGTGCTGTGGCAGCTCACATGGGCGAACAGGGCGCCCAGGGCCAGCGCGGCGATCAGGTAGCGCAAGCCGCTGCACGCTTCCACCACCGACCAGTTGCCGGTAGGCAGAGAAAAATTGCTGCCATCGCGAAACACGGGCACCCCCGACCATTGCAGCGCGGTCACCGTGAAAGCGGCCGTGAAGTCGATCAGGGGCTCGATGAAGACTTCGCCAAACGGTACGGCGAGGAACAGGTAGGCCAGTGGAAAGGCCAGCAGGCGCACGGCCGGCCAGCCGAGGATGGCCAGCACGCAGGCGGGCAGCATGGCCGTGGCCGCATATTGTTCCACCACGGGCACGTTGGCGGCGTCGGCCAGCAGCCATGTCAGGCCCAGCACGCCCAGCAGCAGCAAGCCCTGGCGCGACGGCCGGGGCGCCAGCGCGGCCAGGCGGGCGCGCTGGCGCCAGGCCAGCCAGCAACTGATGGGCACGATCAGAAAACCGTGCGCGAACGTTTGCGAGCGGGCCCACAGTTCCACCATCGACCAGAAAGTGGGGTGGTACAGCAGCACGACGGCGGCCAGCGACAGCAGCAGCGCCGCCAGCGCGGCCTGGCGCCGCGGATGACCGTGCGGCAGGACGGCCGCATCCGGCAAGCGGGCTACCTGGTCGAGCTGCAAGCTCATGTGGACGGCTCCCGCACGGGCTGCAAAGGTGTGGCGGCGCTGGCGGCAGCCTCGGAATTGGCCTCGGCTGGCAGGCCCAGCATGGCGCCCAGGCCGCGCAGATTGCGCTCCCAGTCGTAGTCCTGCAAGACCAGCTGGCGCGCCGCCGCGCCGATGGCCGCGCCGCTCCCTTCGGCCGCGCCACTTTGCGCATTGCGCAGCACGCGCGCCGCATGGTGGATGAATTCGGCGTCATCGCGCGCCAGCAGCAGTTCCAGGCCCGGCTGGGCGGCGATGCCTTCGAGCGCCTGCGGCGTGGCCAGCACGATCTTGCCCATCGCCATCGCTTCGAGCACCTTGTTTTGCACGCCGCGGGCGATGCGCAGGGGCGCCACGGCCAGCGCCGCGCCGGCCAGGTAGGGCCGGATATCGGGCACCTTGCCCGTCACGACCACGCCGGCCACCCGCGCCAGCGCCGTGACGGCGGGCACGGGTGCGCTGCCGACGATATAGAACTGCAGCTGGGGAAACTGGCGCCGCAGGGCGGGCCAGACGTGGCGCACGAACCATTGCACGGCGTCGACGTTCGGCCAGTAATCCATGGCGCCCGTAAACACCAGCGCCTGCACGCCCGCCGGATACACGCCAGGCTGAGCCGGCATGGGCGTGAAATACGCCGTGTCGACACCGTTGTTGAAGTAGCCTGTCTTGCGCCGCGCCATCGGGGCGCACTGGCGGAACAGGGCCGCTTCGGCCGGCGAGACGAAGCTGGCGGCCGTGAATTGCTGGGCGATATGGCGCTCGTACTGCAGCAGCTGCTGCGCTTCGCGCCGGTACAGCTGCGACATGGGCCAGGGCTTGCTGTCGCCGTACTGGCGCCACTTGTCGGAATCGACGTCGACGAAATCGATTACACGGTGCAGGGCCCGGCCGGCGCTGCCGTCGATGTATTGCGCCATGGGCCCGGAAAAGGCCAGCGCGTGGCGCACCTTGCCGCCGGACAGCAAGCCGTCGACCCATTGCAGCAGGCGCGCATCGCGGTAGTACTGCACGCTCATGGCCTGGCGCGACAGCAGCGCCTGCATGGCGCGCCAGCGGGCCGGTCCGCGCCGCAAGTCGATGAAGCGCGTGCTGGCGCACAGGGCGGCCACGGTTTTCGCGTGCTGCCAGTCGTCGTCATCGTCGATGAAGCAGCCCAGGTGCACGCGGAAATGCCGGCTCAGATATTGCAGCATGTGCCACGAGCGTATCTTGTCGCCCTTGTTGGGCGGATACGGCAGGCGGTGGGCGAGGAAGAGCAGTTCGCGCATGGAGGTTCCTTGCTTAGCCCAGTTGCCGCACGATGTGCGGCCCCAGCAGGTTGGCCAGCGGCAGCGGCAGGCGGCGCCAGGCGCGGATGAACAGCGCGTATTTCGGATTCAGGGGATTGACATCCGGCAAGGCCTTGCCGCGCACGAGCTTGTAGGCATACGGCAGCGGCTGCGGCGCAAAGCCCCAGTTCTTCTTGAAGTCGTATGCCCCGGTTCCCAGCTTGCTGCGGCCGAAATCGAACAGGCGGTAGCCGCGCGCGCAGGCGCGGCGCATCGCTTCCCAGTACATGAAATCGTTGGCGCCCGTGCTGCGCGCCAGCACGCTGCCGCCGCCGTAATATGGCAGCACTTCATCGCGGAAATAGAACAGCAGCACGCTCGCTTGCGCCTGCTGGCCGTGGTAGACGGTGAGGATGTCGCAGGCGTCGCCAAACACCGTGCGCAGCAGGGCAAAATGGCGGCGCGCGAAGACGGGCGTGCCCAGCCGGTGCACGCTGGCCGCATAGATCGGGTAGAAACGGCTGATGTCATAGTCGATCGCGCTGTGCAGGCCGGCCGCCATGGCCTTGCGCACGACGGCGCGCTGCTTGCGGGGAATCGCCAGCAGATTCTGTTCCGCGTCGGGAAGCAAGGGACGGCGGAAGGTCGCGTACAGGGGTTTCTGCAGCCAGGAGGCGTCCAAGGTTTCCTCCGGCACTTCGCGCCAGCGGTATTCCAGATGCCCCACGCCGAGGCGCCGGGCCAGTGCCAGCGCGGCGCTGTCGAGTGCCTGGCGCACGGAAGAACTGCCGCTGGCGACGCCGCCATACACGCAAAAGGGCAGCGACACGAGGGCGGAGCCGAACAAACGGCTGCGCAGGTGGGCCAGCGGCAGCACGCCGGCGATGCGCCCATCCTGTTCCGCGTACAGGAAATGGCTGTCGTGTTTGAAACCTTGCTCCATGATGGTTTGCCAGCCGGCCCGGTGAAAGAAGGTCGCTTCCGGGCACGTGTCGACAAAGGCGTCCCAGCGCGCATGCTCGTGCCCCTGCAGGGACCGCACGGCGATGGCGGCGCTCGATGGTGCCGGGTCGGGAGCAAGGCTGGCCTCGTGCATCATGTGCTTTCCAGAAAAATACGGTCCATGCGGTCCCAGGCGAAGTCGCCCGTCAAACGCCCCAGCCGTGCTTCCATGCGCCCCAGGTTCAGGTAGTGGCGAAAACGCGTCCTGGCGCTGAGGCCCGGCGGACGCGGCTGGCCGGGATCGAGTTCCCAGGGATGAAAATAGAATATGCCAGCTTGCCCGTCGCGCGAATTGATGCGTCGCAAAAGCCAGCGCGACAGTGCATACGGCATCAATCTGAAATAGCCGCCGCCGCCGGCCGGCAGGTTGCGCCCGCGCAGGCGCACGGTGCTGACGGGCAGTTCCAGCACGCCGTGCGGACCCCGTGGCCGCCAGGCGAAGCGGGGAGCATCGGGCATGCCGTAATGGTCGTGGCGGATCGGGTAGATGCTGGAACTGTAGCGGTAGCCCGCTTCCTGCAGCACGTCGAAAGCCCACAGATTGGCCGCGCCGATGGAAAAGCTGGGCGCCCGGTAGCCGCGCACGGCCAGTCCCGTCAATTGCTCGAGGATGGTCTTGCTGCGGCGCACGTCGTCGGCGAATTGCGCGGCCGATTGGTCGCTGGCGCGCAGGTGCGCATAGCCGTGGCTGGCCACTTCGTGCCCGGCGTCGGCCACGCGGCGCAGCATGGCCGGATAGCGCTCGGCGATCCAGCCCAGGGTAAAAAAGGTGGCGTGGATGCGCCGGCTGTCGAGCAGCAGCAGGATGCGCTCGATATTCGCCTCGACCCGGCATTCCAGGCGGGGCCAGTCGGCGCGCGCGATGTGCGGCGCGAAGGCGGACACCTGAAAGTAATCTTCCACGTCGATGGTCAGCGCGTTGCGCAAAATCAGCGGCGGCGTCACGGCGTGCCCCGGCGCGCCGCCAGCCAGGGCGCGATGACGGCGGCGATGCGCGTAGCCGCGTGGCCGTCCCACAACGGTGGAATGCGGCCCTGCTTGCCGCCCGTGTCGAGGATGCCCTGCGCCAGCGCCAGGATGGCGGCCGGGTCCGTGCCGGCCAGCGTATTCGTGCCATCGCTCACGGTGACGGGCCGCTCCGTATTGTCGCGCAGGGTCAAGCAGGGCACGCCCAGGGCCGTGCTTTCTTCCTGCACGCCGCCCGAGTCCGTCAGCACCAGGCGCGCGTCCTGCATCAGGCCCAGCATTTCCAAATAGCCCAGCGGCGGCAGGCGGACGATGGCATGGCGCGCCAGCAGCGGCTCCAGGCCCGCCAGGCGCAAGCCGGCCAGGGTGCGCGGGTGGATGGGAAACAGCAGCGGCAGTTGCTGCGACAATTGCCCCAGCGCCCCCAGCAGCGCTTCCAGTTGCGCCGGCGCATCCACGTTCGATGGCCGGTGCAGGGTCAACAGGCCATACGCGGGCGGGCAAGCGTGGCCGTGGGCGCGCAGGGTGGCGGCGGGCGGTACGGCGCGCGGCAGTTGCCGCCGCAGGCTGTCGATCATGACGTTGCCCGTGAAATGGATGCGTTCGGGGGCGATGCCTTCGCGCAGCAGGTTGGCGCGCGCGCCTTCCTCGCTGGTCAGCAGCAGGCTGGATAATTGATCCGTCAGCACGCGGTTGATTTCCTCGGGCATGCGCCGGTCGCCGCTGCGCAAGCCCGCCTCGACATGGATCACGGGCATGTCCCGCTTGGCCGCCACCAGCGCGCAAGCCAAGGTGGAATTGACGTCGCCCACCACCAGCACGCCATCGGGCGCCAGCGGCGGGTGCACATCGAGCACGGCGTCGAAGCGGCGCATGATCTCGGCCGTCTGCTGCGCGTGGTTGCCCGAGCCCACGTCGAGGCAGATGTCGGGCGGGCGCAGGTCCAGGTCCGCAAACAGCTGGCCATTCATGGCCGTGTCGTAATGCTGGCCCGTATGCAGCAAGGTCACGCGCACGGAAGGCGCCTGGCGGGCCAGGGCGGCCAGGATGGGCGCCATCTTCATCAGGTTGGGGCGCGCGGCCACCACGCACAGCAGGTGCGCCGGCGCGGCGGACGCAAGAGAGGGGTCGGACATGCGGGCTCCTTAGAATTGCATGGTGAGCGTGGCGCTGACGCCGTTTTCGCGGTAGTCGCCGCCGCGGTTGCTGGCGTGCCGCGTGTGCCGCACGTCGATGCTGGCCGTCATGTTCGGCTGCAGGATGCGCGTGTAGCCGGCCGTCAAGGTGACGTTGTTGTCGCGCCGGGGCACGCTCAGCGAGCGCACGCTGGCGTAGCCGGCATTGACATTCACGCTGGTGCGCGAACTGGCTTGCCAGCTCCAGCCCACATTGCCGCCGATCTGGCGCGTGCGGTCTTCGCTGCCGAATTCCACGCCGGGCAGCAAGCCGCTGTCGATGCCGCTGGCCGTTTGCGCCGTGCGGTCGACGGCCGTGATGCCGGCGATCATCGTGCTTTTCGCCGTGGCGCGCGCCATCGTCAGCTTCAGCTGCTTTTGCAGGAAATAGCGGTGGCTGAAGTAATTGATGGCGCCCCGTTCCGGCCCCAGGCTGTTGGCGTAGCGCAGGAAGGCATCAATGCGCAGGCGCCGGTCGCGCGCATTGGGAAAGATGCCGCGCCACAATTGATCGAGCAACTGGCCCGCGTCGCGGTTGCCCAGGCGCGAAAACTGCGTGGGCATGGTGGTGATGTTTTCGCTGTAGTTCAGCTGCCAGTTGGTATGGCGCTGCAGGAACGTGGCGTCCAGGCTGTAGGTGGTGCCAAAGAAGCGCTTGCCCGTGCTGAAGGCGACGCTGGTGCGCGGCGACGGCGTCCACACGCCGCCCAGCGACCAGAAGCGGCCCTCGGGCGCCTTTCCGCTGGCCGAGATATAACCTTCCTTTTCCATGCCGCCGCTGGCCGTGGCCGACCATTTGCTGCTGAATGGATAGCGCAGGCCCACGCTGCTGCGCTGCATGCGCACGGGCGCCAGCTTGCTGTCCTGCGTGCGGCGCACGTCGTGGCTGGCGTTCCATGTCCAGCCGGTGCCGCGCGGCTCGCCGCTGAGCAGCAATTCCATTTCATCGCTGTGTACGGACAGCAAGTCGCCGCCGCTGTCGACCGTGTTGCGCGTATAGCGCAGCTCGGCCGTGGCCAGGCCGCGGAAACGGTGGCGCAGATACGGGCTGATGCCGGTGGTGCGCACGGTGCTGGCATTGTCCGTGTCGGGCAGGTCGTCGATCAATTGGGGGCCGAACGGCGAGATGTTGCGCCGGCTCACGCTGGCGTTGGCATCGATGAAGAACCAGTCCTTCACCAGCTCGGCGTCGGCCGAGGCCTGCAGTTCGTGGTTGTCGGTATCGGCCCGTTGTCCGGACAGGTATTTGTGCCAGCTGTAATCGAGGTGCACGCGCAGGCGGGGGCCCGTGCCGATGAGGGCGATGGCGGGCGCGATTTCCGTGATGAAGTCCGACTGCGCCTTGCCGGGCGGCGCGCGCAAGGCATTGTCCGTATAGCTTTCGCGCAGGCGCAGCGACGGTTTTGCCAGCCAGTCGATGGCACTGGCCGGTACGGGCAGCAGCAGCGACAGCAAGGGCAGCAGCGGTAGCGAGCCCCGGCGGCTAGTCGTAATGGCCATAGCCGTAGTAGTCGTTGCCGGGGAACGATTTGGTCTTGTTGTAGATCAAATGAATGTGTTCGCACGACTCGATCTGCCGCAGCGCTTCCTTGACGGCGTGCTGGGTCGTCGTTTCCGCCTCGACCACCATCACCACTTGGCCCATCTGCCCCACCAGCGCGTGCGCTTCGCTGGTGATCAGCAGGGGCGGCGAATCGAAGACGACGATGCGGTCGCCATAGCGGCTGGCGATTTCTGCCAGCAAGCGGCTCATGGCGCGGCTGGCCAGCAATTCCGTCGCGTGCTTGTTGCTGCGCCCGGCGGGAAGGATGCTCAGATTGGCCACGTTGGTTTTCAGGATCACGTCGGCCATGGCCAGTTGCGGGTCCAGCAGCACGTCCATCAGCCCCGGCTCCGGCGGCAGGCCCAGCACCTTCAGCACGGACGGGCGCGCCACATCGGCATCGACCAGCAGTACCGTGATATCGAGTTCCATGGCGATGCTCATGGCCAGGTTGACGGCGCAGTAGGTCTTGCCTTCGCCCGGCATGGCGCTGGTGACGACGATCAGGTTGCCGTGGCGGATGGCGTCGCTGCCGCTGGGGCGCGCCTGGCGCAGCAGCGGGCGCTTGATGATGCGGAAATCCTCGGCCACGGCGCTGCGCCCGCCATCGTGCGTGAGCATGCCTTGCTCGGCCAGCCGGGCCAGGTTCAGGGCGCGGTAGCGGGGCGACCGGCTTGCATCCGCGCCATCCGTACCGTTCACTGTATAAGGCACGCTGGCCTCGGCCACGCCGAGGATCGTGGGTTCGTGCTTGCCGCTGTCCTTGCTGCTCATCGTCGCTCCCTTGGATCTAGAATTTCAGCAGCGCGGCCGTCATGACCCCGCCGTACAGGACGAACAGGCTGCCCAGGCAGGCGCCGAAGCCATAGCGGGCGCGGCGGCGGCGTACCTGCTGCAGCGGCGTCCAGTTCATCGATACCGTGCCCAGCACGTTCAAGCCTGTGGCATCGCGCAGTTCGGAGGGGCTGAGGAAGGTGGGGCGCACCTGGCTGATGAGCAAGGCCGTGGCGACGCCGGCCACCAGGGCCGCGCCCAGCGCCGCGCTGAACAGCAGCGGGCGGTTCGGGCCGACGGGCGCATATTGCACCGTGGGCGGGTCGATGATCTTGAAGGCCATCATGTCGGTGGTGGAACTGAGTTCGCCCGACAGCTTGGCCGCTTCGCGCCGGCCGATCAGCTTTTCATAGTTTTCCTTGTTGATGATGTAGTCGCGGTTGAGCTGCGCCAGCTGCGATTCCACCTCGGGCACGGCATTGCTTTGTGCCAGCAGGCGCTCGTTGCGCGCGCTGTATTCCTGCACGCGGGCGCGGATGGCGGCCACCTTGGCGTCCGCATCCGTCAGCGCCACCTTCAGCTGCTGCAGCATGGGGCTGTAGTTCTTGCCCGGGTCGCCGGACGCCGCTTTCAGCTTGTTTTCCTCGATCTTGCGTTCTTCCAGCTGGGCCACCAGGCGCTTCGAGGCGATGATGTCGGGATGCAGTTCGGTAAATTGCATGCGCAGGCTGTCGAGGTTCTTGTTGATCGAGGCGATGCGCTCGTCGAGCTCGGGATTCGTGATGGCCGACGCGCTGGGCTCCAGGTCGAGCACGGGCTCGTCGCCCTCGATCTGGCTCTGGATGGCCTTGCGTGCCTGTTCCGCCTCGACCAGTTCCAGTTTGGCATTGTTCAGGCTATCGGACGACATCAGCAGCTGGCTGCCATAGTCGATGCCCTGGCGCGGCAGCAGCAGGTTGTTGCGGATCTTGAATTCCTTCACCAGGTTTTCCGCCGCGCTCAGCTTGTCCTCGTAATTCTTGATCTGCTCGTCGATGAACTGCACCGCCTTTTGCGAATCGCCTTTCTTTCCCTGGAAGCTGCCTTCGACAAAGATGGTCAGCAGGCTTTGCACGACGTCGCGCACGAGCTTAGGGTCGCGTCCGCTGTAGCTGATGGTGTAGATGTCATACGCGTTGGTGCCCGTGATCTTGATGCGGCTCATCAAGTTGTCCAGCTGGGCTTCGTGCTCGCGCACGGTCTTCGAGTCCAGGTCGAGGTCGACCATGCGCATGACGCGCTCCACGTTCGGGCGGCTGAGCAGGGTGCGGCTCATGATGGCCACCTGCTGTTCCGTGTTCGGCACGCTGGTCATGCCGGCCATCAACGGCTTGAGGATAGTTTGCGTATCGACAAACACGCGCGCCGACGTCTGGTAATCGTCGGGCAGGGTGATCACCTTGATGAAGCCGCCGATGGCCACCAGCCACGCCACCAGCACCGCATGCCAGCGGTACTTCCAGATGCCTTTCAAGCCGGAAAGCAGTTGCTGTATCAATTCTTCCATGTCGCTTCCTTCAGGTAACGGTGCTGCCCGGTAGATGGGTTGGCGGCGCGGACAACGACGGCGTCTTGCAAGAAATACTTGCTTGTTGAGTAAGCAAAGTATAGGGCGGCTGTGGAGCAAGATTTCCGAAGATGATTGCTTCTTGATACGCCTCAAGGTTCACTTGCCGGGTTTTAATAATCATAGGAAGTTCGCGGCCCAGGCTGGTTCTGCGGGGCCGGCCATGGACGCGCATCGACTCGAAGAGGCTCCGCATGAATCCATTTCGCCGTGCATTTGTCTGCAACACGCTGGTCCTGGCGGGCGCCGCCAGCCTGCTGGGCGCCTGCCGCACGCGCCATCCGCTGGCGCCTTCCGACGACAGCGCCCCCATGCACGATTACCTGATCGGCCCGGGCGACTCCGTCAACATCATCGTCTGGCGCAATCCGGAAGTGTCGCTGACGGTGGCCGTGCGGCCGGACGGCAAGATCACCACGCCGCTGGTCGAGGATTTGCCCGCCAGCGGCAAGACATCGACCCAGCTGGCGCGCGATATCGAGCAAGCCTTGAGCAAGTTCATCCAGCAGCCCGTGGTGACGGTCATCGTCACGAACTTCTCGGGGCCATATGGCGAGCAGATCCGCGTCATCGGCGAGGCGGCCAAGCCGCAGGCGCTGCCGTACCGGCTGGGCATGTCGCTGATGGACGTGCTCATCGCCGTCGGCGGCATCACCGACTTCGCGGCCGGCAACAAGGCCAGCATCATCCGGGTACGCGAAGGCAACCAGCAGCAGCTGCGGGTGCGGCTCGACGATTTGCTGAAGGAAGGCGATATTTCCGCCAACGTCATGATGCGGCCGGGCGACGTGTTATTGATACCGGAAAGCTTTTTTTAACAGCAAGCTCGTCAATATCAAAACAGCAATTATATTTGCCATTTTGTACTTATAGACAAATTTCATCGTGTTATTTTGCTATCCAAAGGCAAATTTCTTCTGTTTTTTTAGCTATTGCTGGGAACTTCTCTAGTTTTTCTCTTGTCACAAGGCATTGGCTTCAGTCCGTCTCGACGGCTGCCGATGAACGTGAGGACAAGATGAGCTTTGAAGATGAACCCATAATTTCCTTCGACACGCCAGGCAACTTCAGTGACCTGGTGGTGGGCGAGGGGCAGATCGACCCGGCCATGGAGCACGAGCTCGACCTGCAGCGCTTTCATATCCGCATGGCCAATTCGCGTGGCCGGCGCGAAGCGGCCAGTTTGCTGATCCGCAAGATGTACGGCTGGCGCGGCTATGCCGTCGATCCTTGCACGGCGCATGCGCTGAATAAAATCACGCTGTTTGCGGAAACGGCCGGCACCACCGTCGGCACCATGACCTTGTGCCTCGATAACGACGAGACGGGCTTGCCCGCCGATGAAAACTTCCGCGACAAGCTCGACGTCCTGCGCGAGCAAGGCCGGCGCCTGTGCGAACCGTCGCGCCTGGCCATCGACAAGGGCGTGAGCAAGCGCGTGTTTGCGGCGCTGATTCATATTTCTTATATCTATGCTCACAATATTCACGGCTTTACGGATTACGTGATCGAAGTCAACCCGCGCCATGTGGTGTTTTACAAGCGCATGCTGGGTTTCCAGGACTTCGGCGGCGAGCGCGAGTGCACGCGCGTGGGGGCGCCGGCCGTGCTGCTACGGCTGGACCTCGATTACATGGGGGCCCAGATCCGTAAATTCGGTGGCCTGATGGAACAGCATGGGGGTGAACGGTCGTTTTACCCCTTTTTTTTTCCGACATGGGATGAGCCCGGTATTACTGACCGGTTGAGGCAGGGGCGCAACTGACGATTCATTTATTCTTCAGCAAGATCGCCTGCATGTGGCTGCTTGGAATCGCGTACGTGATGCCGCTGGGCGCGCTGATGGCTGCCTCTTTGAGGCCCTTGACGTACACCATGTTGACGATGCCGTAGACGAGACCGGTCTCGGGATCGAACAAGGGGCTGCCGCTGCTGCCCGGATACGCCGTCGCGTCTAGCTGGAACACGGTGTACGGCGCCTTTTGCAGCTGCGCCAGGCGCCGGACGTCGAGGCGCTGCGCGTTTTCGCTGGGCATGACCACCGGTGTCAGCGATGACACGGTGGCGCGGTGCGTCACGTGGCGCAGCCCGAGCAAGGTGCCTAATGGAAATCCCGTAAAGGCCATGGCCTGGCCTTCGCGCACCGTGGCCGCGTCGCCCAGCGCCAGGGCGGGCAGGGGCGCGCCCACCAGGCGCAGCAAGGCCAGGTCGTGTTCCGTGTCCAGCGCCTGGACCTTGGCGGGGCGAAATTGCGTTACGTCGCCCTGGCCTGTGAGTATGCCGATGACCTCGTTCGGATTGGCGTCGAGCAGTTTCTGGATCACATGGGCGCAAGTGAGCACGCTCAGGCCGTCACCCGTCACGAAACCCGTGCCGATGAAGTTCATCGGCGGCGTGCGCGTCTTTTGCAGGTTGCCCACGCCGACGATCGATGGTTTGATGCGCGCGATGGTTTGCGCCAGCGGCGCATCGGCGCGGCACGGCGCGCTGGCCAAGGCCAGGCAAAACAGGAGGGCGGACAAGCATGTAAACGGCAGGGCTTTCATGGCGGCGCACTTTCAACTTGAGGAGGTGGCACGGGCTGCAGCAGCGCGCACAGCAGCATCAGGTAGCACAGCAGGGCGATGCGCGGCACGTCGAGCAGGCTGTCGAACAGGCCGACGACGAGAAAACCCAGCAGGGCGGCGGCGCACGCCAGCGCGCCTGCATCGCCGCGCGCGGCCTGGCGCAGCAGGCGCCGGCCGGCCAGAACCAGCAGGGCCAGCGTGGACAGGGCGCCGCACCAGCCCGTTTCTATCAGCAAATGCAGTGCCATGCTCTTGATATGCCACGGCAAGTGGTGGTGGTCGCTGCTGAAAAACCAGTAATTATTGGCTTGCGTAAAGCTCCCGTTGGCGATCAGTTCTTCGCCGCCCGGCGCGCGCAAGCTCAGATTGTCGACTTCGAGCACGGATGAGGTGGCCGTGCCGCTGGCCGCCAGTTCCAGCTGCACGGGCGGACGCATCAGCCAGGCACCGGCACCTAGCCAGGCGCTGTCGAACGGCACTTCGTAGTGCTGCCAACCGCCGGGCTGGGTACCAGGCGGCACAGGCCGCAGGCGCAGCGGAACGTTCACGCAGCCCTGGGCGTACAGCAATTGCCGCTGGCACAGGCGCACCAGCAGCACGGGCATGGGTCCCGTGCGCCGCACGTCGAGCGCCAAAGTGTAGTGCGTGGCGGGCTGCACGGGCAGCCGCTGCAGCAGCCGCAGCAATTCGCCATAGCCGGCGCTGTAGCCGGGACTGGCCAGGCGCACATACCGGTTTTCCCCATCTTCCGCATACGCGATGCTGGCCGGCACCTCGCGCTGGGGATTGTGCCAGTAATACGTGGCGGGAAAGCTGCCGCTACCCATGCCGAACAGGCGGTCGCCCCAGTCGGACGGCTGCATGGCCAGCGCCTGCCGCCAATGGCGCAAGCGGCCTTGCATGTCGAAGGCCGTGGTGGCGAAACGTTCGGTGGCGTAGTAGCTGGCCGACACGGGTATGGCCAGCAGCAGCAGGATGCCGGCCGCGCCCACGATGCTGAGGCTGGCGCGGTCCAGCCGCCACAGCGGGGGGCGCAGGCGTCCGTTGCACAGCATCAGCATGGCCAGCAGCACGACCAGGCCGGCCGGCAGCAGGGCCGGCGGTCCCGCCCAGTGCCAGCCTATCCAGGCGAGATTGCATGCCAGCATGGTCCACGCCATAATCGCCAGCCCCAGCCTGGCGGGTTCCTTGCCAGCCTTGCCGCCGGCACTACCGGGCCACAGCGCGCCCACCAGCAGCATGGCGGCCAGCAAGCCTTGCAGGCACAACGCGCACAGCACGCTGGCAGGCGCCAGGCGCCACGGCAAGGGCCGCGCGGCCAGCACGAAGCTGGCCGCGAGCAGGACGACGGCGGCCAGCAAGCCCCGGTAGCCGGCCAGGCTGAACATGTACACGAGCAGGACGGTGCCCAGGCCGGCCAGCAGCAGTCTCAGCAACACTCCGCGCCTGGGCGACTGGGAAGGGACGCGCCGCGCCGCGCCGGGCGCCGTCCGCAGGGTTTGCCAGAATCCCAGCAGCATGGCCGCGGCCAGGGCCGCGTACAAGCCCCGGGAAAAGGTCGTGAACGCCGCGTGCAGGGCCAGGGCCAGCAGCAGCATGGCCAGCACCGCCTGCCAGCGGCTGCTGGCGCGCGCCAGCCACAGCGCGGCAAACGGCAGGCTCAGGGCCAGGTAGCCGTCCAGCGCGGCGCCACCCGTGTGCATGGCGGAAAACGGCGCCGTGATGCGGTAGTCGCTCGACAGGTTCGACAGGCCGGGAAACACAGTCCGTTCCCATAGCGCGAACAGCGACACCATGGCCAGTCCGGCCAGCATGCCCGGCAACGCGTAGCGGCGCAAGGCGGACGCGGACGCGTCGCGCAGCAGCAGCGGCAACAGCAGCATGCTCCAGGCCCAGGCCTTGCCCAGCCGCAAACTGTTGTAGGGGCTCAGGTAATTATCCCAGGCATTCAGGTCGAACGGCGCCAGCGGCAGGACGCCGCGCAACAGCGCCGCCAGCCAGGCCAGGCTGCACAGCAGCAAACTGGCGCGGGCGGCGGGCGAGAGCCGCGCCGCTGCCGGGTGGGCCGGTCCGCCCAGGCGCCAATAACCGCAGGCCACGGTCAGCAACAGCAGCACGTCGATTTCTTCAAGGAAGAACCAGCCCGTCCACGGCGCCAGGTCCAGCACGGGCAGCAGGGCGGGCACGCAGAACAGCCAGCAGGCGGGACGCCAGCACAGCAGCAGGAAATATGCGGGCAGCAGGGCGGCAAACAACAGGCCGGGCCAGCCGTGCCCCAGCGGATAGTGGCGCAAGGCCAGCATGCAGGCCGCGCCCGCCAGCAGGGCCAGCGGCCGCGCTGCCAGGCCGGGCATGGCAGCGTGCACAGCCATGGCTTACAGCTGGGTCAGCAAGGCCTGCGCCTCGGCCCGCTGTGGAAAGTCCTTGTTGGCGGCCAGCAGTTGTTCCAGCTGCTTGCGCGCACCGCCCTTGTCGCCCGATTTCGCCAGGGCAGCGCCCAGGTGGTACTGCACTTCGGGCGACTTCGGCGCCAGTTCCGCCGCCTTGCGCAGCAGGGCTGTGGCGCGCTTGACGTCGCCTTGCTGCAGCACGATCCAGCCCAGGGTGTCGAGCACGGCGGGATTGCCGGGCGACAGCTTCAGTGCCTGCTCGGCCGTGGCCTGCGCGCGCGGATCTTTTTCCTGCTGATACGCCCACGCCAGGTCGTTCAGCGCCACCACGTTATCCGTGTCCTTGGCAACCACATACTGGAAGTGCTCGATGGCGGCGCGGTATTGCTTGGCCGCCAGCCGGGTGCCCGCCAGGTAGGTGCGCGTCGGCAAGTCTTCCGGATGCTCCTTCAGCCAGGTGGCCATGCGCGCATCGGCTTCGCGCTCTTGCCCGGAAGCCTGCAAGGCGCGGTACAGCTGCACCTGCAACGGGCCGATGGGGCTGATGCCGAACGCGTGCTGGTACAGCTTGACGGCTTGCTGCGGCAGCTTTTGCTCCATCAGCACGTCGCCCTCGAGCTTGTAGCCGGCCGCCAGCTTCGGCTGCTGTTCCTGCACTTGCCGCGCCACGGCCAGCGCCTCGCGCTGGCGGTTCAGATTCAGCAACAGTGCCACTTCCACCACGCGCGCTTCGAGCAGGGTCGGGTCAATCACTTGCGCCCGCTTGACGGCTTGCAGCGCATTCTGGTGGTCGCCCAGCGCCAGATGCAGGCTGGCGATGCGCATCTGCAAGGGCGCGGACGTGGTCTGTATGCTGGCCAGCTTGTTGTAGCTGTCGAGCGCGGCTGGCGCCTGGCCGGCGCTGTATTCCACCTGGGCGCGCAGGGCCAGCGCATCGGCGTCGCCCGGATGGCCCGTCTGCAAGGTGCGCGCCAGTTCCAGCGCCTTGTCGGGCGCGCCCGTCTTCAAGTAGAAGTTACTCAGGAGCAGGGCCGGCGCGACGGCGTCCGGATTGTCGCGGTGGCCCCGCTCCAGCCAGCGCCGCGCCTCTTCCGTCTTGCCCTGCGACGCGGCCAGCTTGGCCAGCGCCGCGCACAGGTCGGCATTTTTCGGCGCCTTCGTCAGCGCCTTTTCGAAACGCTGTTTTGCCTGCTCCGGCTTTTTCTCGGCCAGGTCGATCTGCGCCAGGTTGTTCAAGGCGGGCAGGTAGACGGGGTCCATGCTCAGCGCTTGCTCGAAACTGGCGCGCGCGGCCGGTAAGTCGCGCAAGGCCAGGTAGACGCCGCCTTTCAGGTTCAGCAGCAGGGGATTCGTGCCTTTCTGCTGCTCCTCCATCATCTTGACGCTGGCCAGCGCCTTGTCGTTCTGCTTGTTGCGCAGCAAGGTCATCACCAGCATGGTGCCCGCTTGTGGCGTGCTCTTGTCGAGCATGCTGGCGCGTTCCAGTTCATTGATGGCGCGGCTGTTCTCTCCCATGCCCAGGCGGCTGATGCCCAGCGCCGCATGCAGCTTGGCCGTGTCCGGCGCAAGGGTACTGGCCTGTTCGAAATACGCGGTCGCCTTGTCGTAGCGGCGCGCGCGCAAGTGGGCTTCTCCGGCCAGCGACAGCAATTCCACGTCTTCCGGGAAGGCGGCCAGCATCGGTTGCAGCAAATCGATGGCGGCGTCGGTCTTGCCACGCATCAATTCGATCGACGCCATCATCTTGACGGCATACAAATGCCTGGGATACACGGCCAGGAAGCGCCGCAAATAGTTTTCCGCCTGCGGCGGCGAGCCGAGCGCCAGTTGCACGGCGCCGGCCAGCAGGATGGACGGCATGTGGTCGGGCGCCGCCTTGAGCACCAGCTGCAAGGCTTGCAGGGCCGCCTTGTTCTTGCCCTGGCGAAAATCGAGCAGCGCCTGGGCTTGCAGCAGGCCCAGGCTGTTGGGCGCCGTCTTGCGCGCCGTGGCCAGCTGGGCCGACGCTTCCGCATAGCGGTTTTCCACGATATCGAGGTTGGCCAGGTCGATGTGCGCCTGGGTATTGTCCGGTTTTATCTTGAGGATCTGCATGTAGGCGAGCCGCGCCGGGCCGTTCTTGCCTTGCAGGCGCAGCAGGTCGCCCTGCAGGCGCAAGGCGTCGAGGTTGGCGGGCGCGGTTTTCAAGGCTTGCGCCAGCAGCAGCTCGGCCGCCGGCACCTGGTGGTCGAGCGCCGACAGGCGCGCCAGGCCCAGCAATGCCTCGACCTGGTCGGGATGGGCTTCGAGCAGGCGCGAGTACAGGGCGTGCGCCTCGTCCTGGCGGCCCAGGGCCAGCAAGGCATCGCCGCGCAGGGCCAGCATGCTGGCGGGCTGCGCCGCATCATCGGCAATCTCGGCCAGTACCTTGTCGAACTGGCCCAGCATCAGCCAGGCCTTGCCCAGCAGTGGCATCACTTGCTGCGATGCGAGGCCCAGCGACTTTGCCTTGCGCAATTCCTTCTCGGCAGACAGCGCTTCGCCCGTGTCGATATAGATGCTGCCCAGCAGCAAGCGGGCGGCCGCATTGTCCGGCTCCTTTTGCAGCAGGTTCTTCAACTGGATGATGGCGGCCCGCGCTTCGCCTTTCTGGCGGTACTGCTGTGCGTCGGCCAGCAGGCTTTCGCTGCTCTGCGTGCCGTGGCAAGCCGTCAGCAGGGGCAGCAGCAAAGTACAGCACAGCGCGGCGGCCGGCAGGCCAGGGAAAGGGCGGGGCAGGGTAAAGGCCATGGAAATCTCCGGTAGCGGCGTGCGTGGACGATTAGCCGATTCGCGATGGGCGATGGGCATGGCCTAGCTTAAAAAGATGGCCGCCGGACTCCTTGATTGCGCTCAACAAGCCGCTGATTGTCCGCGCGCATGCTGGCCGCCGGCCCGTGTTTCTTGTTCCCGCTCAAGAATGGCCCGATTGGCAACCGTAGAATTTCCCGGACGGCGATGCTCGTGCCGCAACCATTCGGAGCACATGCATATGGACAGCAAGGTGGATAGCAACGCGAATAGCAAGGTGATTGGCAAGGGCGGCGTGGTGGCCGTGGTGGGGCTCGGCTATGTGGGCTTGCAGCTGGCCGTGGCGTTTGGCATGCGCCAGCGCACGATCGGCTTTGACTTATCGGCACGCAAGGTGGAAAGCTACCGCAGCCATGTCGACCCGACCGGTGAAGTCAGCACGGAACAGCTGCGCGCGGCGCAATGGCTGAGCGTCGGCTGCGATCCGGCCGAGCTGGAACTGGCCGATTTCATCGTCGTGGCCGTGCCCACGCCCGTCGACAGCGCGCACAATCCTGATTTCTCGGCCCTGGCCGGCGCCAGCGCGGCCGTCGGCCGGCACATGCGGCGCGGCGTCATCGTCATCTACGAGTCCACCGTGTATCCGGGCGCCACCGAGGAAATCTGCATCCCCATCCTCGAACAGCATTCGGGCCTGCGCTGGAAGGAAGACTTTCATGTGGGCTTTTCACCCGAGCGCATCAACCCCGGCGACAAGGACCATACCCTGCACAGCATCCGCAAGGTGGTCTCGGGCGACGACGACGCCACCCTGGACCAGGTGGCCGCCCTGTACGAAGGCGTGGTAGAGGCGGGCGTGCACCGGGCGTCGAGCATCAAGGTGGCCGAGGCGGCCAAGGTGATCGAAAACACGCAGCGCGACCTGAACATCGCGCTGATGAACGAACTGGCCATCATCTTCGACCGCATCGGCATCGACACCCTGGAAGTGCTGCAGGCGGCGGGCACGAAATGGAATTTCCTGCCGTTCCGGCCCGGCCTGGTGGGCGGGCACTGCATCGGCGTCGACCCATACTATTTGACGCACAAGGCGGAAATGCTGGGCTACCACCCTCACGTGATCCTGGCCGGGCGCCGCATCAACGACGGCATGGCCAAGTTCGTGGCGGAAAAAACCATCAAGGAAATGGTGCGTGCCGGCTTCAAATTGAAAGGTTCGCACGTCAACGTGCTGGGCCTGACCTTCAAGGAAAATTGCCCGGACCTGCGCAACTCGAAAGTGGTCGACATGATCCACGAACTGCAATCGTACGGCGTGCAGGTGCACGTGCACGACCCCGTCGCCGATGGCCGCGAAGCGCTGGAAGAATACGGTTTATTGCTGGAAAGCTGGGAACAGCTGCCGCAGGCAGAGGCCATCATCAGCGCCGTCTCGCACCAGGCCTTGCTGGCCCGTCCGCTGGCCGACTTCCAGGCCAAGGTGCTGGAAAATGGTTGCTTCATCGACATCAAATCGCATTTCGACCCCCGGCCGCTGGAAGACGGCGGCCTGCACGTGTGGCGGCTGTGATGGCGGCCGACACCTTCGATCGGGCCGCAAACGCGGCGCGAAGCGCCTCCGCTGGCGATCCGGCTGCCGGCGCCTATGCGCAAGCCTGCGAACAACTGAACAAGGAACCTCGGCGCTGGCTGGTGACGGGCGTGGCCGGCTTCATCGGTTCGCACCTGCTGGAAACCTTGCTGAAGCTGGGACAGGAAGTGCGCGGCCTCGATAATTTCATGACGGGCCACCGCCACAACCTGGAACAGGTGCGCGCCAGCGTGGGCGAGCAGGCGTGGCAGCGCTTCACCTTCATCGAAGGCGATATCCGCGACCCGCAGGCATGCGCGCGCGCGTGCGGCGCGCCTGCACCGGTGCAGGCCACCTGCAGTGGTGATGGTGAGGCAGACGCAGGTACAGATACGACCGCTGGCGGCGGCGTCAGCAGCGGCAGCTTGGCCGAGCGCGGCCGTGCCGGTGCGGGCGGCCCCGTCGCCGCCGTCGATTTTGTGCTGCACCAGGCGGCGCTCGGTTCCGTCTCGCGTTCGCTGGAAGACCCGCTGCTGTGCCACGCCGTCAATGTCAGCGGCTTCCTGAACATGCTGGCCGCCGCGCGCGACGCGGGCGTGCGGCGCTTCGTATATGCGGCCTCGAGCGCCACGTATGGCGACCATCCAGCCCTGCCGAAAGTGGAACAGCACATCGGCGCGCCGCTGTCGCCGTATGCCTTGAGCAAATATGTCAACGAGTTGTATGCGCAAGTGTACGCGCGCTGCTACGCCATGCAGACGGTAGGGCTGCGCTATTTCAATGTCTTCGGTCCGCGCCAGGATCCGCTGGGCGCTTATGCGGCCGTCATTCCCCGCTGGATCGCCGCCATGCTGGATAACCAGGCCGTGCACATCCATGGCGACGGCGCCACCAGCCGCGACTTCTGCTTCGTGCACAATGCCGTGCAAGCCAATATCCTGGCCGCCACCGGCACCGACCCGGCAGCCGTCAACCAGGTCTACAACGTAGCCGTCAACGCCCGCACCAGCCTGACGCAGCTGCACGCCGCCATGCAGCAGATGCTGCTTGCCGCCCGCCCGCAGCACGTGCCGCTGGCGCCGCACTATGGCGAATTTCGCGCCGGCGACGTGCGCCATTCGCAGGCGGACATCGCCAAGGCGGCCCGCCTGCTCGGCTATGTCCCCACGCACAACCTGGCGCAAGGCTTGCGGCAGACCATCGCCTGGTATGTGGAGCAGGCTGAACGGGCTTGAATGGCAAGCTTGCCACGCGTGTGGTACAAGCCTGCCGGGTACACCCTGATATCCGCCAGACCGCCTGCCGTTCAGTGGTTCAGTATTCAGCGTTGCGCAGGCGGCGCTGCCGGCATGGTTGACGCAGGCGACGCGGGCGGCTCCGGTACGCCTTCGGTCTTGCTGCGCAGAACCCGGGGCGTGCCGCGGAAATCGGCCGTATGCAGGGTGACGGGACGGCGCCAGACGCGGGCGATGTACGCCAGCACCTGCTCCGCCCGCTCCAGGTCGAGGCCGCGCCCGTCGCGCTGGTGATCGTGGCGCAGTACCAGGCTGCCGTCGTCGTTGAGCAGGGTGGCGGCGATGCACGGCGCGCCATAGTTGTATTTGGGCGCCAGGATGGCTTCGCGGATGGCCAGCAAGTCGCGGCTGGCCATTCGTGTTTCGCCATCGCGGCGGCTTTCATGCACGAACAGGCCCAGGCGGTCAGCCAGTTCACCATCCAGATAGTTGCGAATGAAACTGCAGTCGTCGTCGTCGCGGCAAATCTGGCGCGCCCGCGCCAGTCCTTGGCGCTCGATGATGTGTTCCCACATGCAAAAACCCAGGTGATAGGGGTTGACGGCCAGCGCCTGCTGGTGCTCGCCCGCGTAAGGGCGCACCACGTCCGAGTGCGACTTGATGGCGGACAGGTACAGGGCCGGCGGCAGGAAGTCGGCTTCGCGCAGCAGCCGCGCATGCCAGTAAGAGGCCCAGCCTTCGTTCATGATTTGGCAGGCGTACACGGGATAAAAGTAAAACGACTCTTCGCGCACGGCCAGGAAAATGTCGCGTTCCCAGTTAGCCAATTCCGGCCCATATTGCGCGATAAACCAGAGTAAATCGTATTCGGGCTGCGGCGGTACGAGGGGGCGCTGCGCCAGCCGTGCCCGCGCCGCCTCGTGCGCCGCCAGCGCGGCCGCTTCACCGGGCAAGCGCTGGTAACGCCGCGCAAAAGGATCGTCTGCGCCGGCCCCGTCTTGCGTGCCGGCCACACCGGCTGGCCCGGATAGCGTGGCATAGGGCGGGCGGTGCAGTTCGGCATGGATGTCCACATGCTGTTCCAGCGCCAGTGCCGCGTCGAGCACGGCTTCCACCTGCTCCTGTCCGTGCCGTTGCAGCGCCATTTCGAGACGCTGCGCCCGCGCCGCGCTTTGTTCCAGGATGTGCTGGCCCGCCATGGCGCCGAAACGCAGGAACAGGGCATTGCGGCTGGCAAAGTCGGCGTGGCCCAGCACATGGGCCGTGACGAGGGTGTTTTCCGCCACGGAATTGTGCTCGGCCATGTAGGCATGGCAAGGGTCGCCGGGAAACATGACTTCGAACATATGCGAGTTGCCCATCTTTTGATGCACGAGCTGGTGGATGTAGCGCACGCCGAACGACCAGTGGCGCATGCGCACGGGCAAGCCATAGATGGCGATCTCGGCCATGAAGCTGTCCGGTACCAGCTCGAACTCGACCGGCGCAAACTCCAGTCCCAGTTCCCGCGCCAGCGCTTCGATGCGCGCCGCGTAGCCATCCAGGTTGGCTGTGTCAGACGTCATGCCGTTTCCTCCGTATCGGCCGCCTCGTGCTGGAAAAAGGTGCGGATAGCCGCCCAGATATCGTCATTCCTGCTGAGAATGCTGCTATGCAAGGGCAAGCCGCGCCGTTGCTGCTCGGCAAACAAGCTGTGCATTTCCGTTTCCAGGCTGCGCGGCACGCCGGGCACGGTTTCCACATAGCCCATATAGTTGAGCAAGGCGGCCAGTTCACCGAGGGCCAGGCTGGCCGCTCCCCGGTCTTCGCTGAAATTCTCGCCATCGGATGCATAGAACAGGTAGGCGTTGTAGCGTCCCGGTGCGTAGTGTTCCTGCAGCAATTCGCGGCTCAGGCGAAAGGCGGTGGACGCCACGGTGCCGCCCATGCCATTGACCTGGAAGAACTCGGCTTCGGAAAATTCCCAGGCCCGCGTCGTATGCGCGATAAAGCGCGCTTCCACGCGCGCATATCTGCGGCGCAAGCCCTGCAAGGCAAAGAAAAAGAAGGATTTGGCCAGCTTGCGCTCGGCCTGCGCCATGCTGGCCGATACGTCCAGCACGAAAAACACGACGGCATTCGTGCTGGGCCGGGGCAGTGGCTGCACCTGGCGGTAGCGCAAGTCGTCATTGGTGAAAGGCACGGGTTGCGCTTGCAGGGCGCGCCGCTTGATCGCTTCCTTGACGGTGCGCCGCCGGTCCAGCCGCGAACGGGCGCCATGTCGGTCCAGGCCGCTACGCACGAGCCGTACGTCGTCGATAGCGCCCAGGTGGCGCGGTTTCAGGTGCGGCAGCTCGAAAGCGTCCCATAGCCAGTCGAGTATATCGTCAATGGCAAACTCGAGCAGCAGGCGCACGGCTCCCTCGCCATCGCCGCCTTCGCCTTGCATTCCGGCCTCGCCCGTGGTGGCGGGACGGGCTGCGCGCAGGATATCGCCGGGCTGGCCGCCACCCTGGCCCGCGCCTACGCTGTTGCGCGCGGGTGCCAGGCGGAAACGCGCATGTTCGAGCAGGTGCATGGGTACTTGCACCGTGCGCTGCTGCGGCCCGCCGATCAGGTCAGGCGTGGCGATCAATTCGGGCAAATGCGCCTGCACGGCGTCGCCCACTTTCTGGTTGTGGCGCAGCCAGTCGCGCGCGCCACGCGAGAACAGCCCGTACCAGGGGCGGGCCAGGGCTGGCGCGGACGATCCCACTGGGTTATTGTGCTTGCCGCTGCCTGGCGAGGTCGTGGCGGACATGGCTATTCCTGCGCCAGCAAGGTGGTCACGTAGTTGAGCGCTTCGCGCGCGCTGTGGGCGTCATAGCCATATTCGTCGACCAGGCGCTGTTCGACGGCGGAGATCCTGGCCCGCACGTCGTCATCGGGCCGCTTGGCCGAGCCCACGAGGCGCAGCACGTCGCGCCGCTGCTCGAACAGATATTGCTGGATGGCGTCGTGCAATTGCGCATGGCTGCCCAGGCCAAACGCCTCGCCCCGCTTGAAGGCGCTCATGGCCTTGCGTACCACTTCTTGGCGGAAAGATTGCTTGCCCGAGTCGCTGATGTGGATTTTCTCTTCCACTGCGCGCAGGAAGCGCTCGTCGGGACGGCGTTCTTCGCTGGTGATGGGATCGCGGATCTGGCGATTGTCGAGCATGGCTTCGACTTCATCGAGATATTTGTTCAGCAAGTCTTGCGCTTCCTGCTCGAACGATACGAACAGGGCCTTGTGCACGTCAGCCTTGACCCAGCGGTTATAGAAATCCTTGCGTGTGAGCACCAGGTAATCGACCCACTTGCGCTTGCGCCGCGGTTCGATGCGCGCATCGCTTTCGATGCCATCTTTCAGGGCCAGCAGCACGTCCATGGTGGACAGGCTGTTGCGCTGGGCGGAAATGATGGCGTGCGACAGGGCATTGATGACGAAACGGGGCGATACGCCCGACAGGCCTTCGTCGGGCGCCTTGTCGCGTTCGCGCACGCGGCGGATGTCGGCATGCTGCAGGTCGTCGACGTCTTCGTCGGCGTATATGCGCAGTTTCTTGACCAGTTCGGCTTCCTTGTCGTCGCCCTCAGGCAAGCGGCTGAGGATGGCAAACACGGCCGCCGCATGCAGCACGTGCGGATCGAGGTGCACATCGCGGAAGGCGGGCGCGGCCGCCTGGATCAGCTTGCGGTAGATGCGCGCTTCTTCGCGGTAATTGAGCGTGTACGGCACTTGCACGATGACCATGCGGTCGAGCAAGGCCTCGTTTTCGCTTTCTTGCAGGAATTTGCGAAATTCGGCCAGATTCGTGTGCGCGAGGATGGTTTCGTCGAGGTAAATCAGGGGAAAGCGCGACACCTTGACATTCTTTTCCTGCGTCAGGGTCAGCAGCAGGTAGAGGAATTCCCGCTTGACCTTGAGGATCTCGATCATTTCCAGCATGCCGCGGCTGGCCGCATACACGGCGCCCGACCACGACCAGGCGCGCGGATCGCCTTCGTCGCCGTACTGCGCCACTTTCGACAGGTCGACGGAGCCGACGAGGTCGGCCAGGTCGGCCGTGGTGGGATCGTGCGGCGCATACGTGCCGATGCCGCAGCGGCCCGCCTCGGACAGGTGGATGCGCTCGACGGGCATGCGCAGGAAGTCGCCCGCGTACTGTTCTTCCAGGCGGGCGCGGCAATGGGGGCACAGTTCGCCGTGCAGCTCGGCATCATAGCTGGCGCGAAAGTCGGCGCGCATGCTGTGCGGCACCAGGTGCAGCGGCGATTCGTGCACGGGACAGCCGGCGATGCCGTACAGCGCGCCTTCGCTGCTGTGGCTGTATTCTTCCAGCCCCCGCTTGAGCAGGATCACCATGGTCGACTTGCCGCCCGACGGCGGGCCCAGCAACAGCAGCATGCGCCGGCCCACTTCGGAGCCGGCGGCGGCCGCCTTGAAGTAGGCGGCGACGCGGTCGATCGCCTCGTCGATGCCGAACAGCTCGTCGTCGAACAGGCGGCAGCGGAAACGTCCGGCATCGTCCGTCTGGCCGTTCCAGCGCATCATGTCCCACAGGTACTGGTGCGCGCTGCGCGTCAGCAGAGCCGCGCGGCCGGGCAGGATCTGCTCGATGAAGTCGGCAAAACTGCCGCGCCATGGACTGATGCGGTGCTTTTCCGCCCAGGCCGCCATGCCGTGCATAAAACCGGCATGCTGGTCCGCAGGCGCGTCGTCGGATTGGCGTGTCATACCAGGGCTCGTCATTGTTCCCCCATCCATACCGTTGCTGCCGTGGAGCAGACCCAATTCCAGCCTGCCAGCCAAGTATACGGCGCTGCCTCTGCCCGCACGCCTGATCTGGCTCAACCTTGACGAGGGAACTATTTTTATCCTTGCTGCCCCCGCTGGGACAGGGCGGCCATGTGTCGGCGCGGTTCAACCCAGATCAATACCGGCCCGCGCGGCCAGCCCACACTGGTGTTTCGGAACGACCTACGAGGAGAGCATGATGATTGGCAACGAGAATGGTTTCAGCGCCCCGCCTGGCGGTAGCGGCAGGGGACAAAGCGCGGACGATGAAGAGGCCGTCGGCCAATTTGCCGCCCCCGGCGAAGACGACAATACGATCGAGAGCGCGTCCGTCTCGGACGTGCCCGACGCCTTGAGCGGTGTCAGCATGGAATTGCTGGAAATCAAGCGCAGCATCGAAGACGGCATGCGCCAGTCCATCTCCCAGGCGGCCGGCGTGCGCGCGGCCGATGCCTTCAGCGACGGCGGCAATATCCAGGGCGTGTCCATCGGCCTGGGCGAGGGCGCCAGCGACAGCTCGTCCGGCGAGCCGGGCTTGCCGGCCCTGACCCTGTACGTGGCCGAGCCCACTTCCGTCGACCGCGCCAAGGCCGCCATCGTGGGCGCCATGGGCGTGCGCGCCGTGTCCAGCGACAGGGTGCCCGTCAACATCGTCGTCACGGGCGTGATCGATGCGCAGCCGCACCGTTTCCGCTTGCGCCCCGCGCCGGGCGGCGTGTCGGTCGGGCATTTCCGCATCACGGCCGGCACCATCGGCTGCCTGGCCGTGGGGCGCAGCGCGCCGCGCAACAGCCGCTTGATGATCCTTAGCAACAATCACGTGCTGGCCAATTCCAACGGCGGCGTCTTCAACGACTGCATCGTGCAACCTGGCCCCATCGACGGCGGCCGCTGTCCCCAAGACCAGGTGGCCGTGCTCGAGCGCTTCGTGCCCATCAATTTCAGCGGTGGCGTCAATTTCGTCGATTGCGCTACCGGCTGGGCCTGGCCAGACAGGGTGCGTCCCGAACTGGTCTACCTGAGCGGCGGCGTGCCCGCGTACTTCCGCATCAGCAATGCGCTGGTGGCGCCCGCGCTGGGCATGATGGTCGGCAAGTCGGGCCGCACGACGCAATTGACGCAGGGCCGCATCACGGGCCTGGGCGCCACCATCAACGTCAATTACGGCGGCGGCAGGATCGCGCTGTTCCAGGACCAGATCGCCATCACGGGCGTGAGCGGGGCGTTCAGCGCGGGCGGCGATTCCGGTTCCTCCATCTGGACCTGGAACCAGCAGCGCAATCCCGTCGGTTTGCTGTTTGCCGGCGGCAATAACATCACCTTTGCCAACCAGATGCGGCGGGTGGTGGTGGCGCTCGACATCAATTTGTATACTTGAACCCTTGAGGAGACGGCGCGGCGCAGGTGTCGCGCCGCCTCGTCCTTGTATAACGCTGTTTTTTGCACGATGATGATGGTATGAGGGGCAGCAGCCATGTGCCCGGCGAACGGCGCTGCGGCGCACGATGGCCGGGTGTATCATGGAAGGCATCAGGAGGGTGGGTCATGTCAAACAGTAAATTCGCACAATCGCCCTATGGCGTCTTCGAGGACGCCGCCATGCCGTATTTGCCGGATGAGACTCTTGGACACGGCATGGGGCAATATGCTCCTGCCGCGCCCCAGGGCCGGCTGGAAGCGGCAAAGCGGCGCAACGAGCGGGCGCTGATGGCCATCGATGGCGTGGAAGGCGTCAGCGTGGGGCAGACGGCCGTGGGCAAGGAAGCGCTCGTCGTGTATCTGCGCGACTCGTCCGTCAAGCGGCGCGTGCCGTCGCAGGTCGAGGGCTATCCGGTGGAAACGAACATCACGGGCCAGATCGATATCCAGCGCTGGTAGGCAGCAAGCGGGCCTGAACACCTTGCCGCGGAGCGTTGCGTTGTGATGGAAGGCCTGTTGCCAGGCCTTCCATGCAGTCTTGCAGCCTGCCTTATTTGCTCAGGCGGCCGATTGCTTCGGCCACGCCCGCGCCATAGGCGGGGTCGCACAGGGTGCAGTTGCCGATGTGGCGTTGCTTGACTTGCTCTGACGCGCCCGAGATGGCGCGCGCCGTGTTGTCGAACAAGGCTTGCTGCTGCGCCGCGGTCATCAGGCGGAACAGGGCGCGCGGCTGCGAATAGTAATCCTCGTCGACTCTGTGGTTCCAGTGGTCGGCCGCGCCTTCGATGCTCAATGGCGGCTCGCGGAAGTCCGGCTGCTCGGCCCATTCCTGCTCGCTGTTCGGTTCATAGCCTAGGGTGCCGCCCATGTTGCCGTCGACGCGCATCTGGCCGTCACGGTGGTAGCTGTGGAACGGGCATTTCGGCGCGTTGACAGGGATATGGCTGTGGTTGACGCCGAGTCGGTAGCGCTGCGCGTCGCCATATGAGAACAGCCGGCCTTGCAGCATCTTGTCCGGCGAAAAGCTGATGCCGGGCACCACGTTGGCCGGGTTGAAGGCCGCCTGTTCCACTTCCGCAAAATGGTTGTCGGCATTGCGGTTCAGTTCCAGCACACCCACTTCGATCAGCGGATAGTCGCCGTGCGGCCACACTTTCGACAGGTCGAACGGGTTAAGGTGATACGTGCCTGCCTCTTTTTCCGGCATGATCTGCACGTACAGGGTCCAGCGGGGGAAATCCTTGTTTTCGATGCTTTCGTACAAGTCGCGGTGCGAGCTTTCGCGGTCCTTGCCGACCAGTTCTTCGGCTTCCGCGTCCGTCAGGTTTTGAATCCCTTGCTGGGTTTTCAAGGTGAACTTGACCCAGAAACGCTCGTTTTGCGCATTCAGGAAGCTGAAAGTGTGGCTGCCGAAGCCGTGCATATGGCGGAAGCTGCGCGGCAAGCCACGGTCGCTCATCACCACCGTGACCTGGTGCAGGGCTTCAGGCAGCGAGGTCCAGAAATCCCAGTTGCTGTTGGCACTGCGCAAGCCGGTGCGCGGGTCGCGCTTGATGGCGTGATTCAGATCGGGAAATTTCAATGGGTCGCGCATGAAGAAGACGGGCGTGTTGTTGCCGACCAGGTCCCAGTTGCCTTCTTCCGTGTAGAACTTCAGGGCAAAGCCGCGGATATCGCGTTCCGCGTCCGCCGCGCCCCGTTCGCCGGCCACCGTGGAAAAGCGCGCGAACATCGGCGTTTTCTTGCCCACTTCGCCGAAGATTTTCGCCCGCGTGTAGCGCGTGATGTCGTGCGTGACGGTAAACGTGCCGTACGCGCCGGAACCCTTGGCATGCATGCGGCGCTCGGGGATGACTTCGCGGTCGAAGTGGGCCAGCTTTTCCAGGAACCACACATCTTGCAGCAGGGCGGGGCCGCGTGGACCGGCCGTCTGGATGTTCTGATTGTCGGGAACAGGCGCGCCAAAGGCGGTGGTCAGCTTTTTCATTGGACTCTTTCTTTCATGGCTAGGCAGAGCAATGGACGCACCGGCGCTACTCAAACACTGGCTGGGTTGAATGAACACTCACCGGGGCTGGTCCAGAGTAAAATTTCTAAAATGCAAACCAGTGTAAACTTTTTTATGCGGGATGGCTTGCCGCGCCGCCCGAGCAAGCTCAGGCGGCGTCCTTGCATCATAAGCGCTGAGTAGCTGCCGCTCCCGCACGCTTGCAAGTTGCAAGTATATAAAGGCAGGCTTTGATCACGCCACTGGCCTTTTGCCCAGTTTTTAAAACTTGTTCCAGTTGTTATGCCGGTGCTCCGTCGCTTCCTTCATCAGGTGGCCGGCGCGCAGGGCGTCGTCGGCTTGCACCGTCATGGCCAGTTCCTGGATGGCGGGCGGGTATTCGTGGTGGGCCGCTTCTTCCAGCAGCGCATGGCCCTTGGCCGGGTCGCGCGGCACGCCGCGGCCTTCGCGGTAGGCGTTGTACAGCAAAAACATGGCGTGTGGATTGCCCAGTTCGCTGGACCTGGCCAGCCAGTGGGCGGCTATCACGGGGTCTTTGGGCACGCCTTCGCCATTCGCCGCCAGCAAGCCCAGCATCAGGGCCGCCTTCGCATGGCCTTGCTGGGCCGCTTGCCGGTACCACAGCCACGCCTGGCCAGGCGTAGCCGCGCGCAGCATCTGGCCCAACTCGAAGGCCGCTTCCGTGTCGCCCGCGCGGGCCGCCTGTTCGAACAGGCTCAAGGCATCGGCGCGGCGCTCGGGCCGGGCCTGGTAAATCAGCGCCAGTTCGCGTTCGGCGACGGGCATGTCCTTGCTGGCCCAGCTGCGTACACGGCGTTCGGCCTGGTGGTCGCCTGCCTGGCGCGCATGCATGGCGACGGCTTCGATTTCCGCCGCCGTGGGCGGTGGCGACGACTGGCAGGCGGTCAAGAACGTTGCCAGCACGACGGCGGGCAGGGAGAGTGGATGTTTCATCTGGATCAGCTTTCATCAAGACAGGCCGGAACCGCCGCGGTTCCGGCCATGGACCTTATTTGCTCAGGTCGATGCGGTACTTGGCGAAACCGCTGGCGTCGAGTCCGCCTTCGGCCGCCACGTTGGCGATGCCGCTGCCTTGCGCCAGCGCCAGATGGCCCGGCGCCGAGCGCAGGATCACGGGACCGGCCGTGGCCGTCTTGACGAAGCTCCAGCTGCGCGCACTGCCATTGGCCGCCAGGGTCACCTTGCCGCCCTTGGTACTCAGCGACGCCAGGTAGTTGCTGACGACGGCCTGGTTCGCATCGGGCGACTTGATGATGGTCTTGCTGCCGTCGATGCCGGGCACGGCGCCGCCGCCACCGGCGCGGTAGTCGTTGGTGGCAACGATGAAATCATCGCCGTCGGCCACGGGCGCACCCTTGTACGTGAGGTTGACGATGCGGCTGCCCGGTTTTTTCGTCACGTCGATCTGGTACGTCATCGCATTGTTTTCCGCGTAGAACACGTCATAGTTATAGATCGTGCCATACGTCGGCACCAGGTCCTGCTCGGTGCTGCTGGCCGGGTCGATCTGGGCAAATTGCTTGGCCGACGTTTCCAGCCACGCTTTCAAGTCCGAGCCCTTGATCTTGACGGCTTGCAGATTGTTATTGCTATACAAATACAAGTCGCCCGGATTGCGCACCTGCAAGCCGATCGGTGCGGCCGGCGTCGCACCCGCGGCCACGTCCGTGAAGTCGGACGGTCCGTTGCGGCCCGCCTTGAACGGCGCGCTGCACGAGATGACGGGAATATTCTTGTAGCTGGCCAAGGTGGCGTCCATGCTGGTGGCGATGAAGTTCTTCACGTAGTCGAGCTGCGCCTGGTTCACCAGCTGGATGGCGCTCACGTCGCCCACCAGCGCGAAGTAGGCCGACATCTCGAAATCCGTGCTGATGCCCAGCGGCTGCTTGGCGTAGGCGATGGTGGCCGCGTGCTCGGTGGCAACGAGAGGCGCGATGGCCGGATCGGCTTTCACGAGAGTCGTGCCATCCGTGTACTTGAAGCCGCGCGATTCCACCGTCGTCTTGGCCGGCTGCACTACCCACTTGCCGCTTTGATACACCATCGTCAGCTTGATGATGCCCAGGCGGCGGCCCCAGCTTTGCGCCATGACGGTCGGCACGCCGTTCACAAAGCCGTTGACGGCGTCGATCTTGGCGCTGACCGGGAAGGCGGCAAACGAGGCGTCCAGCGCGGCCGCACCCGTCTCTTTACCTTTCGGGAAGATCAAATGGGAATGGCCGATCATCAGCGCGTCGATGCCCGTGGTGGTCAAATGATAGCTGCCGTTTTCCATCTTCGGGCTGTAGGCGCTCGTGTCCAGGCCGCCATGCGACAGGGCCACGACGAGGTCGGCGCCCTTGCTGCGCAACTCCGGCACGTACTGTTTTGCCGCTTCCTGCACACCCGTCACGCTGACCTTGCCAGCGAGCACTTTTTGATCCCATTCGAGGATTTGCGGCGGTACAAAGCTCAGCACGCCCACATTGATTTTGACGGTCAGCTTGCTGCCATCGGGCGCCGTGGCGGCGAAATCGCGGGGCAGCACAGTGTAGGGCTGGAAGATGGGCTTGCCGCTGGCCACGCCGACGACATTGCTCAGCACGGAAGGGAAGGCGGGCGCGCCGCACGTGCCCGACGGCTTGGCCACGCCGGGAATGCCGAAATCCGTGTTGGTGATCTGGCTCAGGTAGGGCAAGCCGTAGTTGAACTCATGGTTGCCCATGCCGCCCGCGTCGTATTTCAGCGCGTTCATGGCTTTATGCACGGCCAGGGTGCCGGAGCACGGTACGGGCGCGGCAACGGCTTGCAAGTCGGCCAGCAAGGTGCCCTGAATGACGTCGCCATCGTCGAGCAGCACATTGTTCGGATTTTCCGCGCGCGCAGCTTGGATCAGGGTCGACGTGCGTTCCAGGCCCAGGCTCGTGTCTTCGGCCAGCGCATAGTAGTTATAGCTCAACACGTTCGAGTGGATATCGGTGGTTTCCAGCAATGCCACGGTGACCGTCGTGCCCTCGGGAATGGCCGGAGCTGTATTCGAACTGCCGTTGCAAGCAACGAGACCCGCACTTGCCAGCGCCGCCAGCATGACCCTATTTGTTTTCATTACCGCCCTCGCAGAGATTCAAAGGACGCGACTGTAACGCCGCCATGTGACGCGGCGATGACAGTCGTACTAAGCGCATGGATACAGGCTTACGCGCAGGCGGCCACGGCCTTGGTTAGCCAGGCTGCATCGACGGGCCCCAGGCGCCGCGTGCAGATCCGATGTTGAGAAGTCAGGATCACTGTGTATGGCAAGCCCTTGATTTGATTGCCAAAGATGGGCAGCAAGGCGGGTAAAGCCAAGGCTTGGGGATAGCTGGCCCGGTGCTGCCGCAGGAACGCTTGCGCGGCCGCCCGCGTGTCGATGGCGATGCCGATGAAGGGAAGTTTTGGCTGCTTGGCGGCGTGGGCATGCAATATCGGCAACTCCCGGATGCAGGGCAGGCAGTTGCTGGCCCAGAAGTTCAGCACCACTGGCTGGTTCTCGAACTGGCTGAGTTTTAGCTGGCCATCGCCATCGAGCCGGGCCAAGTCGAAGGATAGCGGCGCGGCAGCCGCATGGCCGGCCAGCAACAGCAATAGCGCCGGCCAGCGCGTCATTGCGGCACCACGGCCGCGTCCGTCATGCGGTAATACAAGCCCATGGGGTCGCTGGCCAGCACCTTCAGCTTGCCTTGCGCGATGAAGGGCGCATAGCTGAATTTCACGGCTGTGCGGCTTTTGATCTCCACCACGCCTTCTGGGCCGGCCGGCAGGCAAAATGGGCAGCTGGCCGAGGTGACGGTCAGCAGGAAGTGTTTCTGCTTTTGGCCCGGCTCCAAGGGCATCATGAAACCTTGCACTTTCACGTCCGTATTGTCGAGCGCGCTGATTTCCGGCGTGTATTTCGGCACCATGCGGCCCTTTTTCGCCTTGACCGTGGTGGCCTTGCCCAGCAGTTTCCACGACACGACGCCGGGCAAGTCCGTCAACGGAGCGAAGAACGACGGTGGTTCGTCGGCGGGGGCGGCGCAGGCAGAGCCGGCCAACAACAGTCCAACGCTCAATAGCATGATTTTCAGCATGTTCGTTTCCTTTCAGGGACGCGCCAGGGTGGCGGCGATATCGGTGCGGTAGGCGCGCGCGGCGGGAATGGCGGCGGCCAGCAGTCCCACCGCCACGGCAATGACGGGCAGCCACGCTTCGCCGGGCGCGATGTGCCACGCTTGCAGATTCAGTTGCTGCATCGATTCCAGCAGGCCAACACCGGCATGGCCCAGCAGCCAGCCCAGCGCCGCGCCCGTCAGTGACAGCAGCAAGCCTTGCGCCAGCAGCAAACGCAGCAGTTTGCCGGGCGAGGCGCCCAGGGTGCGCAGGATGGCCAGGTCTGTCTTGCGCTCTTCCAGTGCGCCATACAGGGCCACGAACAGCGACAGGGCCGCCACCAGCAGCACGCCGGCGGCTATCGCCCGCAACACATCGATGCCCACGCCCAGCAGATTGAACAGCCGTGCCGCCTCGAAAGCGGGCTGGGCCGCCTGCAGGCGCGGCTGGCCATTGACCCAGCGCGGCAGGCTGATGGCGGCCAGGGGCGACGCGTATTGCACCAGCACGGCCGTCAATTCGCGATGGGGCGCAGTTGCCGCTGATTCGTCGGGGTCCGTTTCATGCACTTGCCACACGGAAGCGACGGGCGTGACGATCAATCGGTCGAGTACGGTGCCCGTGGGCGCCAAAATGCCCGTCACCGTGTAGGGCGCGTGCTCGTGCACTTCGCCGCCGGCCGCCAGCCCGTGCGAGCCGGCAAAGCGGGCACCGAGGGTGGCGCCCGTGTCACGGGCCGCCTGGGCGCCGAACACGGCTTGCATCGGTTGCGTGAACAACTTGCCTTGTGCCAGGTGCGCGCCGTAATGGTCGAGCAGCGCCGTGGTGCTGCCGGCGATGCGAAAACCGTGGAAATTGTCGCCCAGCGCAAGCGGGATCGCCGATTGCACAAGCGGCTGCGCGGCCAGCGCAGCCAGCGCGCTGTCGGGGATGTTACCGGTGGGAATATCGGCGTGATACACGGACGACAGGATCAGTTGCAAGGGCGAGCCCTTGGCGCCCACCACGAGGTCGATGCCTTGCGCGTCGCGTTCGGCGTGTTCTTCCAGCTGGCTGGATACGCCAAGAATGAACGTCATCATGGCGATGCCGATGGCCACCAGCAGCAGATTCAGGCTGGACGCCAGCGGCTTGTGGCGCAGGGCGCGCCAGGCCAGGGTGGCCGCGTTCATGCCACCACTCTGGAGCTGGAGCGGGGCAGGCGCAGCACGAGCGCGTCGGGCATGGCGGCCAGTACCCTGGCGTCATGGCTGGCAATCACCAGCGAGGCGCCAACTTGCTCAGCCTGGCTGGCCAGCAGATGCACGACGGCGGTGCAGGCGGCGTCGTCGAGGTTGGCCGTCGGCTCGTCGGCCAGGATCAGCCGTGGGCGCATGACGATGGCGCGCGCGATGGCGGCCCGCTGGCGTTCGCCGCCGCTCAAAGCATATGGGTAGGTATCGAGCTTGTTGGCCAGGCCCAACTGGCCCAGCAGGCTGGCCGCGCGGGCCGGATCGGGCCGCTGCCCGCTGGCGTAGGCGGGCAGCAAGACATTGTCGAGCACGTTCAAGCTGGGCACCAGCGCCAGTTGCTGGGGCAGCAAGCCGATGGTGCGGCCGCGCCAGCTGTCGCGCTGGCGCGGCGTGAGGCTGGGCAGGGACCGGCCCGCCACCTCAAGGCGGCCCGCCTGGGGCGCCAGGATGCCCGCCAGCAAATGCAACAAGGTCGATTTGCCGGAGCCGGACGACCCCAGCAGCAGCGCGTGCTGCCCGGCGGGCAAGTGGAAGGCGTCGATATCAAGTACGGGGCTGGCATGGTCATAGCCATAGGTCAAAGAGGCGAGGTGGAGCATGGAATTCTTTCGGGAGTCAGGCCGGCAAAGATTGCCGCACAAATGCAACTAAGCTGCATTATAATTCAAACGCAATCGACTTGCATTTAAAATCCAAGGTCCATTGCCTCCCTTAATTGCTCATCCGAAAGATACCCATGGCCCAGCGCAAACTCCCCGTCACCGTCCTGTCCGGCTTTCTCGGCGCCGGCAAGACCACCTTGCTCAACCACATACTGCGCAACCGCGAAGGCAAGCGCGTGGCCGTCATCGTCAATGACATGAGCGAAGTCAATATCGATGCCTCGCTCGTGAAAGACAGTGCCGAAGCGGCCGGCGCGGCTTTGTCGCGCACGGAAGAAAAACTCGTGGAAATGTCGAACGGCTGCATCTGCTGCACCCTGCGCGACGATCTGTTGCTGGAAGTGCGGCGCCTGGCTGCGGAAGACCGCTTCGATTACCTGTTGATCGAATCGACGGGCGTGGGCGAACCGATGCCCGTCGCCGCCACCTTCGACTTCGAGGACGAGCACGGCGACAGCCTGAACGACGTGGCGCAGATCGACTGCATGGTCACCGTGGTCGACTGCGCCAACCTGCTCAACGATTTCCACAGCGAAGACAGCCTGGAGCAGCGCGGCGAGACGGCGGGCGAGGGCGACGACCGCCAGCTGGCCAACTTGCTGACGGAACAGATCGAGTTTGCCAATGTCATCGTCCTCAACAAGGTCGACATGGTCGATGCGGCCGAGCGCCTGCGCGTGCTGGCCGTCATCAAGGCGTTGAATCCCGGCGCGCGCATCATCGAAACGAACCAGTCCGTCGTGCCGCTCGACGCCATCCTGGGCACGAATCTGTTCAACCTGGAGCAGGCGGCCAGCATGCCGGGCTGGGCGCAGGAGCTGGCCGGCATCCACACGCCGGAAACGGACACCTATGGCATCAGCAGTTTTGTTTATCGCGCGAAAGAGCCGTTCCACGCGCAGCGCCTGCACGACTACATTGCCCAGCCGATCAAGGGCGTGGTGCGCAGCAAGGGATATTTCTGGCTGGCCAGCCGCCCCGAATGGGTGGCCAGCCTGTCCGGCGCGGGCAAGCTGATGAATATCGAACCCGTGGGCCTGTGGTGGGCGTCCGTGCCGAAGGAGCGCTGGCCAACGGATGCGGCCTCGCTGGCGGAAGTTAACGCGGGCTGGAACGAGACATATGGCGACCGCTACCAGGAACTCGTCTTCATCGGCCAGGACATGGACCAAGCCGCGATCGAGGCGGACTTGAAGAAATGTCAACTCAACTACACGGAAACGCGCCAGGGCATGGCCGCCTGGCGCAAGCTGGCCGACCCGTTCCCGCAATGGCAGCGCATGGAAGAACTCGAAGATTAACCACCGACAGGAAAGCACTATGACAGAACTGATCCCCGTTACCATCATCACGGGTTTTCTCGGCAGCGGGAAAACCACCTTGCTCAAGCGCATATTGCAGGGCGATCACGGCGTGCGCATCGCCGTGATCGAAAACGAATTCGCCGCCGAAAGCATCGACCATGGCTTGCTGGTGCAAGATAGCGACGAGCAGATTGTGGAAATGAACAATGGCTGCATCTGCTGCAGCGTGCGAGGCGACTTGATCCGCATCCTCGGTGAACTGCAGGCCAGGCGCGCGGCAGGAACCATTGCCTTCGACCACGTGATCATCGAAACGACGGGCCTGGCCGCGCCCGGGCCCGTGGCGCAAACCTTCTTTGCGGAGCCCTCCGTCAGCGAGTACTACATGCTCGACGCCATCCTGACGGTGGTCGATGCGCGCCACGCGCAGCAGCAATTGACGGCGCACAAGGAAGCGCAGGAGCAGGTGGGCTTTGCCGACCGCATCCTGTTGTCGAAGACGGACCTGGTCAGCAAGGAAGAGCTGGCCGCGTTGCGCCAGCGCCTGGTCGCCATCAATGGCCGCGCCAGCATACAGAAAGTGCGCTTTGGCAATGTGCCCTTGCGCGACATCCTGAATATTCGCGGCTTCAACTTGAACGCCATCGTCGAGCTGGAGCCGGATTTCCTGGGAGAACTGGGACACCGCCATGGCGATGGCGTGCAATCGTTCGTTTACCACCAGTCCCAGCCTCTCGATCTGCTGCAGGTGGAAAATTTTCTCGATGCCGTGGTGCAGCTGTTCGGTACCCAGCTGATGCGCTACAAGGGCATTTTGTACGTGGCCGACCTGGATTGCCGCGCCGTATTCCAGGGCGTGCACATGCTGATGGGCTCGGAGCTGGGCGCGCCGTGGCGCGACGGCGAACCGCGCGCCAGCAAGATCATCTTTATCGGCCGCGACTTGCCGCAGGATATGCTGATACGCGGCCTGGACCGTTGCGTGACGGCCAGCGTAAGCGAGGTGGCGGCATGAGCGTGGAAGCGGGCTTGCCCGCCCTGGCGCTGATTTTCCTGCTCGGCATGCGGCATGGGCTGGAACCCGATCACCTGGCCGCCGTCGATGGCTTGACCTTGCGCAGCCAGGCCGCCGCGCCGCGCTGGGCACCATGGATGGGCGCGCTGTTTGCGCTGGGGCATGGCGTCACCGTGCTGGCCATCGTCGCTGTCGCCGCCGTCGCGTCGCAGCAATTTACACCGTCGGAGGCAGTATTCGGCTGGCTGGAATGGCTGCCCATCGCCTTGCTATTGCTCATCGCCGGCATGAATGCGCGCAGCTTGCTGGCCGGCGCGCAACTGGCCGAGGTGCGCGGCCGGCTGCTGCCGCGGGCGCTGCGGGGCGCTTCGGGACCGCTCGCCGCCATCCTCGTCGGCATGCTGTTCGCCCTCGTCTTCGACACTGCCCTGCAGGCGGCCGCCTGGGGCTACGCGGCCGTCGCGCTGGGCGGCATGCAGCCGGCCTTGCTCACCGGCCTCGTGTTCGCCGTCGGCATGGGCGTGACCGATACCTTCGATGGCTGGGTCACGGCGAAAGTCATGCGCACGGGGCAGGTGGAGATCGTGCGCGCCTTCCGCCGCCGCCTGGGCTGGCCCATCGTCGCCATCTGCGTGGCGATGGCTGGATACATGGCGGCCGGCAAGTTTGACTCCGCGTGGTCGCTGCCGGAAAGCTGGACGGCGGCCCTGGGCGCGGCCATGGTGCTGCTGATGGCGGCCCTGTACGGCTGGACTTTGCTGGGTTTGCGCCGCGTGCGTGCCTGAGCTGGAGGCGTGGGTATAATGGGAAAAAACTGCCGGATTCCACCATGCCCGCACCCGAGATCGTCATCCGCCTGCTGACGCCAGCCGACACCCCCGCCTTTTGCGCGCTGCGCCTGCGCGCCATCCTCGATTCGCCCAGCTCGTTTTCTTCGTCGCGGGAAGACGAGCTGGCCCGTACGCCGGAAGAACATGCGCAGCGCATTGCCGGCGGCGCCTTTCAGCGCGGCTTTGGCGCCTTCGATGGCGATCGTCTCGTCGGTTTTGCCGGATTGCAGCGCGAAAAGATGCGCCAGTTGTCGCACAAGGCATTGTTATGGGGCGTGTTCGTCGACGTGACGCAGCGGGGCAAGGGCGTGGCGCGGCGGCTCGTCAACGCCTGCATCGAACAGGCCGAACGCGACCCTGCCATCATGCAAGTGCACTTGAGCGTGAATGCGGAAAACAATGCCGCCTTGCGGCTGTATGAATCGCTGGGATTTATCGCGTATGGCACGGAGCCGCGCTCGATGCGCGTCGGTGAGCTGTTCCATGACGAGCATCACCTGGCCTTGCTGCTGAAGTGACACCGCTATTTGCAGCGCGGGCACAGGCCCTTGATCAGGTAATCGACTTCGCCGCCGCTGAAGCCTTCCGGCAAGAGCACGGGCGGCGGCAGCTTGACTTCATTGAAGCAGGTGACGTTCGCGCATTTGGTGCATTGGAAGTGCGCGTGCTCGTGCGCCTGGTGGCCGGCGCCCGCGCTGAAGCGCCATACCTGGTCGGTGCCCGCGATGCGGTGCACGAGTTCATTTTCCGTCAGCCATTCCAGCACCCGGTACAGGGTGACGGAATCGATATCGCTGTCCTGCGACAGCGCCTGCTGGATTTCATGGTGGGTCAGCGAACGGCTTTGCGCCATTAAAAAGTCGAGCACCTTCACGCGCGTCTTGGTGACGCGGGCGTTGGTGTTGCGGATCAGCGATTCGGCTTGCGGTGTAGAAGATGATGTCAACATGATAGGCCTGCTTGCGGGGGATCGGCTGGCGGCGTCATCGCCGTGCCCGTTGCCACCCTCTGGGCCGTATCTTAGCATGCGTGCCGCACCGGATGGAACGGCGTCACGGTTTGAACGTCCAATAGCGGCCGGCCGCCGTGTCGACGGGGTCGAGAAAGCGCTGGTCGGCGCGCACATGGTTGCGTATCAGATAAAACATGTCGGACAGGGCGGAGCGCTTTTCCGCGAAATACGTGTGTTTCATGAAACTCGTGTCGACCCCGGTGGCGTCGATGGTTTCCACGCCGGCCACGATCAGCATGCCCGCGCCGCTGTCGCCCGCGCGCGCGTAGCCGTGCACGGCCTTCGAGGCGGCCAGGGCCAGGTCTTGCGACGAGGCATACAAGGTGACGGGGTTGCGCGCGCCGGCCAGTTTCGGCGCGATATCGTGCTTGAAGATGGCCGCGTCGATATCGGGTGCGGACAGGATGATTTCCGTGATCTTTTGCGCCAGCTGCGGCTGCGCGGCCAGCAAGTCGGCCACGGCCCGCGCCAGGCCACGGCTGCCCATGCTGTGGCCCACCAGATAGACTTGCGCCGCCTCCGTGCTGGCGAGAAAGTCGGCCAGGAAGGCCGTCATGTGGGGCGTGCTCCATTCGATATTGTTTTCATCGATGGTGTAGCCGGCCACGCCGCCGCGCGACGGCCAGCTGTAGAACACGGGCGCGCCATCGAAACCGAGGTCGTAGGCCATCTGTCCCGTGCGCCGCGCCGCATCCTCGAAACTCACGTTGTAGCCGTGCACGAAGAGAAAGGCGCTTTTATCGGCCGAGGCGCGGATCTGGGTTTTGAGTGCGGCAAAGAAGTTGTCGCGGTCCTGCACCTCGGCGGACAGCACCACCACGTGCTTGGCCGGGTCGTCGCGAAATTCCAGGCGCCACAGCGACGGCGATTCCAGCTGGCCCATGCGGTGGTCGCGGGGGATGCTGATGTCGCAGCTGCCATAGCTGAGCGGGCCATTGCCGCCCAGGATGTTGCGTTCGCCGCTGAAGCGCTGGGCCGGCGGCTTGCCCACGTCGCGCTGGCGGTCCGTGGCGAAATATACTTTGACTACCGCATAATTCGACACGACGGCGCTTTTATCGGCCGGGGCGGGCGCCGCTTCCACGTCGGGTGCCTGGGGCAAAGGCCGCTGCACCGCATCGAGCAAGCCTTGCGCGGCAAACAGGGTTTCCATGTCGTCCGGCACTTTGGCGCTGGACAGGGCGGCCGACAGGGCCAGTTGCAGCTGGGTATTGGCAGGCTCGGCTTCCAGCGCGGCGATGGCGGCCAGGATGGCGGCGGCGCTGTCGAACTTGGCGATGGCCTGCTTGAGCCGCTCATAGTGGCTGGCGACGGCTTCGGGCGCATGGCCGGGCGCGCCATGCCCGATGGCCGCCACGACGGCGGAAGTGATCAAGTCCATGCGCTACCTGCCTTTCAGGTCAATCTGGATTAAATATCAACCCATATTGCCATAAAAGCACGCGAAAGGCGACTTGTCCAGCACCGCGCGCAGGCGGTGCGCGGCAGATCAATGCTGCTTGTCGTCGCTGAACTGCTGCGCCAAGGATTGCAGCGGTGCCACGGTCAGGCCGCCGCGGCTCACGTGTTCGGGAATGGCCACGCGCACGGGCTTGCTGTGCATATTGGCGGACGACAGCACGTTCGTCGTCGTCTCGGGCGCCGCATTCCACACGGGGTCGACGATGCCTTCGAACACCTGTTTCAATTGTTCGCCCCAGGTGTCGCGGATCATGCGGAAATACTGGTTCTTTTCATCAATGGTGACAAAGCGCGTGACGGCCAGGCTGCCCGTCTCGTAAACGAGCAGGTCGAGCGGCAAGCCGACGGAAATGTTCGAACGCAGAGTCGAATCCATGGAGATCAGCGCGCACTTGGCCGCCTCGTCCAGGCGCGTGAACGGGTTGACGACGCGGTCGATGATGGGCTTGCCATATTTCGCTTCGCCGATCTGGAAATACGTGTTTTCATCGTGCGATTCGATGAAATTGCCGGCCGAATACACCTGGAACAATCGGCAGCGCTCGGCGCCGATCTGGCCGCCCAGAATGATGCTGACGTTGAAATCGATGCCGCAGTCGGCCAGGGCCTTCGCTTCGCGCAGGTGCACGGTGCGCACGGCTTCGCCCACGATGCGGGCCGCATCGTACATGCTGGCCACATTCCAGATGCTGCGCCCATCCGCATCGACGTGTTCGGAAACGATCTGGCGGATCGCCTGCGAGATCGACAAATTGCCGGCCGTCATCAGGACCAGCATGCGGTCGCCCGGGTTTTCAAACACGCTCATCTTGCGGAAGGTGCCCACCTGGTCCACGCCGGCGTTGGTGCGGGAGTCGGACAGGAAGACCAGGCCTTCGTTCAGGCGCATGCCTATGCAATAAGTCATCGTCGTAAATCAAATCAAAAGGGGAAGCATTTTACACCAGCCGGGCCCGGCATACCGCTGGCAAGGCCCGGCCAGCCTCATTCCTGCCTGTTTACACGGGCACGATCTGCACATCGACTCTTAAGGTTTCCGTGCCGCCACCCTGGCGCACACCGCGCACGGGGGCCGCCGAATCGTAATCGCGCCCGATGGCCAGGCGGCAATACGCATCCGTCATCAGCCGTGCATGCGTGACGTCGATGCTGACCCAGCCCGCGAAATCCGTGTCTTCGACCCATGCGTCGACCCAGGCATGGCTGGCCGCATGGCCCGTCGTACCCGGATCGATATAGCCGGACACATAGCGGGCCGGGATGCCCCAGGCGTGGCAGCAGGCCAGGAACAGGTGGGCGTGGTCCTGGCATACGCCGCGTCCCAGGGCCAGCGCGTCGCCGGCCGTGGTGGTGACCATGGTGGCGCCGCTTTCATACGCGACCTTGCCGACGATGTGCTCGGCCAGGCGCAGCAGATGGCCCGTGCCCGCCGTCACGCTCCGGTCCGGCAGGCTGGCGGCAGCCAGGTCGAGAATGGCGGGATCGGCCTGCGTCAGCGGCGTCGGCATGGTAAACAGCAAGGGCGACAAGGTGTCGATCAGGTTCAGCCGTCCCTTGTGCGGGTAGATGGTTTCCACCACGCCATGCGCCACTAGGCTCAGGGAGTGATGGCTACCGTTAATCGTCAGCATGTGCGACAAGTTGCCGTAGGCATCCGTGTAGGCGTGGCACTGGCCCGGCGTCGTGATTTGCCAGGACAGGGCGCGCTGCTGCGGCTCGATACGCGGTGTCAGGTGCAGCTGCTGGATGGTGTAGGCCAGCGGCGCACTGTAGGCGTAATGGGTTTCGTGGCGGATGGTGAGCTGCATCAGGCCGCCAAGGGAACGAGGAAGTCGCGGCTGACCCGGTTGCCCAGGTCATAGATGTTTTCCAGAAACTCCGTCAGCGTCAGGTGCAAGCCCGCCTTCATGATGTCGTCGATGTGGCCGAATTTTAGTTCTGCGTGCAATTTGCCCGCAAACCGTTCCGTATCAGCCGACACATCGTTGCGGATATGCTTGAGGTTTTCCACCACGTCATCCATGCAGGCCAGGAGCGACCTGGGCATGTCGCCGCGCAGCATCAGCAATTCCGCCACCCGTGCCGGGGTGATCACATCGCGGTAGACCTTGCGGTAGATCTCGAAGCCGGACACGGAGCGCAGCAGGGCCGCCCAGTAGTAAAAATCGCGCTGGGTGATGTCTTTCGACGTGTCGCGCGCGCCGTGAAACTTCACGTCGAGGATGCGCGCCGTGTTGTCGGCCCGTTCCAGGAAGGTGCCGAGGCGGATGAAATGGATGGCCTCATCCTTGAGCATGGTGCCCAGGGTCACGCCGCGCGACAGGTGCGAGCGGTACTTGACCCATTCGAAGAACTGGCTAGGGTCCGTTTCCAGCAGATTGCTTTTCAAGCGCTTCTGCATGTCGAGCCAGGTGGCGTTCTGGATTTCCCACACTTCCGTCGTCAAAGTCCCCCGCACGGCGCGGGCGTTTTCGCGCGCACCCGTCAGGCAGGCGAAGATGGACGACGGGTTGTTCGGGTCGCGCACCATGAAGTCGAGCACGTCGCGCGTGTGGAAGCGGCCATATTTATGGTCGTAGGCGCTTTGCAGCTCGGAAATACCCAGGGTGGCGCGCCAGCCTTGCTCCGCGTCCTGCTCGGACTGGGGCAGCATCGCCGTTTGCATGTTGACGTCGAGCATGCGCGCCGTGTTTTCCGCCCGCTCCGTGTAGCGGGCCATCCAGAACAAATGATCGGCGGTGCGGCTCAGCATGTTTTCTCTCCTGCAAAAACGGATGTGGCTTCCAGTACCCAGGTATCCTTGGTGCCGCCCCCTTGCGACGAGTTGACCACCAGCGAACCTTCGCCGAGCGCGACGCGGGTCAGGCCGCCGGGCACCATGGAAATCGTCTTGCCGGACAGTACGAACGGACGCAAATCGATGTGGCGCGGCGCGATGCCGGCCTCGACATAGGTGGGGCAGGCGGACAGGGCCAGTGTTGGCTGGGCGATGTAGCCGCCCGGATTGGCCAGCAGGCGCTGGCGGAAGTCCTCGATCTGCGCGGCGCTCGAGGCCGGCCCCACCAGCATGCCGTAGCCGCCCGCGCCATGCACTTCCTTGACGACGAGTTTCGCCAGGTTCGCCAGCACGTAGGACAAGTCGGCGCTCTTGCGGCACTGGTACGTGGGCACGTTGTTGAGTATCGGTTCCTGCGACAGGTAAAACTTGATCATGTCGGGCACGAACGGGTAGATCGACTTGTCGTCGGCCACGCCCGTGCCGATGGCGTTGGCCAGGGTCACCCGGCCGGCGCGGTAGACGGACAGCAGGCCCGGCACGCCCAGGGACGAGTCCGAGCGGAAAGCCAGCGGGTCGAGGAAATCGTCGTCCACGCGGCGGTAGATCACGTCGACTCGCTTGGGGCCGCGCGTCGTGCGCATGTACACCGAGTTGTCGTTGACGAACAGATCCTTGCCTTCCACCAGTTCCACGCCCATCTGCTGGGCCAGGAATGCATGTTCGAAATAGGCGGAGTTGTACATGCCCGGCGTCATGACGACGACCGTGGGGTCATCGACGCCCATCGGTGCGACGGAGCGCAGGTTGTCGAGCAGCATGTCCGGGTAATGGTCGACGGGCGCGATGCGGTTGCGCGCGAACAGTTCCGGGAACAGCCGCATCATCATCTTGCGGTCCTCCAGCATGTAGGACACGCCGGACGGCACGCGCAGATTGTCTTCCAGTACATAGAATTCGCCCTGGCCCGCGCGCACGATGTCGACGCCGGCGATGTGGGCGTAAATGTCGGAGGCGACGGAAATACCCTGCATTTCCGGGCGGTACTGGGCATTCTTGTAGATTTGCTCGGCAGGAATGATGCCCGCCTTGATGATGTTTTGCTCATGATAAATATCATGGATGAACATGTTCAAAGCTTGCACGCGCTGCACCAGGCCCGTCTGCATCTGTGCCCATTCGGCGGCGGGAATGATACGCGGGATGGTGTCGAACGGAATCAGGCGTTCCGTGCCGGCATCGTCGCCGTAGACGGCGAACGTGATGCCGACCCGGCGGAACGTCAGGTCGGCTTCGGCCCGCTTGCGGGCGATGGTCTCGGGGGATTGCTGCTCCAGCCAGTTGCTGAATTCACGATAGTGTTCACGTACCTTGCTGTCCGTACCCACTTCATTTGCAGTCATTTCATTGAAAAAATTTGCCATGTTGTGATTTCCCTTGAGCCGTGTCTGACTATAGCTCAGCAGAAATCGTGCCAGTGCCGCGCACCCGAAAGTATGTAAAAAATGACCATTTTTGTGGCGTAAAACCGTCATCCGCACCGTATTGGTGCGTTACTGCGCGGAAAATGCCGGTGTTGGGGCAGGTGGCGGCAAGGTCAGGCGTCCGGCGTGACGTAGGGCCGGCAATCGATGGGCAGGTCGATGGTAAACGTGGTGCCCGTTTCCGGCGCGCTGTCGACCAGCGCGCTGCCGCCGTGGCTTTCCGCCACGTTTTGCACGAAGGGCAGGCCGATGCCCCAGCCGGGCGCGCTGCCCTGGTGTTCGCGGCGCAGGTATTCGAAGATGCGCTCGGTCTGCTCCGGGGCGATGGTGCTGCCCGTGTTGTGCACGGTGAGTATCATGCGTTCGCGCAGGGTGTTGATGTGGATATGGATGGGGCCGTCGTCGCCATACTTGAGGGCGTTGCCCACGAGGTTTTCCAGGGCGCGGCGCAGCGAATTTTCGCACCACCAGCCGGTGACGGACGCGCCCGTGACCTGGCACTTGCCCGGATGGCCCGTATTCACGCTGTCGGCCACCTGCTGCGCCAGCGGCAGGATATCGAAGCGATGCAAGACCAGCGGCAGCTTTTGCCCCCGGTGGTAGCTGAGCGTATCGAGCAATTCCTGGATCATGTCGTCGAGGCGCTTGCCGTGTTCGATGATTTTCGACGCCAGGGCCGGCACGTCGAACTGCTGCGCGCGCCGCTGCAGCAGCTGGGCGCTGTTGAGCATGACGGAGAGGGGATTGCGCATGTCATGCGACAGGCCGGCGGCGATGCGCCGCTGGAAGCTTTCATGCATGGCAGTAAATTCCAGGATGGCTTCGCGGATGCCCGTATCGATCGAGGCATTGATCACCTTCCAGTCTCGGCGCCGCAGCGGCACGCCCGCGTCGAGGGCCGCATCGGCGAAACAGTCGCGGAAGATCTGGTATTCCTGGATCACTTGCTCCGGGCCATAGCTGGTCATGCGCGCCCGTTCGTTGCCGTGTACGGCAGGGGCATTGGTATGGCTGGTGGCATTGTCGCGCGGATAGCCTGGTGTCAGCGCTTCGGCCAGGTTGTCGAAGAAGGCGGGCAAGGTATTGATCAAGATGGGTGTCAGCAGGGCGTCGGCGCCGCGCACCTTGGCGCGCACCTCGTGTTCCCATTGCGTCAGCACGGCATCGCGCATGCTGAAGATGCGCCGCGTACGGGCGGGCATGTCCAGCACGTGCATTTTCTGGTCAGAGGCATAGGTCATCGCAGCTCTCCATCGACAGCTCGGCATCCACGCGGTGCAACGGCGGGAGCTAAAGTATCCTCCAAATCGGCGTGCGGGTGGTGTTCAATTCGGCGCGTCGGCGCCGGTCATGACGGCGCTCAAATGACCGAGGGTTGTATCCCATTGCTCCAGCGAAAAATTCTGCGGATCGTCATGGCCATTCGCATAGCCTGTATCGAGCACGGCGTGGAAGGCGGGGATCAGCCACGTGCCCTTGCGCACGCTGGCGACGATGTACAGCAGGGCCAGGCGCTCGTATTGCGCAGGCGTAAAACCGGGATCGGGCGCCAGCCCGTCGTTGCCCTTGCCGCCGCCAGGTACGGAGTTGCGCGGCTGCACCAGTTCCACATGCAGGAACAGACCCGTCAGCGACGGCTTGTCCTTCTCCAGTTTGCTGGCGTAGCTGGCCGTGCCGAAGTCGCGCACGGCCAGGGAGCCGCCCAGGCGGTTCACGTACACATGGCCTTTCGGACCGCCGCCCAGCGCGGGGTTACGTAAATTGAAATCGTTGAAATCCCAGCTGGCGTCGTTGATATGGCCGGGAATGGGCTCCAGCAGGAAATTCGGGTAGCTGGTGTCGTGGATGACGAAATAGCGGGCCATGGGCGCGGCCAGCCGGCCCACGGCGCGCGACAGCGGTGCATCGACGGCGCCGCCCACGTCCGCTTCGCTGATCGATTGCTGTGCCAGCCAGGCGCGCAGCCGGGTCGGGGCGATGCCCGTGCGCTGGCCGATGCGGGCGGCAAGAAACTCGGGCAGCGGCGCGCTCTCGCCCAGGCGCGCATACAACTTGACGGGGCGCAGCAAGCACGTGGCTTGCGCCCGCGCATCGCCCTTGAAGCCGCTTTTCCAGGCGGCATACGGGCAGGCCGCTTGCTTCTGCGCGGCGGCCGGCAGGGACAGGCAGAGCAAGAGCAGCAGGGCAGGGTATCGTTTCATGGGGGCATTGTCGCCGAAGCGCCGCTTGCGGCACAGGCGCGCACGCGAAAAAAAAGCTGCCCCGGGAAGGGACAGCTTGGTCGCAGGCTGATGCAGGCTCAGTTAGAACGCAACGCTGCCCGAGACGACGAAGGTGCGGGGCGCGGCCAGCACCAGGCTGCCGGCGTCGAACGAGGAGACGGCCGAGGCCCAGTAGCTGCGGTCGGCCACGTTGTCGATGCGCGCGCGCAAGGTTACGTCATGACCGGCCAGCTGCGTCAGGTAGCGCGCGCCGATGTCGACGCGGGTCCACGATGGCAATTGCTTGCTGTTGGCCAGATCCGCATACTGCGTCGACGTGTAGACGGTACGGGCGTTCAGGCTCAAGCCGGGCGCGCCGGGCACGTCCCATTCGCCGCCCACGCTGAGCTGTGTCTTTGGCGCGCCGATGGCATTGTTGCCATTGTTGGCCGGCTTGTCCGTCTTGCGCTGTTCCGTATCGAGCCAGGTCAGGCCGCCCAGCAGGCGTACGCCCGCCATCGGCGTGCCGAAGATGGACAGTTCCAGTCCCTGGTTGCGCTGTTCGCCCGACAGGGTGGCGCGCGAACCGACCACGGCAGGCAAAGGCTTGGCCGTGGAAAACAGGGCGGCGCTCATGCCCAGCCTGCCGCCGTCATACTTGACGCCGATTTCCTTCTGCTTCGACTTGTAGGGCGAGAAGACTTCACCCTTGTTGCTCAGTGGCACGTCATTCTTGCCATCAAAATAGGTGCCGCTGGCAACGGGACCCTTGACCAGCGCCTCGATGTAGTTGGCGTACAGCGACACGTTCTTGCTGGCCTTGTAAACGATGCCGGCCACGGGCGTGGTGGCGCTCTTGTCATAGCTGGAATATTGTACGGCCGTACCGTAGGCATACGCGGCGTCGCGGATCTGCTGGCGGCGCAGGCCCACGGTCAGCAGCAGCCGGTCGTCGAGGAAGGTCATGGTGTCGGCCACGGCGTAGCTGCTGAGGATGGTTTTTTGCGTCAGGCGCGGGTCGCTCATCACGCCGCCCGAGTTCGCGGCCAGGGTGGGCGGCATGGCCACGTCCAGCGGACGGTAGATATTCGTCGGCAAGCCCGCGTAGTCGCTGATCGCATACGCATTCTTCGCTTCGTTCCAGTGCCCGGACCAGCTGGCCACCAGGGTGTGCTGGACGGCGCCCGTCGTGAGCTTGCCGCGGACGCCCAGTTCGCCCGTGCGGATTTCCTGCTTGCGCGCATTGTCGAAGCGGTACACGCTGGCATCGCCATTGAGCGAGCTCAACGTCGGTTGGGCCAGGCTGTTCGATTCCTTCGTCGAACGGCTGCCGAACGCGGCCCAGGCCACGACATCCTTGGCCAGATCCACTTCGGCGCGCGCCGTGCCGAACACATCGTGCTCCTTCGAATAGCTCCACGGCTGGGCAAAGTTCTTCGACGCATCGGGTGCGCCCGGCAAGGCCGTCAGGCTGCCCGTGTTGACGGAAGGACGCGGCGCCGTCAGATCGAAATTCTGGTAGCCGGCATCGGCCGACAGGCGGTAGCCGCGGCCGCGATAATCGAGACCGACGGAAAACATGCCCACGTCGTGGTCTTCGCGCTGGATGCTGGTCTCGCCCTGGCGCTTGGCGGCGTTGACGTGCACGCCAAATTCCTGGTTCGCGCCAAAGCGGCGCGCCACGTCGATGGCCGCGTAAGCGTGGCCGCCCGATTCCATGCCCACCGTCAATTCCGTCAGCGGCGTGTTGCCGGCGCGCTTGGGCATCAGGTTGATGGCGCCGCCGATGCCGCTGCCGCCCGGCGCCGCGCCGTTGAGGAAGGCGCTGGCGCCACGGAACACTTCCACGCGCTCGAGCAATTCCGGCGATACATATTGACGCGGCAACACGCCATACAGGCCGTTGTAGGCCACGTCGTCCGAATCGAGGGCGAAACCGCGGATCACATACACTTCCTGGAAATTGCCATAGCCGCGCGACATGCGCACGGCCGCATCGCTTTGCAGCAAGTCACCCACGCTGCGCGCCTGCTGGTCGGCAATGAATTGCTGCGTATAACTGGTGCTGCCAAATGGCGAATCCATCATGTCCACGGACCCGAGGATGCCCATGCGCCCGCCGCGCGCCACCTGGCCGCCCGCATACGCCTTCGACAAGCCTTCCGCCGACGCATCGGCCGAGGCGTTGACGACAACGGTCGGCATGGTTTGCGCGCCGTTGTCTGCCGGCGTGTTCTGGGCGTGGGCGGCGGCGCTGGCCAGCAGGAAGGCGGCCAGGGCGAACGGGGTAGGGACGAGGTGGAAGGAGCGCATGGTGTTGTCTGGATATTAATGAGAATGATTATCATTATATTCCAGCGCGGCGCATAGCGTGGAAAAGTGTGAGAAAGCGATCAAAAAGTCGCCATTTGTACAACACGCGGCAAGTGAGGGTGCCGGAATCTGGCGCAAAAAGGCGCATCGGACGATACCTTGTGGATTTATTAATGCCTCTGCTCAGGTTTCGCTAGAATGGGCCATCGCGCCCGGCGCCCACAGGAATCCGCATGCCATTGCTCCGCCATCTACCGTCCGCTTCCATGCGCCTGCGCATACGGCGGGGCTTGAGCCTGAAAGGCGCGGCCGTCGCGCTGATCCTGGCCATGCATGCGCTGGGCCTGTATTTCCTGCTGCTGCCGGCGCGGCAACTGAAGCAATACACGGAAGTGGCCTTCATGACCTTGCTGCCGCCCCGGCCAGCGCCGCAGGCGCCACCGCTGGCCTTGCCGCTGCCGATGCCGGCTCCCATGCCGCGCGCGCGGGCTACAGCGCCGTCCGCAATTGCCGCGCCGCCCGCCGTGGCCGCAGAAATCATCATCGTTCCCGCCGAGGAATCGCCTGCCGCACCCGCCACGGTACCGTCCGCCGGAGACTTGCGCACGCGCGCCCGGCTGGCCGCAGGCGCCGCCGACAAGGCCCTGCGCGGCGAAACCAGGCAAGACAAGCCGTGGCTGGCCACTGCCGAACTCAAGAGCGACAGTACCTTCCAGAAGCTGATCGCCTCCGCCTGGCGCGGCGGCCCCGTCATCCGCGTGGAGGAATACCTGACGGCCGACGGCCGTCCCGCCACGCGCGTCGTCAGCGCCGGCGGCGCCACGTGCTTCGGGCTCGATGCGAACCCGGGCGCGGGCGCCGACCCGTTCAAGACGGGTGGCAAGGTGAAAAGAGTGCCTTGCCCGGGTTGAGGTGGTTTGAAGGTTGTGCAGGTCAGATTAGCTGTAGGTCAGATTATCGCAGCGTAATCTGACATGCTGCGTGGCGGCGCTTGTCGGCTTACGCCTGTTGGGCTAAGCCGACCTACGATTGGATGGGGGTAGCCCCACGCGGGAAAAGACCGTGCGCCGGGCAGGGTTTTAGGGGCGGTAATAGGGCAGTCACCCCCGACGTGGCATCAAATATGCTAAGTTGCGTCTGCAAATCCTGCCGACACCGACCCGGACGCCCATGCCACCCGACCTCCTTATCCTCGCTCCCAGCCCTTCGGCTGCCGTCAACGCGCAGCTGGAACAGCAATACACCTGTCATCACGCCTGGCAAGTGCCGGCGGACGAACGCCACGCCTGGCTGGCCGAGCGCGCGCCGCTTATCCGCGCCGTCGTCACGACGGGCGCGCTGGGATTGAATGCCACCGACATGGGCTTGCTGCCGAATCTGGAAATTGTCGCCGTCAATGGCGTGGGTCTCGATGGCGTGGCGCTCGACGTGGCGCGCGAACGGGGCATCGCCGTCACCACCACGCCGAACGTGCTGACGGACGATGTGGCCGACGTGGCGCTGGCCTTGCTGCTGGCCAGCGCGCGGCATATCGTGGCGCTCGACCGTTTTGTGCGCGACGGCGGCTGGGAACGCCGCGAGGCCATCGCCCCGGCATCGAGCCTGCGCGGCAAGACGGCCGGCATCTTCGGTTTCGGCCAGATCGGCCAGGCCATCGCGCTGCGCCTGGCCGTTTTCGGCGTCCACGTCCGCTACTTCCAGCCGCGCGCCATTGCCGATACTACCGTGCCGCGCGCGGAATCGCTGCTGGCCCTGGCGCAGGAAAGCGATTATCTGATCGTTTGCGCGCCGGGCACGCCCGCCACGCGCAAGATCGTCGACCGTACCATACTCGACGCGCTCGGTCCGCAAGGCACCCTGATCAATATCGCCCGTGGCGCCCTGATCGACGAAGACGCGCTGATCGCCGCCTTGCAGGATGGCCACCTGGGCGCTGCCGGTCTCGACGTGTTTGCGGACGAACCGCGCGTACCGACCGCCTTGCGCGCCTTGCCCAACGTCGTGCTCACGCCCCACGTGGGCAGCCTGACCGTGGAAACGCGGCACGCCATGGGCCAACTGGTCGTCGATAACCTGGCCGCGCACTTCGCCGGCTTGCCCTTGCCGACACCCGTAAAGCCATAAAGTCCAGAATCAACCGTTTTAATCAAGCATGAATGAAAGAGTAGCTATGGAATTAAGAAAATCGCTGTTGCGCACGCGCGGCGGGCTGGACAGCGGCAAGGTGGGCATGATCGAGCTGTTCTTCGATCTCGTGTTCGTGTTTGCCGTCACACAACTGTCGCACGGCTTGCTGGCCCACCTGAGCGCCATGGGCTGGCTGCAGACGGGTCTGCTGCTGATGGCCGTCTGGTGGGTATGGATCTTCACGTCGTGGATCACCAACTGGCTTGACCCCGAACGCATTCCCGTGCGCATCAGCCTGTTCGCGCTGATGCTGGGCGGCCTGATCATGTCGGCCTCGATCCCCGAAGCGTTCGGCACGCGGGGTCTGGCCTTTGCCGGCGCCTACGTCGCCATGCAGGTGGGACGGCCCCTGTTTGCCTGGTGGGCCGTGCGCCATGAAGCGCTGTCGCGCCGCCGCAATTTCCAGCGCATCGCTCTGTGGGCCGTGCTGTCCGGCATCTTCTGGATCGCCGGCGGCATGGCGTCGCCCGAACAGCGCATCTTCTGGTGGATGCTGGCACTGGCGATCGACCTGGCCGGGCCCTGGATGCAGTTCGGCCTGCCGGGCCTGGGCCGCTCGACGACGGCCGACTGGGACGTCGACGGCAGCCACATGGCCGAACGCTGCGGCCTGTTCGTCATCATCGCCCTCGGTGAATCGTTGCTGGTGACGGGCGCCACGTTCGCGGGCCTGGAATGGACGGCCGCCAACTGGCTGGGCTTCCTGTCGGCCCTGGTCGGCAGCATCGCCATGTGGTGGATTTATTTCGACACGGGCGCCGAGGCGGGCCATCACCGCATCGCCCACTCGAAAGACCCGGGCCGCATCGCCCGCAAGGCCTACACGTATATCCACGTGCTGATCGTGGGCGGCGTGATCGTCAGCGCCGTGGCCGATGAACTGGCCCTCGTGCATCCGGACGAAGCGAGCTTCGCCGGCATCAGCGCCTTGCTGGGCGGCCCGATCCTGTATCTGCTGGGCAATGCGCTGTTCAAATGGGTCAGCAGCGAGCGCGCCGCGCCGCCGCTGTCGCATCTGCTGGGGATTTTGATCATCCTGGCGCTGATCCCGATGGCCTACGGCCGCCTGTATTCGCCGTTGACCCTGGCCTGCATCACCAGCTGCGTGCTGGTACTGGTAGCCGTGTGGGAACATATGGCGCTGCGCCGTCCACCGCCGGAGATCGATCCTTGATGCCAGCTTAGCCGGGCGGCGCGATGCCGTCCGGATCGCTGCGCGTATCGAGCTGCAGCTGCAGGAATGCCAGGTCCAGCCAGGCGCCGAACTTGGTGCCCACCTGGCGCATCAATCCCACTTCCTCGAAGCCCAGCTGCTTGTGCAGGGCGATCGAGCCGGCATTGCCCGCTTCGATGCCCGCCACCATCACGTGCTTGCCCAGGCCGCGCGCCCGCGCGATTAATTCCACCATCAAGGCCTTGCCGACGCCGGCGCCCCGGCGATCAGCGCGCACGTACACGGAATGCTCGACCGTATGCCGGAAACCCTCGAACGGGCGCCAGTCGCCGAACGAGGCGTAGCCAGCGACATTTTCCTCGGCATCGATCGCGACGAGCACCGGGTAGCCGGCCCGCTGGCGGTCAGCCAGCCAGGCGGCGCGGTTGGCCGCATCGACCGTGCGTTCATTCCAGATGGCCAGGGTATTGCTGACGGCATCGTTGTAGATGGCCAGTATGGCCTCGATATCGCCCGCATGGGCATCGCGTATCTGCATGTTGCTCTCCTCGTCAAGTGTCTACTATAATGGACAAATCATAGATTGCCGCTCACCGCTTGTCCAATAAAATCCGAATGGAAGCCGATACATGTCCACTAAACCAGACGAATTGAATCAGCGCATCGGCGCCAGGGTGCGCCTCGAGCGGGAAAACCTGGGCTGGTCGCTGACGGACCTGGCGGCCCGCTCGGGCGTGTCGCGCGCGATGGTGCACAAGGTGGAGCGGGGTGATTGCAGCCCCACGGCCACCTTGCTGGCGCGGCTGTCGGGCGCCTTCGACTTGAGCATGTCCGAGCTGATCGCGCGCGCCGAGATGTGCGCAGGGCGCTTGCTGCGCAAGGCGGACCAGCCCGTGTGGATCGACCCGCAGAGCGGCTATCTGCGGCGGCACGTGTCGCCCGCGTCCGACATGCCGCTCGACCTCGTGCATATTACCTTGCCGCCGGGCGCCGTGGTGGCGATGCCGGCCGCCGCCTATGTATCGCGGAGACAACTGATATGGTCGCTCAGCGGCAGCCTCGTCTTCATCGAAGGAGACACGCGTCACGTGCTGGACGAGGGCGATTGCCTGGAACTGGGTCCGCCCGCCGACTGCGTGTTCAAGAATGAGACGGCCACCGCCTGCACCTACGCCGTGGCGGTATTGAAGAACTGAGGTCAATCCAGCGCCGCCACGCGCAGCTGGGCAATAAAGGCACGCGCGGCGGGCGCCTGTTCGTGGCGGCGGAAGGCCACGGCGATTTCCGAGCTGATCTGCGGCCCTGCCAGCTCGCGGAACACCACGCCCGGCAATTGCACGCTGGCCATCACGGAATGGGGCACGATGGCGCAGCCGACCCCCAGCGACACTTCCGTCAGCACGGCCACCAGGCTACCCGGGCGCGACACCACCTGCGCCGCAAAGCCGCCGCGCCGGCTCACTTCCAGGGTTCCCAATTCCTGTTCCGGCACGATAAACGCCTGCTGTGCCAGCGCGGCCGGCGCCGCCACGTCAAACGAAGCCAGCGGGCTGTCGGCCTGCACGGCCAGCACGAAGCGGTCGCGCAGCAAGACCCCGCTGTCGAGTCCGTCCGGCAGGTGCAGGGGCGGGCGCACGAACGCCAGGTCGACCCGGCCCTGGTCCAGCAAGCCGGGCAGGGTATCCATCGCGTATTCGCGCGCGCCGATGTGGATGCCCGGGTGGGTGGCACGAAAGCGGGCAAACTGGTCCTGCAGCACGCCGGAATAGGCGGCCGAAGCCACGTAGCCGATTTCCAGCCGTCCCAGCTCGCCCCGGCCCGCACGCCGCGCCACTTCCTGCGCCTGCGCCAACTGCCCCAGCGCCCGCGTGGCCTCGATGACGAACAATTCTCCGGCGGCCGTCAGGGACACAGCGCGCTTGCTGCGCTGGAACAGCCGTGTGCCCAGCAGCTGCTCCGTTTCCTGCACCTGCTTGGTCAGCGCGGGCGGCGAAATACCGAGTTCCGCGGCGGCCCGCGCGAAATGCAGGCTGTGCGCGACGGCCAGCACGCAGCGGAAATGCCGCAGTTCCATCTCTTTATCTGTATTCACCATGGGTAAATTATAAGGCGCCTGTCTTATAACAGGAAATAATACAAGCGTGCTTACAATCGGGGCATGAAGAATACCAACTGGACCTTATATACGTGCTCGGGCGTGTGCGCGCTGATCATGCTCGACACCAACGTCGTGGCCGTCTCCCTGCCGTCGATCGCCCGCTCGCTCAACGCCAGCTTCGTCGACGTGGAATGGGTGGTCAGCGCCTACATGCTGGCGTTCGCCGCGTTCCTGCTGCCGGCCGGCAGCATCGCCGACCGCCTGGGCCGGCGCACGGTGATGCTGTTCGGCTTGGCCGTGTTCGCGCTGGCGTCGCTGCTGTGCGGCTTGGCGTGGACGCCGTTCGTGCTTAACGTGGCGCGCGCCGTCAAGGGCCTGGGCGCGGCACTGCTGCTGACCTCCGCCTTGGCCGTCATCGGCCACACCTTTCATGCGGAAAAGGTGCGCGCGCGCGCCTGGTCCGTGTGGGGCGCGGCCATGGGCGTGGCCATGACGGTGGCGCCCTTGCTGGGCGGCCTGATCACGAGCGCCATCAACTGGCGCTGGATTTTCTATTTGAACCTGCCCGTCGTCGCCATGTTGATGTGGCTGGTAGGCAAGCACGTGGACGAATCGAAGGATGCGTCCAACGCCAGTTTCGACCCGCTTGGCGCGGCATTCTTCTCCGCCGGCCTGTTCGCCATCATCTGGGGCTTGATCGACGCCAGCGTGGCGGGCTGGTCCAGCCGCGCCACCGTGCTGCGTTTTGTGGCCGGTGCGGCCCTGCTGGTCGTGTTCGTGCTGGTGGAACGGCGCCAGCGCGCACCCATGGTCGATCTGTCGCTGTTTGGCCGCCGCGTGTTCGTCGGCGCCGTGCTGGGCATGTTCGGCTATGCGATCGCCGCGCAAGTGATGATGACCTTCCTGCCGCTGTACCTGCAGAACGCCTTCGGCTTTTCCGCCGTGCTGGCCGGCTGCGCCATGCTGCCGTTTGCCGTCGCCATGGTGGTGCTGTCCCGTCTGGCGCCGCGCGCCATGCGCCATCTGGACGACCGCGGCATCTTAGTGACGGGCTTGCTGATCGTCGCTGTGGGCAACGTGGCCACGGCGATGGCCGCCGCCAGCCTGCAGTACGGCTGGGTGGCGGCGGGCATGATCGTCACGGGCGCGGGCGCGGGATTGCTCAACGGCACCACGCAAAAAGCCATCCTTGCCTGCATCCCGCGCGAGCGCACGGGCATGGGCTCGGGCATCAGCACGACGACGCGCTTTGTTGGCATCGTGCTGGCCGTCGGTGCGCTGGGCGCCGTGCTGGCCATGCGCACGGCAGCCTCGTTCGACAAGCTGGCGTGGCTGCACGGCTTGAAGGCCTCGCCTGAAATGATCGGGCGCATCGTCGCCGGCAACGCGGCCGACGCTTTCGGCCAGCTACCGCCCGCGATGCAGGCCGTGGCGCAGGAAGCGGCGCGCCACGCCTTCATCGACGGTTTTGCCAGCGTGCTGTACCTGGCTGGCGGACTGGCGGCCGTGGTGGCGGCGCTCGTGTTCGTGCTGGCGCGACCGCTGGAAAAGATGTAACTGTTCAGCAATATCCGCGTGCGCAGCCTGCACTTGTAATATGATGCCAGCGAGCAATACATAGCAATCATATAACTACCGCAGGTAATCACATGCGCAGAAAACGGATCATCATTACCAGTGTGCTGGTGGCAGTCATCGGCGTGGCCGCCCCCCTGAGCCTGGCCTTCTATTTGTCGTCCGTGCGCGCCGAGCAGGGCGAGCAGGAACGCCTGCGCCTGCTGGCAGGCTATGCGCTCGAGCGCGCCCACCGGTCGATCGCCTCGGCCAGCATGGCCCTTCGCAGCGCCGATGCGCTGGACCTGGCGCCGTGTTCGGAAGCGCATGTCCAGCAGTTGCGCCGCATCACCATCACCACGCGCAGCATCGACGATATCGGCTATGTCGAAAACGGCTTGCTCAAATGCACGTCGAACGGCATGGAGGAAGCGCGCATCGCCGTCACGCCCGCGGACTTTACCCTCGACAATGGTATGGGCCTCGATTTCAACCTGCGCCCCGTCGTCAGCGGCGGCAAGCGCATGGTGGGCTTGTCCTACCGCGCCTATAAGGTGTTGATCGATCCCGTGCGCTTTTCCGACGTCATCGTCGACAACGACATCCAGATGGCCGTGGCCATCGGCAAGGGCGGTGTGCTCGACACCTTGCACCATCCGGACCCGGCCTTGGTCAAGACACTGCTCGCGGGCAAAGGAGAGACGGGCAAGGGGACGGCGGACACGCTGGCGCGCGAGGACAGCATTCATGCGACGCTGTACCGCGATGGCTTGACGGCCGTCATGATCGAGCCACGCAGCAAGCTCAGCGAAAGGCTGCGCCGCGAACAGTTGCTGCTCTTGCCGCTGGGCCTGTTGATGGCCGCCTTCATCGTCGGCATCGTCGTGTGGCTGTCGCGCCGCCGGCTGTCGCTGCGCGGCGAACTGGAAACGGCCGTCGAGCGGCGTGAATTCTTTGTCCACTATCAACCGATCATCGCGCTCGACACGGGCGTGTGCGTGGGCGCCGAGGCGCTGATACGCTGGCGCCGCCCCGACGGCAGCATGATACGGCCCGACCTGTTCATCCCCGTGGCCGAGGAGGCCGAACTGATACTGCCCATCACGGACCAGGTCATTGCTTGCGTGATCGCCGACATGCGCGCCGCGCTGCTGGCCGACCGCGAGCTGCACATCGCCATCAACCTGTGCGCCAGCGATATCGAAACGGGCCGGGTGCTCGACGTGCTGGAACGCGCGCTGGCCGGCACCGGCATCGAGGCGCAGCAGATCTGGCTGGAAGCAACCGAGCGGGGCTTCATCAACGTGGAAGCGGCCCGCGCCACCATCGAAAAGGCCAGGGCACGGGGCCATGCCGTGGCCATCGACGACTTCGGCACCGGTTATTCCAGCCTGTCGAGCCTGCAAAACCTGCCGCTCGACGCCTTGAAAATCGATAAATCCTTCGTCGACACCATCGGCACGGACGCGGCCACCAGCAGCGTCACGCCGCACATCATCGCCATGGCCCGCACCTTGAACATGCTGATCGTGGCCGAAGGCATCGAAACGCAGCAGCAAGCCGATTATCTGCTGGAACGCAAGGTAGAATTCGGCCAGGGCTGGCTGTTTGCGAAGGCGCTGCCGGCCGCGGAATTCCTCACCTTTTACCGGGCGCGCCGCGCCCCGTCGTCCACATGAAACAGCCACGCTTTCCCTATCCCTTGCAGCCGCTGCGCGTCCCCGGCGGCTGGCACATCACCGTCAACACCCTGTTCGAGGTGGAGCCGACTCCCGATACCATGGAATGGTTCAGCAGCGCATTGCTGCTGTGGGGCAGCTGCCGCGACACCGGCTACTGCTTCAATTCGCATTTTGAACCGGAAGACGATCCGCAGGGCGAATTCGTGCTGGAGATGGGCAAGGTGGCATACGACCGCCATGGCAAGATTGTCCAGGGCAGCGACGCCTTCCTCGGCGAGTTTCGCACACGCAGCAAGGCGGCGTTTGTCGCCCGGGTCGAGCAATTCATGCAGGACCCGGCAGCTTGATTTTTACGGCTTGCGCGGCAAGACGACGTCCTGTCCGCCTTGCTTGAGCACGGCGCTGGCGATCTTGCCCGCCGCATCGCGTGTAAATGCCAGTTCCGCCTCGATGGCGCGGAAGAAAAACTGGTCCTTGGCGCTGGCAAACAAGGGGGCTGACCCAACGCCCGTGCCGGCCGCTTCCAGGCCGTTCTTGCCCAAGGTCACCGTCAACGTGAATTCCGCGCCCAGCGGATACTCGCCCACGTACTCGGCCAATGCTGTGCGCGGCAGCTCGATGGCGGCCTGCGGCTTTTTCAGCGGCGGCAACGGTGTGCCGGGCAGCAAGGCGGACAAGCCCAGCGCATCGACCTCGCGCACCGTGTTGGTCAGCACTATCACGCCCCGCTTGCCGTCCGTCGTGAACGCCGCATAGCTGGCGTAGCCGCCCGTCTGGCCGTTGTGCCAGGCGTAGGTTTGCCCCTGTTGCTGTTCCAGCAGCCAGGCCAGGCCGATTTTCGAGCCGCTGTCGGGCGCCAGCGGACGCTGCGGCTGGATCGCCAGCGCGTACGGGCGCAGCGGCTTGAACATATACGCTTGCAAGTAGGAAATCATGTCACGCGCGCTCGAATACACGCCGCCGGCCGGCGCCACCACGTTCATATCCCAAGCCGGCGTCGGTTCGCCCGACAGCAAATGGCCGGGCGCCAGGCGCGCCAGCATGCCGTGCGTGGGCTTGTTCGAAGTGGAACGCATGCCCAGCGGCACGGCGATGCGCTTTTGCAGCTGCGCTTCAAAGCTGGTACCGGCCTGTGCCGCCAGGGCCGTGCCCAGCACGGCGTAGCCGATATTGGAGTATTCAAGTTTCGTGCCCGGCGCATACGGCAGATGATAGGCGGCGAGAAACTGCCGCTGTTTGGCTTCCGTGTAGTCGGCATACGGATTGGCCGGGTTCTTGGGCGCGAAGTTGTCGGGCAGGCGCGGCAGTGAGGAGTAGTGCGTGGCCAGGTCGAGCAGGCTGATCGTCTTGCCCTCGAACGCAGGCACCGTATAGCCGGGCAATAATGCCGCGACCGGCTCATCGAGTTTGACCTTGTTTTGGACGACGGCGTCGGCCAGCAGCAAGCCCGTCATGGTCTTGGTGACGGAACCGATCTGGTAGACGGTATCGGCGCCCGGCTTGATGTTCTTGCCGGCATGTACGCTGCCAAAGCCGTACACGGCGCTGTCCTTGCCGTCGATGATGGCGATGACGATGCTCGCGTGCATGCCCGTGCGCGTGAGTTCCTCGGCGCGCTGGCGCACGGCATCGTCCAGTACGGGTGCGGCCAGCGCGGCGCTGCCGAGCAGGCAAAGGGGGAGAAAAGTAAATGCGGGTGTCATGGGAACCTTGTCCTGGGTGGGCCGGATGCACGCCAGCGCCTCGATAGGGTATCTGGCATGTCAAGTGAAGGATACGGCGCCAACATGAAGGTTGCCTGAGTTTTATGGCATTCTTGCCAGCATGCTAAGGCTTGCGTTTTCCCGGCAGGGCATGGCCGTTCTGGTGCAGGACGACGCCCGTGACGGCGCCTTGGGCGTCGCGTTGGAACACCAGCTGCGCCTCGACCACCTTGTAAAAGAAGGTGTCCTTCGCGCTGGCGTACACGGGCGCTTCGGGCTGGCCCGTGGCGCCCACCAGCAAACCATCGGGACCCTGGCGCACGCGGAGGACAAACGTGGGCGCCAGCGCATACTGGCCAGCATATTGCGCCAGTTCGGCCGGGTCGATGGCGATTTCCTTGGGCGCCGGGCCGTTCGGCGGCGACAGGCTGCCGGGCAGCAGCACGCCCACACCCAGCCCGTCGACATCGCACGCCGTGCTGCTCAGCACCACCACACCCCGCTTGCCGTCCAGGGTGTAGCCGGCAAAGCTGGCATAGCCGCCCGTCTGCCCGTTATGCCAGGCGAAAGGCCGGCCCTTGACCTGATCGAGCATCCACGCCAAGCCAATCCTCTTCACGCCATCGCCGCCGCCTTCGCCGGCCAGCATCCGCTGCGGCTGCACGGCCAGTTGCTGCGCCGGACTGGCAGAGCGCATGTACGATTGCATGTAGGCAATCATGTCGCGTGCGCTGGAACGCACGGCGCCAGCTCCTGCGATGGCCTGGAAGTCCCAGTTGGCAGCCAGCTTGCCATCGGCCAGGTGGCCCGGCGCCAGTCGCGCGCGCAGGGCGGGCGTGCCTGCCGTGAAAGTCGAGACCATGCCCAGCGGACGGAAAATGCGGGCTTGCAGCAGTTCCTCATAAGACATGTTTGCCTGCGTGGCCATTGCCGTGCCCAGCAAGCCATACGCCAGGTTCGAGTATTCATACGCGGCGCCGGGCGCGCGCGTCAAGGTATGGCCGGCCAGGAAGGTGCGCAGCTGCGTCTCGCCATAGCCGGCGTAGGGATTGCGCATATCCGCCGGCGCCAGGTTGGCTGGCAGGCGGGGCAAGCCGGAAAATTGCGTCGCCAGCTGGCCCACGGTGATTTGCTGGCCAGCGAGCCCGGGGATGGCGTAGGCCGGCAGCAGCTCGGCCACCGGCTGATCCAGCCGGGCCTTGCCCGCCACGACGGCGTCGGCCAGCAGCAGCCCCGTCATGGTTTTCGTCACGGAGCCGATTTCATACACAGTGTCGGCATCGGGTACGCCCGAGTCGCCTGGCCGCGCACGGCCGAAGCCATACACGGCGCTGTCCTTGCCATCGATCACGGCGATGACCAGGCTGGCATGCTTGCCGTCACGCACCAAATTTTCCGCCCGCTCCCGCATGGCGGCGTCGAGGGTGGGCGCGGCTAGCGCGGCGGCGCCGGACAGCGACAAGATCGGCAACAGCAGGGTACGCAGGCGTGGGGGCATCGTGGTTCCGTCGTCAGTTATTGATGGGAATGCAGCATAGCATCTTCGATGAAAAGATGACCGTTTTGGCAAGATGGCGCCGTGGTCATTGCCAGCAACGCCGCCAGCTGCGCGCGCATGCCGTCGGCCATGTCTTGCAGCAATTCGCCGCGCCGCCGCGCATCGGCGCGCTTTTTCGATGGCACACCGGCCAGGTCTGGCGCACGGTAGGGCGCGCAGGGCAAGTGATAATTGCCGTCGCGCATACGCAAGGCGTGCAACTCTTGCCACGCCAGGTCGTAGTCGGCGGCGATATGGCGCCGGCGCCGCGCATTCAGGGCGATGCGGTTGTCATTGCTGATCAAGAACAGGTTATTGCAGGCAAAAAAGTCGCCGAAATCACGCAAGGCCGTCACCATCAGGTTTTTCGGACGGCAACCATGCAGCGCCCGCGTGGCTTCCTTGACGGCCAGCTTACCCGCTTCCGAGCGCAAGCCTTGCAGCGCGCCCAGCTGCAGCGAGACGCCATCGGCCCGCGGCACGAACAAAAAGCTGGCCAGGTACAGGGGCTGTCCGTCGCGCGTCAGGCGCAGGCACAGTTCGCCTTCGCGGTAGCTGTCGTGGATGGCCGTCAGCTGCAAGCGGTACAGCGCCGCGTCCTTGCCTTGGAATGCGGCCAGCACCACGGGCGCGTGCGCGGCCCGTTCGACCAGGGGGCGCGCGCCCGCTTGCCACAGGAAACGGTAATGTCCTTCCAGCAAGGCCAGGCGATCCGCGCAACCGAGCTGGCGCGAGGCGTAAGGACGGTAAATCTTGAAGCGCAGGCAAGGATGCAGCTGCGCCAGCGAGTGCAGGCCCGGCATGCTGCCCAGGAAAGCGTGCCAGCGCGAGCGCTGGCGGGGAAAGAAGAGGGCGCCCAGCGCCGCTTTCAGGCGGTGGCCGCTGGCCGGGTGCGGCACGGCGGCGCCGTGGCGCAGGGTTAACGCGATGTCATTCATGGTTCTGCCGGTAAAGGGCAGGCGCTGCACAATGAGAGCCTTGCCAACATGAATGCTACGTGGGCCAGGTGAAGTTCATATTAAGAAGCTATCCCATGGGTATTTAGAGGATGGCAACTAAACATTTGCCTTCTGGCAATATAGACGGTTATGCTCGCCGCACCTTGACTCGATGACTGACGCCTCTCATGAACCACCGCCATTTGCTTGCCATTCCCGTATTGCTTGCGACACTGGGCGTCCACGCGCAAGACCGCACGGCCGATCCTTTGGCGCCCTTGGCGCAATGCATCAACCGCAGCCAGTTCCAGTTCAGGACGCAGGACCGGCTGCCAGCCGGTGCGACCACGCGCATCGTCAAGATGGCGGCGGGGGATAGGCAGATATCGACGGCCGATGGCTATCGGCTAATGCTGTTCCGCAAGAGCAGCTTGCCTTTCGTGAATCTGAAGATCGAACGCAGCGCCGAAGGCCAGTTCGCGGCCGACCGCGAGACCATCGTGGCGCAGATGCGGGAAATGGCCGCCAGGGGCAAGCTGCCGCAGCAACTGCCGCTGGAAACGGACGCGCGCGATGGCGTGGAAGTGCTAGGATTGAATAACGCCAGTATCGCGCAAGCGCAAGGCATCATCAGTTTGTATACACTGCTGCACGCCGCCAGCGGCACGGTCGCCACCGCCTACATACTGAACCAGCCGGCCGATCCGCGCGACTTTGCGACGGATGCGCAATACCAGGCGCTGCGCGCACAATTGATTGCCTCGCTTGCCAGCTGCATGGCCGATCCTGCGCAGTAAGGCAAGCGGGCAGGGAAGGAAATGTCAGCCATGAAAAAAACAGTACCGGGCACGGCGCCCGATAATGACGCCGAAAACGCCGAGCCCGCCGCCAGCCAGATCGACGCGAAAATCGCCTCGCTGACGGACTGGCGCGGCAAAACCCTGGCCAATGTGCGGGCGCTGATCCGCCAGGCGGACCCGGAGGTGGTCGAGGAAGTCAAATGGCGCGGCGTGCCCGTCTGGTCGCACGCGGGCATGATCTGCACGGGCGAAACCTACAAATCGGCCGTGAAACTCACCTTCGCCAAGGGCGCCGCCTTGCCCGATCCGGCCGGCCTGTTCAATGCCAGCCTGGACGGCAACACGCGCCGGGCCATCGATATCCACGAAGGCGAGCATCTCGATGCCGCGGCGTTCAAGGCGCTGATACGCGCCGCCGTGGCCGCAAATACGGCGCCAAAACCAAAACGGACTTCTACTTGAGACATTATCTGTACCTCTGGCACGACCCGGCCGAGCGCATGCTCGTCGCTTCCGGCATCGAATTCAAGGATTGTATTGCTGCCCTCGGCGAAGCGGACGGCATCGTGCTGCGCAGGGGCAGCGCCGGCACAATCAAAAAGCCTGCCGCCTTTCATATCTTGGCGCGGCAAGAACTACCAGCCCTGGCGCTCGAAGACATGCATGCGTGGGGCAGCCACGCCTGGGCCGATTGGCAAGGCGCGCCGCCGGCCTCCGGCGATGCGGCCGTGGCCGCGATGCTCGATCACCGTGCCGCATTGGCGCCGCTGCCCGCCCTGCAGGGCCGATTTCTCGCCTTTGCCCACGACGACGGCTGGTATCTGAAACTGTTTTATGGGGAATGGGACGATGTGGCGGCCTTGCTCGCCAGCACCATCCCGCCAGCCCTGGGCACGCTCGATCTGGCGGCACTGCAGCAGGGAGGTGACGGCTACTGGTTGCAGGACGGCACAGTCCAGGCGGAACTGAAAACCCATGATATCGACAGCGTGCTGAACCGCCGCCTGTAAGGAATGGATGGTGCGCCAGCCATGTGCCTGATTCGTCCTTTCTCCAGCGCGGACACGGAGTCCTGCACCGCCATCCTGGCCCTGGCCGGGCGCGACGCCTTCGGCCCTGTCGCCGGCAGCGCTACTTTCATGGCAGCGACGCAGGGCGAAGCCATCCTCGTTGCCGAGCGCGGCGGCATCGTCACCGGTTTTGCCGCCGTGTACACGGGCGATGCCCCCGACTATTTCCTGCACCACCTGTATGTGCACCCGGCGCACAGCAGTTCGGGCATCGGCGGGCAACTGCTGGCGGCCGTCGTGGCGCGCTATGGTCCCCGCCTGAGCCTGAAAACGCAGCTGAGCAATACGGGTGCGCGGCGCTTTTATGCGCGCGCGGGCTGGGTCGAAGATGCGGCAGACAGCGGCGTGGACGCCATCGGCGCGTGGATACGGGTGCGCTACCGACAATAAAACGTCAGATTCAGCGAGGCGCGCAAGGCAGCCATATAGACAGGTTCAAACATCGCGCTTCTCCTTGCTATCCGAAAACAGGGCCAGGCGCGCCGCCATGCCGGCATTCTCGCGCAGCAAGCCGTCGCGTTCCTGCGCCAATGCCTCCATTTTCTGCTGCGATAGTTGCCCGTTCTCCGCCAGCATGTCGAGCTGCCGGTCTTGCGCCGCCAGCGCTACTTTGGCGTCGTTCAGCGCCAGCAAGGCCGTATCGAGCTTGGCCAGCAAAGCGTCGGCCGACGCGGCCGCCTGCAAGTACTGGAATTCGAACTGATCGCGTTCGGGACGCACGGTAGCCAGCGCTGCGCGGTCGGCGGCCGCTTCATCAGTCAGGCGCGTGTGCTCCGCCTGCAGCTGTGCCAGCCGCATGTCTTGCTGCACCAAGGTCGCTTGCTGGCCTTGCAGGCGCTGCTGCAGCTGGGCGTTCTCCTGCTCCAGGCGGCTCTCGCGCTGCTGGGCCTGGGCCCGTTCCTCGCTGCGCTGCGCGGCCGCCGCTTCCTGGTAATGGTCGAACTGCGAGCGCACTTGCGCCAGCTGGCGGTTCAGGGCCGCGATTTCCTCGCCCCGGTCGGCCAGGCGCTGCGTCAGGCCAGCATTGTCGCTGTGCAGAGTGGCCAGGGTGACGGCGCGAAAATGGTGCTCTTCCTTCAGCTGTGCCAGCGCGTGCTGCGTGGCGCGCAATTCCTGGGTGAGGGCCGCGCGCGCTTCCGTCAGTTTCAACCGCTCCGTTTCCGTCTTTTTCAATTTTTCCAGCGCCGCGTCGAGTTCGGCGCGGTTCTGCTGCATGCCCGTTTCCAGCTGCTGCGCCACGTCGCGCTGCTGCTTGTCATAGACGCCGCGCATCGCTTCCATCAACTCGGCAGGCAAGCCCGCTTCCGTTTTCACGGCGCCCGCGCCCTGGAACTCTTCCTTCCAACGCTTGAGCAAGGGCGCGATGGTGCTCTTGCTGCCCGTGCTGCCCAGCGCTTCGCGCACGCTGTCGACCGTGGGATTACGCCCATCGGCAGCGACGATTTGGGCTGCTTTCATAACATCAGAGTACAAAATGCCGGTGCGGGCCATAAAACCACCTATGAGCGAAATTTAGTAACGTATTACATGATACGTAATATCTAATAATATTACGATATAAATTTTCGTGATTCTAAAAAAATATAAGTCACGATAAGATCGCTTATCGCGTGTTATGGGGGTGGTTTGCATGCTATTCTGCGTATCTCCCAGTACAAAACCGCGATTTCGCCGCCGCCATGCCCGATTTGCCCCTCTCGAAACGACGTGCCGCTGTGCCAAAAAGCACCGCCATCGCTCCTGCGCCATTACACGGCGCCCTGATCGACGCCGAACTGGCCGCGCGCCACCAGGCGTTTCTCGCCGCCGCCACGTCGGACAACACGCGCCGCACCTACCGTTCCGCCATTCGCCACTTCCAGGTATGGGGCGGGGCGCTGCCCGCCGACGAGTCCACCGTCATCCGCTACCTGCTGGCCTATGCGGACAGCCTGAACGCGCGCACCCTGGCCCTGCGCCTGACGGCCCTGTCGCAATGGCATGTGTACCAGGCCTTTGCCGACCCCGCGTCCACGCCCACCGTGCGCAAGACCCTGGCCGGCATCGCCCGCCTGCATGGCAAGCCAAAGAAGAAGGCCAAGGCCCTGCCTCTGGAAGATCTGGAAGTGATCGTTGCCAAACTGGCCGCGCTGGGCACCAACAAGGCCTTGCGCGACAGCGCCTTGCTGCAGCTGGGATTTTTTGGCGGTTTCCGGCGCAGCGAACTGGTGGGATTGACTGTGGAAGACGTGAGCTGGGAGCCGCAGGGCATGGTGATCACCTTGCCCCGCTCGAAAACGGACCAACTGGGGGAGGGCATCGTCAAGGCGATTCCGTTCGGCGACGGCGTCTGCTGCCCCGCGACGGCCTTGCGCGCCTGGCTGGCCGCGGCGCACATCCGCACGGGGCCGCTCTTTCGCACGGTGAACCAGTGGGGCCATGTGGGAGGAAAGGGACTGCACGCGAGCAGCATCAACACGATCTTGGAAGCTTGCACCAGGCTGGCCGAGCTCGATTACGTGCCTGAACTATCGAGCCACAGCCTGCGCCGCGGCATGGCCACCAGCGCGCACCGGGCCGGCGCCGATTTCCAGGCCATCAAGCGCCAGGGCGGCTGGCGCCACGACGGCACCGTGCATGGCTATATAGAAGAGGCGGGGCGCTTCGAGGAGAATGCGGCCGGAAGTTTGTTGAAGGGGAAGAAGAAGGCGGCGGGCTGAGGGCACGCGCCAGCGCGTCCGGCTGAATGACTGGCTGGGCTTATTCCGGCAATTCCGTGATGAGCAGAAGATCGAAATATTGCTCGCGGAGCTTGGCGAGCCGCGCCATCTGCGGCGGAACAGGACGCATCTGCAAAGCCTCCCGCATGTATTCGAGACGAGACTCCGCATCGTCATGGTGTTCTTCGTCGGGTTCTGTAAAGTAACCGATTGCTTCTTCCTCTTGATATACCAACTGCTCCAGGGAGTACCAGCCGACGTAGTAGCCCAAATTAAAGAATTCCTCAAAGGACTCGGCGATTACTAGGTTATTTTCGTCCGCGCTTGGCAGAGTCATTATGATCGGCAAAGCTCCGTTAGCGGATACAAAGTCTTTGAGATAACTGTAATGGACACCGTCCCCGCCTGTGCTTGCAAAGGTAACGACGTTAGCAGGGGTGCACCAGTACTGCTGTTCCATTTGAGGCGTTTCCAGGATAAGGCCACAAGACTCGAAGACCATATCGGCGGAAGTTTCAAACTGAATTGCGGCGGCATCAGCGACTTGATGCAGTTTTTCAAGCTGAACGGGTAGTTTCATTTTTTAGACCCAACGTGTTCTACATTACAAAACGACGAGCTAACGCGCCTGCGATATAACATCTCATGCTGTCGATTCAGGGACACAGCATGGTTTAGTGTATGGCATTGTTACTTCTTTGGCAAGTAAGAGATATGGATACAGCTTTGTGAGGCACTCAAGGCAGCGGCTTGATGAAATGAATGCGCTCCCTGGCCGTGTCGTCAAAGTGCTCCACCAGCCGGATCTGGTATCCATTGCGGATCAGCAAGCGCAGCATGGCGGGATAGCGGTTCATCGATTTCACCGTGATGGCCGCAAAACCGTGTGCGCTGGCCCAGGCTTCCTGGGCTTCCAACAGGCGCTGCGCCAGCCCCGACTTGCGGTGCGCGGGCAGCACGCCGCCGAGCCAACTGTAGAAAGAATCGTCCTCGGTGCTATACCCCAGCTTGCATCCGACGGGCTGGCCGTCCGCTTCCGCGATCAGGATCAGGGTGCCGGAGGGCAGCCGCTCCTGCAACTGCGCCAGGCTGCGCCGCTGGTCGAACTCGGGTATCGCCTGCAGTACGTGCCAGGCTTCCTCAATGGTGCCGGGCCGTATCATGCGGCCGCTTGTTCCCGGGGGCGGATGATCATGCAGGTGGCTGTCGCGTGCGCGTACACCTTACCGGCCTCGTCGCGGATCGTGCCTTCGGAAATGACCAGGTTGCGTCCTGCATTGATCACTTTGCCTTCGGCGTAGACCGTCACGTTGAAGGGCAGGGGGCGGCACATCTTGATATTCAGGTCCGTCGTGCCGTAGCTTTCGCCGGCCGGCAAGACCGTGTGCGTAGCGCAGCCCGTGACCGTGTCGAGCACGGTGGCCGCGAAACCGCCGTGCACGCCGCCCATGGGATTGGTGTGCGTTTCATTTGCCGTCGCCGTGAAAATGACACGGCCGTGCTCGACCGTCTGCGCATCCATGGGCATGGTCTTGGAAATGCCGGGCCGTGGGAACAGGCCTTGCGCGAAAGCTTGCATCAGTTGCAAGCCGGTCATGTCTTTCGGGTGCATGGGTAACTCCTGTGTGTGGTGGTGTGGGGATGGGTCAGACGTCCTGCGCAAAACGCAGGCGCGAGGCGTGCAGCAGGAAGCGGGCGACGACGGCCAGTTCTTCCTCGCTGAAACCTTGCTTCAGTTGTTCATTCAGGCTGTCGAGCAGGGGCAGGGCGGCGGCCAGCACTTCGCCGCCCCTGGGCGACATGTGCAAGGTGCCGGCGCGCGCATCGAGCGCCGACTGGCCGCGCACGATCAGGCCGTTTTCTTCCATGCGCGCCACCAGCCCCGTGACGGCCGAGTTTTTCAGCTGCAGTGCCCGCCCCAGGTCCTTCAATTGGCAGCCTTCCTCGCCCTTCAGGGCAAACAGGGCGACCACTTGTGTGCCGGAAAAACCCAGTTCGCTGGTGAAGACGGCATCGGCCGAACGAAACAGATTCTGGCGCGCCAGGTTGAGCAGATTGAACAGCCGCGGCGAACGCTCGCCCAGCGGGCAGGCTACGGCATCGGGAACGTCTGGAGTAGGGGAGGTATTGGTACGCATGCGAAGTATACTACTACGTATGCGTAATAAATCAAGCGTCTATTGTCAGTCGCGCTGGTGGCGGCCGATATAGCGGGCGCGGGGACGTATCAGGGCTGCGCTGGCGGCTTGCTCGTTGGCATGCGCGATCCAGCCAGCCGAGCGGGCCAGCGCAAACACGCTCAATGCTGCGCCCTCGGGCCAGCCGAACGCCAGCTCCATGGCCGCCAGCGCCAGGTCGGCATTCGGACGCGCATCGAGCAGTTCGCCCGCCGTGGCGCAGAAGGACAGGATGGCGCCCAGCTGGGGGGACTTGTGCGACAGCGCCGACAGGCGATCCAGCAGATACGCGGCACGCGGGTCGCCTTGCGGATACAGCGGGTGGCCAAAGCCGGCGAATTCCGGCGCGATGGTCTTGTAAAAGGCGCCGATGGCGTCCTTGACGTCCGGCGCGGCCAGCGCCTGCATCAACATGCACCTGGCCGCCGCGCTGCCGCCGCCGTGCCTGTCGCCGGACAAGGCCGCCAGCCCGGCGCCCAGCGCGGCGGGCAAACTGGCACCCGTCGAGGCGATGCAGCGCACGGCAAAGGTCGACGCATTCAACTCATGGTCGGCCAGCAGCACGAGGGCGGCGCGCAGCAATTCAGTCTGGTCCGTGTCGGCATTCCACGCCTGCGCCAGCTGCCGGTGCAGCGGCAAGGCGGACGGCGCCGTCTGCAGCAGGGCGGCGGCCAGGATGCGCATCAAGGCGGGGCCGGACTGCAGCATGTCCACAGGCGCAGGCAGGGACGACAGCATGGCCATGGCCAGCATGGCGCGCGTCAGCGGCGTCGCACCCGGCGCGCTGGCCAGCCCCTGCGGCAGGACAGGAGCGTCTTGCTGGAAATAGTCGCACGCGTTATCGTCCCACAGCAGGCTGGCGGCCGCCTCCAGAGCCGCGGACTCGGCCAATGTCGTCGCATCGCGGCCACGGTACAACAGCCGTCCATCGAGAATGTGGGAAATCTGCGTCTCCAGCACGGGCAAGCCCCAGTGCATGGCAGCCACGGCCGTCTGGCCGCCGCGCTTGGCGTCATTCTTGCGCGCCGCCAGGCGCAGCACGTCTTCCTGCGGATAGCGCTTGCGGCGCGACGCTCCATTGCTGACGGAGGCCAGCAGACCCCGGCTCACATAGGAATACAGGGTGGGCAGGCTGACGCCCAGCAGGCGCGCTGCCTCAAGGGCGGATAAGTCGTTTTTCATGGCGGCGATTGTATCTGTATATTGATTTGTGGAATCAAGATTGACGGGCCGCGTGGCGCTTCACTAGACTCATGCCTTTGCAGGAGTCCCCATGAGTACACACACGATACGCACCCTGCGCCTTGATGACGCCGCGCCCTTGCTGGCCTTCGAACTCGCCAACCGGGCCTGGTTCGAGCGCCATATCGACCGGCGTCCAGGCGCTTTTTACAGCATCGACGGCATCCAGGCGCATGTCGCGCAATTCCTTGACGAGCACGCACAGGGGCGCATGCACCCCTGCGTCATCGTGGACGAGCGCGGCGAGCTGATCGGCCGCGCCAACCTCAAGGATATCGACAAGCAGGCCCGAACGGCCGAAGTCGGCTACCGCATCGGGGAGCATCAGGCGGGCAAGGGCCTTGCCACGGCCGCGCTGCGCTACCTGATCACGCTGGCGCAAGACAAATGGCGGCTGGCCAGCCTGTGCGCCTATGCCATCGATGGCAATGCGGCCTCGATCCGCGTGCTGGAACGCTGCGGTTTCGTGCAGGGAATGGCCGTGCCCGATATTGCGATCGTGGCAGGCAAGGTCGTCGATGGCCATGCCTATGCACTGGATTTGCGGGCGGCTGGGGTAGACTCTGCCCTGTGATAAATAAACAAAGTTGGCAGATATGAATCATGAGAGCCCGAAACGCGTCGTCGTCATTGGCGCCGGTATCGTCGGCGCGTCGCTCGCCTACCACCTGGCCAGCAAGGGAACGCAAGTCACCGTGGTCGAGGCTAGCGACATTGCTTCCGGCGTGACGGGCACCTCGTTTGCGTGGATTAACACGTCCTGCGCCGGGCCAGACCCCATTGCGGCCCTGCGCGGTGGCGCCATCGCGGCCTGGCGCCAGCTGGAAACGCAGGTGCCCGGATTGAAAGTGCGCTGGCATGGCGCCTTGTCATACGGCACGCAGGATGGGCGGGTGTCGCCCGTATCCATATTGCTGGACCGCTCGCGCATCGTCCAGCTTGAACCGCATCTGCGGCAGCCGCCGGAACAGGCGCTGTACGAACCGGGGCAGGGCGCGGTCGACGCCGTTGCCGCCACACACGCCATGCTGGCAGCGGCCAGGGCGTTAGGTGCGACCATCCGCACGCACACGCCCGTGCTGGGTTTTGCCGTCCAGAGTGCGAAGGTGACTGGCGTGGAAACGGCCGCTGGCCTCATCGAAGCGGACGTGGTCGTGCTGGCGGCAGGCACGGGAACTGCTGCGCTGGCGCAGATGCTGGGCGCCAGCCTGCTCATCGACGCCTCGCCCGCCATTTTCATGCGCTACCAGGCGCCGCCCGGCCTGGTGCGCGGCATTATTTCCAGCCATGCAATGGAGGTGCGGCAAGAAGAAGATGGCACCATGCTGGCGGCGGAAGACTATGTGGACGAGGCGCCGGAAAACCAGCCCGCCGCCATGGCGCAGCGCACGGCCAGCGCGATCCGCGATGAACTGGAAGGAGCCGAGTCCATCGCGCCGGCATTCGCCTGCATCGGCCTGCGCCCCATGCCCTTTGACGGCGTGCCCATCATCGGCTATTTGCCGCAGGTGGGAGGCGTGTACGTGTGCGCCATGCATCCGGGCGTCGTGCTGGCGGCCATCGTGGGCCAGCTTGCCAGCGAGGAAATCGTCACTGGCCAGCCAAGGTCAGCGCTGGAGGCTTGCCGGCCCGCGCGCTTCCTGGCGCGCTGATTCCTGGGGCACAGGCACGACAAACACGGGCAGGACGAACGGCGCTTGCTGGTGCTCACCGCCGTCCTCCGGCGGGGCCTGCATATAATGTTCGTTGCGCCAGTCTCCGTTCACCACGCGATCGGCGATCAGCGCCAGATCCTGCGTTTCGTGCAACTCGCAGCGAAACGGCAACCGCCCATGCGAGCGCGACACCAGGCTGAAGCGCAACTGCCGGCATTGCGCATCGTGCCAGCAATAGAACAGCATGTCCTCGCCTTTGACTGCGCTGCGGCGCGCCGCGATCACCTCACCAATGAACTCGACGATATCGGCCGCATGGATCTGCGGCGTTTCCTCGTCCGTGGGCGAAAAGCTCCACATATTGTTTATCGCTTCGTGATTGATATCGTCGGGATCAATGAGCACTTCATCATCTTGCGCCATTTCCAGCCATGCATTGAATGTCTTGCATTTCATCATGTCATTATGCATCCCATGTTTCAAAAGCCGTCCATACCGACCTCCATGCGCCATGCGGAAGTTTGGCCTGCATGGAAAGTGACAGTGCGCCTACGCCCAAACAATCACCTGGTTGCCATTGTGCATTTTCCAAACTAAGCGCCCGCGCTCTTCCCACGTCGACATTTTTCATTTCAGCTGTGTCATAGCCGATTTCCAGTACTGGATGCAGCACTTTTCCATTGGCTGTCAAATATAAAGTATTGACATGGACCTTGGGTTTGTCAAAACGTTCGTAGAGCCTTGTTGCGGCGGATTTGAAACCCAGGCCAATGGCGATGCTGACGGTCGTTGGACCATTGCAGCCCAGAAGCGATGCAAGCGCCCAATAGTCATGGTCAGCAGTGACAAGTCTGCTTAAACAGCGTTCTATCCATGCCGATTCATCAGCTCTGAATTCTTTCCGGTATGGAGAAAACGAATTTTGCAGGTAGCCAACTTCGTGCATCGCCCCAACCAGGTTAATCTGCTTGTCCACGCAGACTATATCTTGTAACAGATGGGCTGCGGCTGCGGCGACCGCATACTCGCCTTTGGCCATGGCTTTATCTTCGAGTTTTTTCAGTTTGGTGTTAATAGTCATTTTTTCCTGGTCATTTAATGCGGCCGTTTTCAATCATTCAAGTTCAAATCATTGTGTCATACCTCGGCCTTTAACTCAGGTTCCTTGTCGTACCGGATCAGCTATCAGGAGCTGGCTTCTATTGAGCGTTAAAAACCCAAGCGTTTCCACATTGACTTACATACATTCACCCCCGCGGCCCATCCGCCAACAACTCCGCCAGCCTGTCCGTCAGCCACAAACTCGTCTCGCTCAGTTTCTTCCCATGTATCGACAGCCGACGCACCGGCAGCCGCGACAAGGCCAGCGCAGGGCAGGGCACTTCCTGTAGATACCCCTTGTAATTGTCGTAATTGGCGATGTTCAGCGGCAGAATCGCCCAGCCCAGACCGTCCGCGACCATCTCGGCAATACTGTAGAAGCTGTCGGAAAACCAGACGGCGGGGCTGAACGCGTGTTCGCGGTTGAGCTCGGAATCCATGATCAGCTGGCGGTAGCGGGTCAGTTCGTTGCGGCTCACTTCCTGGCCGTGGGCCATGGCGTGGCCTTTTGCCACGAACACGCCTTGCGCCACGCTGCCGATGTGCTGTTGCTCCAGCACGGGCGAGATCGGGCCGCGGTCGAAGTGGAAGGCCACGTCGGCTTGCTGCTGTTCCACGTATTGCGCCACTTCCGACGCCGTGGCGTTGAGCATCACCAGTTCCAGGGCCGGGTAGCGCGCCGCCAGTTCTTTCACCAAAGTGCCGATGGCCAGGTAGGGCAAGGCTTCGTCCAGGGCCAGGGTCAGCTGGGCTTCGGGAGCGGCACTCAGCAGTTGCGCGCGCAGTTGCAAGCGCTCGGCCTGGCGCAGCAGTTCGCACGCTTCCAGGTGCATCACCTTGCCCGCTTCCGTCAGTACGGCGCTGCGGCGTGAGCGGTCAAACAGTTCCACGCCGAATTCCGCTTCCAGCAGCCCGATCGAGGTGCTGACCACCGATTGCGCGCGGCCCAGCCGGCGCGCCGCACCCGAGAAAGAACCGGCCGCGACGGCCGCTTCAAAGTAGCGCATTTGTTCCAAAGTCCATTGCATGGTATCCACCTATCTGTTTTACAGATGGATTTTAACTTGAATGCCATTCAGGGGCGACATAAAATGTCTTTACATTTTCAACAACATGAGATCCGCCATGAAAAACGCTCAAGCCAATTCACCCGCCATCAGCTTCAGCTGGTGTCACGACGCCACCGCCGAAGATACCTTGTGCAAGCTTTACCTCGACAACGTCAGCGCCGACTATATCTCCCATTCGGAGCTGCAGGGCGAACGCGCCGACGCGCCCGGCAACTGGCGCGCGGACTTGCCTGAGGTGATCCGTGGCGAAATCCGCGCCGCCCTGTCGCATGACTGGGCGCATGGCGATTCGACCCTGCTGGCTGTCGCCATGTCGGGCGAGGCCATCGTCGGCATGGCTCTCGTTTCCATCGACACGCGCCAGCGCGCCTCGAAATCGTTCGCCGCGCTCGATGACCTGGTCTTGCTGCCTTCCGTGCGCGGCAGCGGCATCGGCAGCCAATTGGTGGAGTGGGTGGCAAGCGAGCTGCACAGCCACGGCATCGCCCGGCTGTTCCTCGAATGCGGCGCGCACAACCTGACGGCGCAAAAGTTCTTCCAGGGCCGTGGTTTCAAGCAAGTATCCGTCGTCATGCTGCGCGAACTTAACGTAGTCGATGCGGCGGTTGCCGTGTCCACCGCCGTGGATGACAAGGATGGCGACCGTGGCTGACGCCCGCCGCCCCCGACCAGCCCAGGCCCGTGGCAGCCTGGAACGTAAATATTTGCGCAGCACCCGCTTTATCCATACCGATAGTTGTTAAAAGTTACACTAAAATCCATGAGTTGTTTATGCATCCAATGAAAAAATGGCTGACGCTGGCCATCGTCTCCAGCGCCTTGTTCCTCATCGTGGTCGACATGACCGTGCTCTACACCGCCTTGCCCGCGCTGACGCGCGACTTGCAGGCCTCCTCCTCGCAAAAACTGTGGATCATCAACGTCTACGCGCTGGTCGTCTCCGGTCTGTTGCCCGGCTTCGGCACCCTCGGTGACCGTCTGAGCCACAAACCCGTTTTCCTTGCCGGCCTGGCCGTATTTGGCATCGCCTCGCTGTGCGCCGCGTTTTCGCCCGCGCCCGAATGGCTGATCTTTGCCCGCGTGCTGCTGGCAATCGGCGCCGCGCTGATGATGCCGGCCACCTTGTCCATCATCCGCCTGACCTTTACGGACAACCGCGAGCGCTCGTTCGCCATCGGCGTATGGGCGGCGATCGCCTCGGGCGGCGCAGCGTTTGGCCCTGTGCTCGGTGGTTTCCTGATGGAACATTACTGGTGGGGTTCCGTGTTCCTGATCAACGTGCCCATCGTGCTGCTGACCCTGGTGCTTGCCGCCGTCGTCCTGCCGAAACGGGCCGGTAACCGCGACAAACCGTGGGATCTGGTGGGCTCGCTGCAAATCATGATGGGCCTGCTTGGTGGCGTGTATGCGATCAAGGAGCTGGGCAAGTCGCAGCCGTCGTATGCGCTGGCTGCCCTTGCTTTCGCCGTGGGCGCCTTCTTCATGCTCAAATTCGTGCGTCGCCAGAAGCGGCAAGCCAAGCCGCTGATCGATTTCGCCCTGTTCCGCGAACTGCCGTTTTCCAGCGCCGTGGCCGCCGCCATGGTGGCGTCCGCCGCCCTGATCGGCATGGAACTGGCGCTGAGCCAGCACATGCAGCTGGTGCGGGAACTGTCTCCGCTGGAAGCGGGTCTGCTGCTGTTGCCGCTGCCGCTGGCATCCGTGTTTGCCGGGCCGTTGACGGGATTCATGCTGCCTCGCGCCGACAAGGCCAAGGTACTGTGGGGTTCGCTGCTGCTGTCCGGTATCGGTATGGCGTCGTATCTGGTGCTGCATGACGCCGCCGTTTCGGCGCAAGTGGCCAGCCTGGTAATCCTCGGCCTGGGCCTGGGCGCCGTCATGACGGCCGCGTCCAGCGCCGTGATGCTGAACGTGGCTCCCCAGCAAGCGGGCATGGCCGCGTCGATTGAGGAAGTGTCGTATGAGCTGGGCGCCGTGATCGGCGTGACGGTGCTGGGCACCATCTTGTCGGCCGTCTACAGCGCCACCCTGGTGATACCGGAAAGCGCGGGCCTGTTGCCGAATGCGCATGACACGCTTGATGCAGCGTTGCTGGCCGCCGAGCAATTGCCGGCCGAACTGGGCCTGCAAGTGTCTGAACTGGCCCGCTCGGCCTTCGACAAGGCATTTATTGTCGTGCTGGCCACGGCTTCGGCCATCCTGATGGCGGCTGCTGCCACCATCCGCCACCTGCACCTGCGGGCGCGCCGGGCGATCTCGATCTCGGTCTGATGGATCAACGCTTCAGCAGCGGCGCCACCTTGTCGCGCAAGACCGTCCATTGGGCGTCAAGCACGGCCTGGTTGGAGTCGTGTCCGGCGCGTTTCACCACGGTAAAATCCTTGGCCGGCGCCGTGATGCTGTCAAAATATGTGCGCGCGATGACGGGCGAGGTCAGCAAGTCCGCTTCGCCCATGATGAAAAACACGGGCAAGTCAAAGCGCGTGCCCAGCGCGGGAAGGTCGACCTTGGCGAACATGCCGTCGCCGCGCAGGCCGATGAACTGGATGTAGGAATAGTCATCGGCCGCCTCGGCCGCCGCCAGGGCTTGCGGCGTGGCGTAGAACGGCGCCGGCTGCCACCAGTGTTTTGGCGGCGCATCCATTGCCATTCCCTCAAATTTGCGGTCGAAGCGGCGCAAGATGCCGAAGTTGCGCGGATCGCGCCATGGCGGCACACCGAGCGCCGTCAGCTTTTCCACCGTGGGCGCATCGTTCGCAGCTTGCGCCAGCGCCATCACTTCCCGGTACATGCCCGTTTCATTATCCCGCGCATTGACCACCTGCGCCGTGCCGATATACGCATGGAACAGGTCGGGGCGCGCCTTGGCCATGTGCACGCCCAGTATCGATCCCCAGGAACTGCCCATCAAAATGACTTTCTGCTGGCCCAGATGCTGTTCGATATAGCGGGCCACGGCGATGCCGTCGTCGCGCATCTGTTCCACCGTCAAGGGCACGTCTTCCGTCGGCCGCTGTTTCGCATACGTCATGCCGGCGCCGCGCTGGTCCCACTGCACCAGGGTGTAGTGGCGCTCCCAGCCGGCGTAGATGGCGTCCGCATACGGACTGAGCGCATTGCCGGGGCCGCCATGAATGAACAGGATCACGGGATTGCCGCAGGCGGCGCCCGTGACCGTGATCCATTGTTCGATGCCATTGATGGGCACATAGCCTTGTTCGCGGATGGACTGTGCGGGCGAGGCGCAGATGGACGGGGCGGCGGACGGCGCCGCTTGCGCTACGCCGTAACAAGATAACAGCAGCAATGCCAGGCCTGTGATGCGCATATCGTCCTCTTTTATATCGTTTTGGGCATTACAGGGTACAATCCTGCGCCGGTTTGCCGGCAATAAAACGGGTGCTGGCCTGTTCAAAGCAGGCGGGCGCCGTCCATAAAATGAAATGCGGGGCGTTCTGCACGGTGGACAGGGCCACCTTGCCAGCCTTGCTCAGTGTCAAAGCCCGCACTTGCGCCTGCGCGCCCGCGTATGGCGTCTTCGGGTCCAGCGTTCCCTGCAGTACCAAAGTTGTCGGCATTTTCTCCGGCAAGACACCGAAATAGGCGTCGCGCGGGTAGGTGGGCAAGCCGCCGCCCAGCAGGATGCGGGGCAGGGGACTGGTAAACAGCAAATCCGCCTCGTCTCGGGCGATGTCCGCGGCCGTCCAGCCGGGCCGCAACGACGGCTGCAGATTGTTTTCCGAATTGCTGATGATATTGACCAGCGGAATCGACAGCGGCGACTGGGGATAGCTGCCCAGGCTGGCCGCCGCGTCCGCCAACGTGGCGCGCACGGACGCCAGTTCCGCTTCGCCGCCCCGGTCCAGGTCTTGCAGCAGATACGGGATGCGTGCGCGCGCGGCAGGCACGTCAAGCATGCCGCCAAGGAAGTTTTTCAGGTTCTTGCCGGGAATGGTCGCCAGCAGGGCCGGGTCCGCTTGCGCCTTGTCCAGCACGCGGCGGTACAGGTTTGCGGCCGGCTCGCCCAATGCCGCGTGACAAGCCGCATCCGCATCGCAGCGGGCCAGTACCTGCATGCCGACCGTGTTGACCACGTGCGAGCGCTGGCTCAAGTCCCAGCGCGCATCCGTTTGCGGCGGCACCAAGGAGTCGAAGATGACGCCCTGGACGGGCAGCGGCCCCAGCTGCAAGGTGCGCAAGACCAGCTGCGTGCCATACGACACACTGTATACATACACAGGCGGCTTCTTCTTGCCCTGTTCGCCTTCGATCAGGGCTTTCAAGTCGCGCGCCGCCATCGTGATGGAAAACTGGCCCGCGTATTCCGGCACCAGGTTGATGCCGGCAAAACAGCTGCCCCATTCGGCCCCGGCCAGGGCGCGGCCGCCGGGACTTTGCTCGGACTCTTCCACCTTGCACAGGCGCGAAGAATGGCCCGTGCCCCGATGGTCGGGAATCAGGAATTCAAAGCCGGGAAAGCTGCGGCGCAAGGTGGGCAGCAGGCTGTAGAACGCGGCGCCCGATTCGCCGGGGCCGCCCGCCACCAGCCACAGAGTGCCTTTGGCCGGCTTGCCGGCAGGCACATCGGCAGCAAATTTGCGCACGAAGACGTGCATGGCATCCGCGTCGCCGATGGCACGACCCTGGGCATCGTAGCTGCCGGGCACGTTCAAGCCCGAGCACAGGCTGCCGGGAGCGGCCGTATCGGAGCAGGGCGTGAAAACCAGGGGTTCGGCATGCAGGCAGGTGCTGGCAAGCAAGGTAGACAGCAGGGTCAGGCGGGGCAGGAAGGTCATCGGCTACTTTGGCGGCGGTGGAGATCAAGCGCCAAAGTAGCGTTTTTTACAGCAATTGTCCAGATGGAAATATTTCTGCTAGGGACTATGCTTGCTGGCTCTTGCGCAGCAAGCGCAGGCCGTTCGCCACCACCAGCAGACTGGCGCCCACGTCGGCGAACACGGCCATCCACAGGGTTGCCATGCTGGCCAGGGCCAGGCCGAAGAAGACGGCCTTGATGCCGATGGCAAAGCTGATGTTTTGCACGAGGATGCTGCGTGTGCGCTGGCTCAGGCTGATGAATTCAGGCAATTTGCCCAGTTCGTCATCCATCAGGGCCACGTCCGCCGTTTCGATGGCCGTGTCGCTGCCGGCCGCGCCCATGGCAAAGCCGATGTCGGCCTGCGCCAGGGCCGGAGCGTCGTTGACGCCATCACCGAGCATGGCCACCACGCCGAACTGCTGCTGCAAGGCCTTGATTTCATCGAGTTTGTTTTCCGGCAGCAACTCCGCCTTGACCAGGCTGACACCGACTTCGGCGCCGATGCGCTGCGCCGTCAGCGCATTGTCTCCCGTCAGCATCACGGTGGTGACGCCCAGCGCATTCAATCTGGCGATGGCGGACGCCGCCGTCGGGCGCAGCACGTCGGCCACGGCGATCACGCCCAGCGCACCGGCTGAGGTGGCCAGCACCATGGCTGTGTATGCCTGCTGTTCCAGTCCCGCCAGGATAGCTTGCAGTGCCGGCGTCAGTATCTTCAATTCCGTCATCAGGCGGGCGTTGCCCAGGTAATATGTCTGGCCAGCGATCGTGCCTTGCACGCCGCGGCCATGCAGGGCGGCAAACTGGGTCACGGGCAAGTGGCTGCTGGCGGGCGGACCTGCCTTGACGATGGCGGCGGCCAGGGGGTGGGCCGAGTTCGCATCAAGGCTGGCTGCCAGCAGCAGGATAGTGTCGCGGTTGCCGCCATCGAGCGCCACCACGTCCGTGACCGCTGGTTTGCCCATGGTCAGGGTACCTGTCTTGTCGACGGCGATGGCCTTGATCCGGTAGCCCGTTTCCAGGAATTGCCCGCCTTTGACCAGGATGCCGCGCCGCGCGGCCGCCGTCAGGCCGCTGACGACGGTCACTGGCGTGGAGATGACGAGCGCGCAAGGGCAGGCGATCACCAGCATCACCAGCGCCTTGTAGACCCAGGCCATGAACGGCTGGCCCAGCAGCAGTGGCGGCAGCACGGCCACCAAAATGGCGAAGACGACGACGGCCGGCGTGTAGTAGCGGGCGAAATTGTCGACAAAGCGTTGCGTGGGTGCCTGTTTGCCCTGGGTTTCCTCGATCACCTTGACGATTTTCGCCAGGGTGCTGTTGCCGCTGTTGGCCGTCACGGTGACGTCGAGCAAGCCCCGTTCATTGATGGTGCCCGCATACACGACGTCACCCACGGCCTTGTCCACGGGCATGCTTTCACCGGTGATCGGCGCCTGGTTGACGGACGATTCGCCGCTGGCCACCACGCCATCGAGCGCGATGCGTTCGCCCGGCTTGACGCGCATCAAGGCACCGATGGCCACCGTGGCGACGGATACTTGCTGCCAGGCGCCACTGGCGTCGGCCACTGTCGCCGTATCGGGCGCCAGCTGCATCAGGCTGTGCACGGCGTTGCGTGCGCGGTTCAGGGACAAGCCCTCGATCAGTTCGGCGATGGCGAACAGGAAGATGACCATGGCCGCTTCCGGCCACTGGCCGATGGCGACGGCGCCGAAAACCGCCAGGCTCATCAAGAAATTGATGTTCAGCGTGAATGTTTTCAGGGCAATCCAGCCCTTTTTCAGGGTCGGCCAGCCGCCCGTGGCGATCGACAACAGGGCCAGGGCGATGACGAGTGGCGAACTGTCTTCATGCGTGGTCCACGCCAGCGCTTCGGCGGCTGCGGCAGCTAGGCCGGAGACGACCAGCAAGCCTTTTTGCAGGCCGCTCAGGCTGCCTTCGTTCGGATCCCGTGCGACGGTGGCGTCCGCTTCCATGGGAATCGCTTGCATGCCGATGCCGTGCAGGGCCGCTTCCACCGTGGCCAGCGAGGCCAGCGTGTGGTGCACGTCGAGCACGCGGTTCATCAGGTTGAAATCGAGGCCCACGACGCCGGCCATATTGCTCAGCTTGTTGCGGATCAGCCGTTCTTCCGTGGGGCAATCCATATTGGCGATGCGGTATTTGGCCGTGTTCGCGCCGGCGATGGCGGTGCTGGGCAGGGCCGGGCCAGACGGAGCGGCAGGCGTGGACGAGCACGCATGTTGGCTGGAACAGCAGCTGACCGCCTTGGGCGCATGGTCATGCTTGTGGTCATGCTTGTGCTCATGCTGATGGTCGTGCTTGTGCTCATGTTCGTGCGCATGGGTGTGGTCGTGATCGTGGCTATCGTGTGGCATCGCATCGTCCTTCCGGTTTCGTGTATGCTTCCATTAGAAACCCTGTAGCCGCTACAGGGTCAAGCGCAATTTGCGCGAAAGAATGAAAGGAGATGCCATGCGTATCGGAGAACTGGCCAAACGGACGGATTGTGACGTGGAAACCGTGCGTTATTATGAAAAGGCGGGCTTGCTGCAGGAACCTGGCCGCAACAGCGCCGGCTACCGCGAATACCGCGAAGAACACCAGGAACGGCTGCAATTCATCCGCCATTGCCGCTCCCTGCAGATCGGCTTGACCGATATCCGCGCCTTGCTGGAATTTAAGAACAATCCGGCGGAAGGGTGCCAGAGCGTCAATGAATTGCTCGACCACCATATCTTGCGCATTGCCGAACAAATGGCGAATTTGCAAATATTGCAGCAGCAACTGGTGACCCTGCGCCACCAGTGCGACCAGTCGCAGCCGTCGCAAGACTGCGCGATCCTGCAAAACCTGTCCGAAGCAGCCAGCGGCCACGACTGCGCCTGCCACACCGAACTTCATTGACGATTGCTGCATGCTGAAACTGACACCTGGAAGAACTTTACTGGCTTTATCCCTGCTGTCGCCGCTCAGCCATGCCGCCGATGCGCCTGCGGCAGCCGGCCACTACCTGACCCTGTACGCCGCGCCCGGCGTGCCGCAGGACGATGACCCGTATACGTGGAGCACGGCTGGCGGCAAGCAGCTGACCAAAGGCGTGACGAAGGCCGACGGCCGCGCCTATGTCAAAGGGGAGGAGGGCGAAGACACGTATATTCTGAAAACCGTCAGCATGCGCTGGCAGTTGAAGGTGCCCGCCGCATGCTGGCAGGGGGTGCCGGACGCCTTCCAGCAATGCATGCAACTGGCCAAGACCACGAGCCGCTATGACGAAGAGCAAGAGGCGCGCAAGCTGGCGGAGCAGCAGAAAGAAGTCAAGATGCAGGCCAGGATCGCCGCTTATGCGGTGCAGGCCCGCGCCAACGACGATGATCTGGCTTGGCTGGGACGCTTGCCTTCGAACTGGACCCTGGAAAGCTATGGCAAGCGCCTGCTGGGCATCGGCGACAAGGTGGCCGGGCAGATTGCCAGCGCGCTCAAGGATGGCGGGCCCGATGCGCGCCAGTTCGTCTGCCGCGCGCCCGCTGACTATGGCCCCGTGCCGGACCAGGTCTTTGTTGAAGCGTGGATGGCATTGCCGGGCGATGTGCGCAAGGTGCGCGCCGGCCCCGCCTGGGATGCGCTGGTGGCGGCCGGCGAAAAAGGCAACTGGATGGCCCGATTGGAACTGTATTACGCCTTATCCAGCGTCAATGTTCACGCACTGAGCTTGCTGGAACAGTACCGCATCGTGCAATTGATGGAATGGCTGCACAAGAAACAGGTGGGCGGCCTGTATGGCTACTTCAGCGCCGGCATACCTGTCACCCCTGGCAATTTGCCTAGCGCCACCTGGCGCAAGCAGGATCAGGCCTCGCTGTATGCGGCCATGCTGGGCAGTTACGAGGATCAGAACAGCCGTGGTAGCGCCTTGCAGACGGACCTGGACCCCGCGCTGGCCGAGGCGGGCAGGAAAATGCTGGCCTGCGCACAGGCTGCGATGCCGCAACGTTACTGACGGGGCAGCAACGGCGGGCCGCCATCGCCCAGGCGGAAGGCGTCAACCACGCGCAGCAAGTCATGCGCCTGGTCCTGCATGCTTTGCGCGGCGGCGGCCGATTGTTCGACGAGGGCGGCATTGCGCTGGGTCAATTCGTCCATTTCCGTGATGGCATTGTTGACTTCCTCGATGCCCTTGCTCTGGCGCTGGCTGGCCGCCGTGATGTCGTTCATGATTTCCGTCACCTGCTGGACGGAGGCGACGATATCTCCCATGGTGCGCCCGGCGCTGTCGGCCAGCTCGCTGCCCGTTTCTATCCTGGCCACGGAATCCTCGATCAGCTGCTTGATTTCGCGCGCCGCCGTGGCCGAACGCTGGGCCAGGCCCCGCACCTCCGTGGCGACGACGGCAAAGCCGCGCCCCTGTTCGCCCGCGCGCGCCGCTTCCACGGCCGCGTTCAGCGCGAGGATATTCGTCTGGAACGCGATGCCGTCGATAACGGCGATGATGTCGACGATGCGCCCGGAGCTGGCCTTGATCGAACCCATCGTCTCGACCACCTGGCCCACGACGCGCCCGCCCTCGAGCGCCACATTCGACGTCGACAGCACCATCTGGTTGGCCTGGTGCGCATGGCTGGCATTCTCGCGCACGGTATCCGTCAAGGCATGCATGGACGACGCCGTTTCTTGCAAGGAATGGGCTTGCGACTCGGTACGGGCCGACAAGTCCGCATTGCCCAGCGCGATTTCACTCGCTTCCACCGTGATGGTGGAGCCCGCCTGACGTATGTCGCCCAATAAAGTGTTCCAGTTCTTCAGCACGGTGGCGAGGGCCCGGGTCAGCTTGCCCACCTCGTCGTCGCCCCGGGCTTCGATGCGCGTGGTCAGGTCGCCGGCGGCCAGGCTTTCAGCCGCGCGGCAGGCGTCATCGATGGGCCCGACCACGGAGCGCGCCACCCATGTGGCGATCAGGGCCAGCAAGGCAAAGCCGACAGCCATGGTGCCCAGCGACAGCCAGCCGGCGCGTTGGCCCGCATTTTTTGTTTCCTGCAAGGCCACAACCGTGCGCTGGTCGAGGTTGAGCAGTACCTGGCGCAGCTGCCCGCGCACTTGCTGGTAGTGTCCGGCGGCATTTTGCATCGCGGCCACGCCCGTGTTCGGGTCCATGGACGCCAGGTCCAGCGCCTGCGCCACGCTGGCACGGTAGCGCTCGACACCGGGCAGCGCCTGACCCGCTTCCGTGGCGGCGCCCGAGAATTTCTGCAGCTCCTTCAAGCCTTGCGCGATGGCGTTCAGCTGGCCATCCGTTTGCGCGCCGAATTGCTTGAACTGCTCTTCGGACAGGCTGGCCGCGATGGCGATCTTCGCGTACACGTCGGCATGTACCTGTCCCAAGGCAATAGCTTGCTGGTTAGCAAGCCGTTCGGCCGTCAGGGTGACGTCTTTCAGTTCGTGCATGCGCTGCTCATTCTGCTGCATGGCGAAGTAGGACAAGGCACCCATAGCCAGCAGGCAAGCCAGCGCGACCACCGGGACGATCAACATCTTCTGTGCGATTTTCATTGAGGCCCGTAGCGTTGAAAAGTTCGTTGAGAGATCGGTGTGCCATCCCGGCGCTGGCCGCGCGGCGGCCGGCTACAGGTAGATGCCGCCGCAGACGACGGAATCGGCCAGTTTCTCGCAGTACATCACCTTTGGCTCGATCTTCTTGGTTTCCGGGTTCGTGAATTTGTATTCCTGCCAGAACGTCCCCTTGCTCTTGGCCAGGTCGACTCGTTCCTTGACGAAGGCCTTGCCGTCGATATCCTTCAGCTCGATCAAGTTCTTGCCGACCATTTTCGGGTTGGCGCCATGCGCGGCGACCGTGCCGTCGAGTTTATAGACGACCAGGTACAGGTCGTGCAGGATGAATTGGGGTGACTTGGCCGTGATCTCGCCATACGCCTTGGCGTCGCCGGCGCTCTTGATATAGGCCACGCCTTTCTTGACCATCGCTTCGGCATCGGCGCGCGTGGCGCCGCCTTCGGCAGCGCTGGCGATACCGGGCAGCATCGCGGCGGCAAGCATGGCCGACAGGCAAATGGCAGGGGTGAACTTGGGCATGAGAATCTCCTTCACATTGCGGCAGGGGAAAGCCGGCGGGGAACCGGTGCGGTGAGGCGGCGCCTATCGAAGTGCCGACGTTTCATAGTAGCGCGATGCCAGCAGACATGCGCTGGTGCAACAGTATTTTTTTGAGTGGGGCGTTTTTGCAACGTCGCGTGCAAGTGGCCGCAATCGCGCTGACAGAGAGAAAAAGCGGCGGGAAGCTATCGTATCGATAGTGTGGCGGCCGCGCCGCGCTACCAGCTGGCCGGGTCTTCCGCCGCGGCGCGCGCCAGGTCGTCGCGCCAGTCCTGCTGTGCCAGCCGGTAAATGTCGGCGAAAAAAGCGCGCGGATCGTCCATTTCATCCCACACGGCGGGCAGGGCGTGTGTGCTCTCGGGGTCGTGCTCGAGGATGGCCTGGAAATCGAAAGCGGGGTCTTGCAACGCCTGCGCCAGCACGGCCACCAGCGCATGGCGGTGGCGGTAGCTGAGTTCCTTGTATTGGGACGTGATGTCGCGCCGTATCAGCGCCGCGCGCTGGACCGGGTCGTTCATGTTCCAGGTGGCGAGCTCCGCGCCCAGGGTGTGTTCGCGGTCATACACGTCGAAGGGACCGAGGAAATGATAGAGCGCGGGTTCATATGGCACGTCAACCCAGGGGCCGCGCAGGCCCTTTTGTTTTGCTTCTTGCATGATTACTTACCGTTCACGCGCATTCGGGCAAGGTCCAGCCTTCATCACCGAGGTCCGTCGGGTAGATGGCGCGGTTCTGGTTCTGGCCCCAGCGTGCATGGTCGAGGATGCCGTCTTCATGCATGTCGAGCACCCATTCCGTGCTTTCCAACAAGGTGCCATCCTTGTGGTACACGCGGAAGAAGGTGGATGTGCTCAGCGCACGCACGATGTTCTGCGGTACGCCATTGCCGTAGTGCGGCACATAGGTCTTGATCACGCACGTGCCCTGGTCGTTCCACTGCTGTGCATACACGGTGGCATTGCGCGCCGCGCTGACTTTGATGAAGAGCCAGCCTGCCAGCAGGAAGATGAGCAGGAAGGCGGCGGCGATCAGGCCGGTTTTCTTGAGTAGCTGCATGAGGTCATGGCATGGCCGAAAACGAAGTTGCCGCATTGTATGTCAAGAGCAGACATGCTTGCCGTACGGCACGTACAGCAAGCATGTCCCCGCTAATTGCCGTCAACTTGGCTATTTGCCCACTGCCGCATGCAAGGTATTCGCCATTTCCAGGTGATGTTGCAACGCTGGCAAGGTCTTCGCGGCAAAGGCCTTGATCTCGGGATCGCTGGCCTTTTGGCTGGCATCCGTAAACAGTTTCACGGCGTCCTTGTGCGCCGCCACGCCGATGGTGGCCGCATATTCCTTGTCGAACTGCGCACCTTCCAGGCGGCTCAACTTGTCGATCTGCGCCTGGTGTTTCTTGCCGGGCTGGTCGCTGACCTCGATCTGCTTGCTGCTGGCCAGCTGTTTCAGCTCGTCAGCCACTTTCGTGTGGTCCGTGACCATGGCATCGGCGAATTTCTTCACTTCCGCATTGGTGCTCTTGCTTTGCGCTACTTTGCTTGCGGCAATTTCCGTGCTGCCCGCGTCTGCGGCCTTGCTGAGGAATTGCTTGTCGTACGCGCCCGGTGCGGCAGCGGCGATGCTGTTGATGGCGATGCCGCTCAATAAGGCCACGGCGGCGCCGATGGCCACGCTTTTCAGGGAGGGGGTACGGGAACTGGTGGTAGGGATAGGCATGGCAAATCCTTTCGGGTGTGGTTTTTTCTACAAGCTGATGACAATGTTAAGCCAGCAGCCTGCGCACACCCATAGGACAGTCGCGATCATGTCCGTAGGACTAGTCCTGTTCGTTAGCGCACAATTCGACTTGTTTAAGAGCAAACAAAGCGGTGATGCCCGCATCGCGGCGCCAGGCGGGCATGCCGATATCGAGCCATTCTGCCATCGCGTCCAGGTGCGATGGTTCCGAAACGCTGTGTTCGAGTTCATCGAGCACCGTGTCGCGGTCGATGTACAGGCTGTCCAGCCAGGCGTCGAACGATGGCGCCAGTTCCATCAGGCCGTGGGCGCGCTTGCCCGTCCAGTCCGGCAATTCCTGCACATAGGCCAGCACGCGACCGCCGCCTTCGTCCGTCAGGTCCAGGTAGACCATGGAATTGCCGCCATCGCGGGCGAACGGCAGGATGCGCACGGGCATGTCCGTGTGCTTGCGCGCGGCGCGGATTTCGCCGACCAGTGTTTCATCGCAGAAATCGCCTTCATCGGCGCTGAAGAAGGTATTGAAGCCCATTTTTTCCACGCCGCCATTGCCGTCCGGCACATCACAGGTGTAGTCAAAACAGGCGCCGTTGGCCACTTTCAAGAACGCCAGGAAGGCCGCCGGCAAGGGCGCTTCCAGCAAGGCCTCGATGGCGGCGATCTGCCGCGCTGTGGGGGCAGGCTTGGCGTCCTCGATCGCCAGGTGGCGGTAGCGCGTGTAATAGTTGCTCATTGATTGTCCTTGTATTTATTCTTGTATTCCACTGGCGCCACATCGTTGCAGCCCGTCTCCACCTTGGCCAGCGCATCGACGAGGCCCGCGCGCAGCACGGCCATCGAGCGTGCCTTGTCGTCGATCTGGGCAATTTTCGTTTCCAGCATAGCTCGTTTGGTCTGCGCATCGAGCGCGTTTTCCTGCCAGACGGCAATCACGTCGGCGATTTCCTTCAAGGTAAAACCCAGCGCCTTGGCGTGGCCGATCAGCTCGATGCGCCGTAAGGCTTGCGCCGAATATTCCTTGTAGTTATTCGTCAGGCCCGGCTGCGGGGCTTCATCCAGCAGCCCCTGGCGCTCGTAGAAGCGGACCGTGTCCTTGCTGACGCCTGTCAGGCGGGTGATTTCTCCGATACGCATGGTTTTTTGACCTTCTACTAATTTGTGGGATGCGAAAAATGTGCATGGCAAGCCTATGCAACGCAGCCATGTGCACTTTTTTGCATTCCACGCTTGACCGTGGACTAAAGTCTACAGTTTACATTGAAAACTTCATCTACTCCACACCACTGCCATGACCGCTTTCAATTTCACCAACCAGACCGTGCTGATCACTGGCGCCTCGTCCGGCATCGGCCGCGTCTTTGCGGAAACCCTGGCCGCGCGCGGCGCCCATTTGCTGCTGCTGGCCCGTTCCGGCGCCGTGCTCGATAACTTGGCGAAGGAACTTTCTCAGCGCCACGGCATCCGCGCCCATGCGCTGGTGGCCGACCTGAGCCAGCCCGGCGCCGCAGCACAAGCTTATGCGCAAGCCTGGTCGCTGGGCATGGCGCCCGACGTACTGATCAATAACGCGGGATTCGCCACGCATGGCCGCTTCGAAAGCATCGACCTAGCGCGCCAGGCGGCTGAAGTGACCGTCAATTGCACTGCGCTCATGGAAATGACGCACTGCGCCTTGCCGCACATGCTGACAAAAGGGCGGGGCGCCATCATCAACGTGGCCTCCACGGCGGCCCTGCAGCCCGATCCCTACATGGCTGTGTATGGCGCCAGCAAGGCTTTCGTGCTGTCGTTCTCGGAAGCGCTGTGGGCGGAAAACCGCAGCCGCGGCGTGCGCGTACTGGCCCTGTGCCCGGGCGCCACGGAGACGGCCTTCTTCGACGTCGTGGCCGCGCCCGAAGCGGCCGTGGGCAAGCGCATGGATCCGCAAGCCGTCGTCGATGAAGCGCTGCGTGCGCTGGACCAGGGCCGCAGCAGCCATGTGGCGGGCAGGCCGAACCGGCTGCTGGCGTGGCTGCCGCGCTTGCTGCCCCGCCAGACCGTTCTGGGTATCGTGGAAGGCATGCTCAAACCGAAGGCAGCCTAGGGTTCAGAAGGCCATGATGCGTTCGCGCAACCAGCGGTGCGCCGGGTCCAGGTGCATGCGCTCGTGCCAGACCATGGCCATCTCGTAATCGGGCAGGCTGACGGGCGGCTCCCACGTGCGCAGGCCGCCCAGCGCGTTTTTCAGCAGGCGCGACGGCAGCAGGGCTACCATGTCGGACGCTGCCAGCAAGGGCGGGACGATGAGGAAATGCGGCACGGACAGCACCACCTTGCGCGTCCGGCCCAGCTGCTCCAGGGCCGTATCGACCTTGCTGCGGAAACCGCCGCCGTTGGGCGAGACGACGATGAATTCCAGCGCGCAGAACCGGTCGAGGTCGGGAGCCGTTTGCAGCAGCGGATGGTCGCGGCGGCCCGCCAGCACGTAGTGCTCGGTGAACAAGGTGCGGTGGCGCAAGCCGGGTGGCGCTTCTTCCTGCGCCAGGAAACCCAGGTCGACCTGGCCATTTTCCAGGTCTTGCGCCATGCGCGCCGGCACGGCCTCGAACACGGCCATGCGCGACAACGGCGCCTGCGCGCGCAGGGCGGGCAGCATGGGCAGCAGGATCGCATATTCGGTGGCGTCTGCCGCCGCCAGGTTCCAGCGCACCTCGGCCGTGGCCGGATCGAACGCCTGTTCCGGCTGCAAGACTTGCTCCAGCTGGGCCAGCACGGCTTGCAATGGTGCAAACAGGGCCAGCGCCCGGGCCGTGGGCAGCATGCCGCGCGGACCGGGCAAGAGCAGCGGATCGTCGAAGGCGGCGCGCAACTTGCCCAGCTGTACGCTGACGGAAGGCTGACTCAGGTGCAGCCGCGCGGCCGCCCGCGTCACGTTGCGCTCGATCAGCAAGGCATTCAGGGTCAGCAGCAGGTTCAAGTCCAGCTTGTGCAAATCCAATTTATGCAGATTGTTCACGACTATACCTTGTATATCAACTATTCATTTCCGCTATGATAGCGCAAGCCCTACAGTAGTTCCTGTGATTCTCACTCTTCATCTTTTACAGGAGCTAACTGATGCAACTACATGAATATACAAGCTTTGATGGACTGGGGCTGTCCCAACTAGTGCGCGATGGCGCCGTCTCTGCGGCGGAATTGCACGATGCGGCCGTGCGCGCCTGTACTGCCGTCAACCCGCACATCAACGCCGTGGTCGAGCTGTGGCCAGCCGATTTCACACACATCGACCACACGGCGCCGTTCGCCGGCGTGCCATTTTTGATCAAGGATGTGGCCGTCACCATGGCAGGCAAGCGCAGCGAAGCGGGCAGCCGCCTGGGCGCCGGCCATGTCGCCGCGTTGGATTCCCACCTGATGACGCAGTTCCGCCAGGCGGGACTAATCACCTTTGGCCGCACGAGCACGCCGGAAATGGCCTTTGCCACCACCACGGAACCCGTGCTCTACGGCGCCACGCGCAATCCCTGGAACGTGGCATTGAGCGCGGGCGGTTCCAGCGGCGGCGCGGCGGCGGCCGTCGCGGCCGGCATCGTGCCCCTGGCCCATGCGACTGACGCGGCCGGTTCCATCCGCGTGCCTGCCGCGTCGACGGGGCTGTTCGGCTTGAAACCGAGCCGTGGCCGTGTCTCGAACGGTCCCGCCATGGACGAAATTTTCAGCGGCCTGGGCGTGCAGCTGGGCGTGAGCCGCACCGTGCGCGACAGCGCCGCCTTGCTTGATTGCGTGCAGGGTGTGCTGCCGGGCGAGCCATATGTGACGGCTGCGCCCGGCCACAGCTGGCTGTCGCAAGTGAGCGTGGCGCCGGGCAAGCTGCGCATCGCTGTGCAGCGCGCCGCCTGCAATGGCACCCATCCCGTGCCAGCCATCGATGCCGCGCTGGACACGACCGTGCGCCTGCTGGAAAGCCTGGGCCACCACGTGGAAGAAGTCTCGCCCGCGCTGGGCGTGTCGTGGGAAGCGTTCGTGCAGGCGAACGCCAGCATCTGGTGCGCCAACCTGGTGCCGTGGATAGACGCCTTGGCGCAGGAAAGCGGGCGCGCCGTGTCGCTCGACACACTGGAAGCGGCGACCCTGGCCTGCTACCGCCATGGCAAGACGGTCTCGGCAGTCGATTTCGTGGCCGCCCTCGACGTGCGCAATACCGTCACGCGCCAGGCCGGCGCCTTGTTCGGCCAGTACGACGTGCTGCTGACGCCCACCATGGCGGATGTGCCGTGGCAGCTGGGCCGCTATGGCGAAAAGGAGGAAAAACTTGACGGTGTTGGCTGGACAGCGCGCCTGTTCGAGCATTCGCCGTACACGCCGCTGGCGAACGTGGCGGGCTTGCCGGCCATGTCCGTGCCGCTCGGCATGTCAAATGACGGTTTGCCGATCGGCATGCAGTTCATGGCCGGTTATGCGAACGATGGAATCTTGCTGCGCCTGGCGGGACAGCTGGAGCGAGCGGCGCCGTGGGTGCAAAAAAGGCCTCCCGTGTGGGCGGGCAAGGTGTCAGCATGCCATGAAGGCGGCTGAAACCGGCCGCCATATCGGCTTTAGCCTACGGCAAGAAGCCGGGGTCGGACCCGCCGGGTCCGGCCCCAGTCCTTGTTTTTGAGTGAAAAATATCAGGTGGGCAGCGTCGCCAGCGGCGCCGCGCCGCGGCTTTCCAGGCGAAAGCGGGCTTTTTCCCACAGCCGGTCGTGGAAGGGCAGGACGATCACGTTGCAGATCGGCTCGACCACGGCCAGCAAGCCGCCAAAGGCCATGGAACCGGTGGCCCAGTACATGACGCCGAACGCCACGCCCATGTGCAGGGTCGTCTGGCTGAGTTTTTCACCGGCCAGGGCGGCAAAGCCCAGGCGGCTGGCGGCGTAGCGGCGGCGGATGGCGTGCCAGGCTTTTTCATGCCATGGCAGCAGAGCCACGTTGATGATCGGTTCGATGATTGCTGCCAAGCCACCGAGCGCCAAGGAGCCCGTGAGCAAGTAGGCGAGGCCGAAGGCGATCGACATATGCGTGCAAACCTGGCTGAATGTTTTGATGGCTGTAAACAAGGGAGGCTCCTTTCTGTTGAATTCGCTTATCCTTGATTTAGATAGTAACGATTCTCATTTACAAAAGGAAGCAAAATATTTCAAACGGATCAATAGCTACAGACTATCGAAATATGAAATTGAATGATATCTGCCTGATCCCGTCCAAAACGCGCATTTGCTGCCTACACAGTAAACCAGCATGTGCTGGGGTTTCTGGAGAACAGCATGCCCACCCTTTTTGACGATGTACTGACCACGCCACAGCCCTGGTCGCAGCAAGTGATTGCCGAGTGGCGCGACGTTTTTCCTGCGCAACACGGCGCCAATCTCGATGATTTCGTCGTGCGCGAGCGCCTGCGGAGCAACGCTCTCATGGATATGCGCAGCGTCGTCGGCCAGTCGGACCACTATGCGGGCCAGTCGTGGCGCGACGCGGCGCTGACACCGCAATACAAACCGGGCAAGATGCGCGCCGTTTTTGCTCAATATGAACGCAATCCGGACTACTATTTCAACGGCGAACTCGACAATGGCATCGTGCTCAGTTCCATCGATGGCCACGATTGGTACACGGATGGCGGCGGCAACCACCGCACGGTGCTGGCGAAGTTCGCCTGCGACCGCATTGCGCGCCGCACCGGGCGCTATCCGCTCGTGCGCGGCGTGTCAACCTGCCACTATGAGCCGGACATGCAGGCCTGGCGCCTGTTCTGCCAGCTGCGGCAACGCCATGCGCAGCTCATTTCCGTGGCCGTCACGCGTGAAGACAGGCAAAGAACCGATGTGGCCGGCGCGACGGACATCACCTGGCGCCTGCGGTTCTTCGTGCTGGACCGGCGTTTTGGCGGTATTCCTCGCGCCGGGCATCTCGACGCTGCCTGCTTTTGCGCCTATGCCCGCCATGTGCTTGCCCATGACGGCAAGCCAAGCTGGCGCGACCGAGTGCTGGACCGCCTGATTGCCGACCCGGATCGTCTCGTGTACCAGCCCGTAGCGTAAGCACGCCTATCTATATAGTATGCAGGCCGGAGGAGGGCAGTGCTCGTCCGGCCTGTTTGCTGCGTTACGGCAAGGTTTTCAGCACGGTCTTCGTCGGCACGGAGAAATTATAGTTGTCGTGGCGATCCCAGTTGATCGACCACGTCATCACGCCACGGAAGTCCGGATACGCCTGCAACGGCTTGATGGTGCCGCAGTTGAGCAGGCGCGTCAGGCAATTGAGGGCGTTGCTGACGTCGGCATTCGTCGTGAAACCCGAGCCGGCCGAGCTGCGCCCTGACGGCACGCCAAAGCCCACTTGGTCCGGACGCAGGCCGGCGAAGGTATTGCTGCCGTAATTGAAACCTTCGATCAGCATGCGCGCCGTGGCCACCAGCTGGTCGGCGGAGCCGGCCTTGATGGGACCCGTGGCGTACGGCGTATAGATATCGCCATTGTTGTAGTACTGCGGGTGCAGCACCGTCAGCTCCGAGCGCAGGGCGTTGATGATGGGAATATAGGCGCCCCAGATGCTGCCATAGCTCGTGTAGCCCCCTTCCACATACACCCATTCCGGCGCCATCGACAGGTAAAAGCTGCTGCCGACCTTGGCTTTCAGGTTTTTCACGGCGATCGGCAGATAGGTCTGGATGGCCGCGCCTTGCGCCACGCCGTTTTCCAGGTCCAGGTCGATGCCGTCGAAGCCATATTTGGTGATGATGGCGTACAGGCTGTTGGTGAAATTCGTCGCTTCAGCCGTGTTGCTGACGGAAACGGAACCATTTTGCCCGCCCAGCGACAGGATGACTTTCTTGCCCTTGGCACGTTTGGCAGCCACGTCGGCGATGAATTGCGCTTCCGTGCCGGCGCCCGGATCGATGGTCAGGCTGACATTGCCGCCGCCCGCGTTGTCGCCGAACGACACGACGATCACGTCCCAATCGTCGCTGACTTGGCTGATCGGATAGGTGGCGCCGCTGGGGTTGGTGAAGTTGTGCCAGTAGCCGATCAGCGCGTGCTTCGCCAGGCCCGTGGGGGTAGGCGTCGGTGTTGGAGTAGGTGTTGGTGTCGGGGTGGGAGTCGGGGTAGGTGTCGGAGTAGGTGTCGGAGTAGGCGTTGGTGTCGGAGTTGGCGTAGGAGTTGGCGTAGGAGTCGGTGTCGGCGTACCGCAGTCTCCCACCGCCGTCCAGGGCTGGCCGCTGCCGGCGCCGCCGCTGCTGGTCGACGGGTTATTGCCTTGCGTCCACCAGTTGGCCGTGTAATTGACGTTGTTGTAGCTGGCCTGGCCGCCACCGTTGTAGGCCGTGCCGCTGTTCCACGGCGCGTAGCAGGCGACCGCTTGCGTGGCGCCGGCCAGCAGCTGGCTGGCGCCTGCGCTGGATACTTCGCTGCCTCCGCCGCAGGCTGCCAACGTTCCCCCGAAGAGGGTAATGATGAGGGTATTCATGACTGTCCGGTTCATTGCGTCTCCTTGTGTATTTTTTTGCCGGCCGGCTGGACACCGTCCGATTTTTCAGAGTGCAAGCATTGCAGGTGGTAGTCAACTGGTTTTATTCTTTGCGCAAGATCACAATACCAGTTGCCATCTTTCCCCAGTAGACCGGCGATGCGGGCCATACCAGTGGCTGTTTTCCGGCGTGCTGGTATGGTGCCAGGAATGGCGCCGGGAGCAGGGTGGGGAAGGGAGGTGGACGCCATGCAGAGCGGCTGGGGCAGCGTCTGCCCAGGGCACGGTGACAGTTGTTGTAGATTTTCATTGTGACAATAAACGTATTTCCACGCTCATCTTCGGCGTATCGTTGCGCATATTGTTATTGCCTCAACACAGGGGATAAGAATGAAAACACTGCGCCCGCTGATCTTGTGGCTTTGTGCCATCGCCGCAAGCGCCATGCTTGCCGGTTGTGCAAGTTTGACTCCCGAGTTGACTCCCCAGCAAAAAAAGCTGGTCGGCGACGCGCAAGGCAGTTGTCCTGGCCTCACGGGAAAGGACGGCCGGCTGGCGTTCCAGCTCAAGCCTGTCATCGAGGGCAAGGAAATGAACCCCATCACGTCCAAGTGGAGTTCAACGGGCGTCGGTGACGAAGCCCTCGTCAAAACCCTGTTCGCGCAGCGTCTGTGCATCCTGGAAGAAGTTGTCGCGCGGCCTGACCAGGCGGCCATGACGCAGGTACATGAGCGATATATGGAGGAGATTTCCAAAGGCATCAATGCCTGGCCCGCCTACGATGCGGCGCAGTACGAGCAGCAGCTGGCGCGCTTGTCCGAGCAAAAAAAGGCGCACAAAGCAGCCGTCAACGCCAGCTTTTCAAACAAGCGCCATGAGATTGATTCCGTCGTGCTTGTTGCTGCGATTCCTTATTATGATTTCCTGCACATCAAGGAAGTGGATGTGGAGTGGAAAAAAGGAAGCTCGGCAAGCGGAACGAAAACAGTAAGTTCGGCTGCTAAGGTGTGTTTGACCAAGGACGATTTTTCCGTCGCCATCCGGCCAGCGCTCGACCAGACGCGCGCGATTGTCATCGGTCTGGGCATGGGAAAGTATGACGAAGCCCAGGCGCTGCGCCTGATGCTCGAGCAGATTTATGAGGCGGGCGGCCAGCGCCTGGTCAACGCCCGCGACGCCAGCAAGAATGCGCCGGCCGTGACATGCACGGTGTCCGGCGGCGAGAACGCCGTGGCCGCCGGCCTGGTCGCCAAATAATGAGTCCCTACCTGGAAGTGATCATCCCGGCGGCCCTCGCGCTGTATGCGGGTTTCCAGCACGAAGGCCGCTGCAGCATCGAACCGGCCGTGCATCCGCTGGCAGAAAACATGTGCCAGGGCTTGCGCGCCGCGTTTGAAGATGGCTGCAAGACGCTGCTTGAGGTACCGCTCGGCAAGACCGGTATCTATCTGGCCGGTTCCTATTCCATCAAACCGGTTGCGTTTGCGCCGCTGGTCAGGGAGAAGGTCCAGGAAGGCTATTCGGCTTGCGTCGGCTTCTGGAGCGGTTCGATCGACTATGACACCTATCAAACGGCGCTGGAACAAAAAGCCAGCGTCTTGAACGCGATGTTCAAGGCCGTGGGCAAACCGGGCAGCGCCGCACCGGTTCTCGACGCCGCCGTCGCCAACGGCGCCCGGCGCGACGACGTGATGGACGCCAAGGTGGCGGCAGGGGACTTGCGGCAAGATTGCATGGGTCCGGCGGACATCAAATGCGGGCACATCACGACGCCGCCGACAGACCCGGTGTTCATCCCGCCAGACCCGCAGACCGTCAATCGCCTGTCCGCCGCCGTGGCCGACCTTGCCCAGGAGATCAAACGCCAGAACGAGCGCGGCGCGCGCATCGTCGCCGGCGGCTCCGGAAAATGGACGTTGGCAGCCGAAATCAGCTTCGCGACGGGCAGTTCGACGCCCAGGCAGCAAGACTGCGCACGGCTCACCGCGAACGTGATAAAAGCCTCCCCAAACGCCCAGCGCGTGCAGATTGCCGGCGCCGCCGACGAGCGCGGCACGCCGGCCGCCAACAACGCGCTCAGCCTGCAACGCGCGGCATCGGCAGCGCTATGCCTGGCCACGCACGCGCCATCTAAACGCTGGAGCATTGAAATTTCCGGCGCGGGCAGCCTGGCCACATCGCCAGCCGAATACGCCAGAGCACGCCGCGCAACCGTGTTTGTTTGGGAGCCGCAGCCGTAGTGGCACGCGTGGACAGGCCAACGGGCGTGCTGGACGATCTGCGAAGCGCGACGCAAAGCAGCAGCCGGAAGCGAACTGGAACAGCCAATACCAAAGAACGGGGAACGTACACGCTGTGTTCGAGCTGGGCAGTGCATCGAGGCGCAAAGGAACCGTGCAAAAAGCCATGGCGCCACAGCGGTGCGTAGAAGGCTGAAATCGCATTTGCGATTGTACAAGTTGCAAAATGAGGGATTTGACGAATCCACCCATAACTTCGCATAATTTATATTATGTAAAATTACTAAAAGAGTGCACAATCAAAGCAGTACATGCAGTTCCTCGAAAAAGTCTAGCTTTTTACGAAATTATGTAAAACGCCAAACACCTCCTCTATTCCCCGCATTGCCGTCCCAAGTCGCCGGGCATTATATTCGAATGAAAAAGACAACAACCCGCCGCAAGCCGAAGCCACCAGCAGCTTATTTTTCCTACCAGTTACGCCAACCAGCAGTCGACCTCTTCGGAGAGATTGCCGTTATTGAGGACGATTTATACGATTGGGTGGCATCCGTAGCGCCGCTACACCTCAGCCCACGGGCCTTCGCCAACTACGTGCGCGGCTACGACGTGGCCGCCAAGGTGCGCCATGCGAAGCTGCACCACCTGTTCGACACCATCAAGGAGCGCCCGTCCCGCCCATGGCATGCCCGACTGGCCATGCACGCCATCATGTAAAAGGCCCGCGATTGCGGGCCTTTTCTGGCTAAGCTCGACGTACAATCGCTTGATTTATCGCTTCGACCACCGCGCTCACAAACGGCTTAACCTTGCTTTTCAAGGCCCGATGCTCGCCGGAAGCGCTTGCAAGCGTTACCGTATAATGAGTTCGTTGAAGACACACCCAGATGAGCCTCGGAAGCAAGATAATATGTACTGTATAGCTCGCGGCCGTCACCATTTATTGAACTCTTTACGTGATAGCGTCGACAAATGGATACTGCGCGCGGGATATGCCGTACTGGCAGTGCTCATGCACATCGCCCGAATGCCGCGCAATCGATGGCGGACCGCGTACAAATTGTAATGGCTCCGGTCTCGACGGGGATAAGTTTTTCGGGGTCTTGACAAGTTTGGCTCGTTGGCCCTGAAATGGACCCGGTCGGCGGGCGGACGCCCTCCCTCACGCCCTCGGGCACGTTGCCGATGACGGGGCGGCGAACACAGTCTGGCACGGTGCCGTTGCGATCAACAGGAGGGCTCAACGCTCTTGCCACGCAGTTCCCGCCGCATACCCGCAGTCAGATCGACAGCGAACGAACCGTAATGCAGTAGATTTTTCCCGTCGGCGTGCGTCCCCTTGGTGCCGCCGAACAGGAAGCGTTCGACCAGCTCCGGGCGTCGAAATCGGCGGCGCCCGGCTCGTTGCTGTCTGCTGAGTCCGCCTTGTCGCCTGCGCGTCGCGCTTCTTGCAATCGGTTGAGAATATCAGGCAAGAGCTATATACCGTTCATCAGTTGGGGCAGCGTGTTCAGAACGGAAACTACCAACGGTAATCGTGTGCTCTGACCCACCGTCCGCGTAGAACACTCAGGACCTCTTACAGCGAAAGCGAGTAGGCCTGGCGGACCTTGGGGTCCAAGATGAAACCCGTGCCGTATGGAACGGTGGCGCAGCCCGTGCCATCGCCCCAGCTTCGCCCCATGCTGTTGAGGATGATCCAGCCGGTGCTATTGAATCCGATGATGCACACTGTGTGAAGCGTGGTTGTTGAGGCATCCGGCTGGCGGTAAATCCTGCCTTTGAAGTCAAAAAATTTCTTGGTCACTTCCATGTCGGCTAGAATAGGTCCGGAACGGATGGCCGTCTTCGCATTCGTCACTGAGGTAATTTCATCAAACGATTTGAGCTTAAACCGTGCTCCGCCCATGCCACATCGATTCGCAGGGAACGGATACGAATCCGGCGCATTGGATGGAAAGCCGTCATCCCGAATCGCGCCGAGCATATACGACAGGTCGACGCCCGAACCACAGATCTGGTCAGCGTCGGCATTGCCGGGGTGGCCAATGCATGTATGGAAATATCCTACCGGTATTCGGACTGCCCGCTTGGCGATGATCGCGGCAAGTTCGATCGCTGCGGCAACCGCAAACGCCGTGCAGCTTTCGCAGTTGCCTTGGTGCCGGGCAACTACGTGGATCTGGTCGCGCCAGTCGAAAGAGGTAAGTGCTACCTCCTCAGTGGTGGTGAAGCTAAACACCTTAAGCCTGGCCCTTGCCATCGCGGGCCGCAGGCGGACAGCGCGCTGCATGGCGCGCCCTCTGCGCTGATCGCGCAATCTTTTGCGTCGTCTTTGAGCGCTCATCGACATTTTTCTCAGGGCGTCAAGACTTCGGCGTCAGCCTTCTGTCGGGCGACGATGGCATTGATCCGGGCAGTCTGGGCATTGAAAAGTGCCGTCTGCGAACCGAGCAGCGATGTCTCATCGACCACGGCCTGGTTCGCCTGAGTCACCTTCAATGTATCTTGCGCATTCAAGTACAGCGTCTGTGCCAGCAGGCCGGCCGTCGCAACGGGCAGTCCGGCCTTCAACTGCGCAGCCGCCAAGTCACCTTTTGCGTTCCAAAGCTGTGCCTGGGACAGGAGGCTCGCGGTCTCGCTTTGGCTCCCGGAGCGCGCCAGTGCGGCTGCCAACTCGTTGCCAGCGTTCACGCGCGCCAGCTGTGCCTGCTGTGCGGCAGTGGCGTTGGCAATGCCCGCCATGGCGAGGGCCGAATCGGCTTTGATCTGATTGGCTTGCGCCGTTGTATTGTCCAGCTCGGCGGCGCGAATCTGCGCGGGAAGCGCGGCGGCCTGGGTTCCGACCCCGTGAACGGCTGCCGTCAGGGCCTCCGCAGCAGCGACCTTTTCGACAACCTGGATTGACGTCGGCAGACCGTGCTGGTCCATCTTGATCGTGGCATTCTGGGACCGAAAGCTTCCACCAGTCAAAGGCACAGTATAAAGTTGTCCGAGCTGCAGGATCGTAAACTCTTTCGCAATTGGAATGACGGGATCATTCAGGCAGCCCGCTTTATTGCAAGCCAATAACTGGCCGGTTTGAGCAAGCCTGACCGGCACCCCTGTCGAAGTTTTGCCCGCCGCCGGCGTGCTGGGCATCTGCAAAACCCCGCTTGTCCTGCTTTTCGAGATCGCCAGATAGACGTCAAAATCGTTAACCGCTGTCTTGCTGTCGAGCTGTGGGCTTTTCCATTTTTTAATGACCTTCGGATCAATGGAAAACGGCGGCACCGTTATAAATTCCGATGCATCAAATGGCCACGTTACTGTCTGGATGTCCGTGGTCAAGGCCATCTTGGTCGCCAGGTCCTCCGTGATATCGGCCAATTGCGACTGCGCTGTGTCCTGAACGGCCAACGCTTTAATCACTTTCGCGCGCAGCTTCTTGTTGAACTTGGCCTGTTGCACAAGTAGGGAGAGGGCCGCCGTCGCATCTGACAGCGCTTTGGTTTTCTGCTCGACCTGCTTCTTCAACGAAACGGAACCCGCCCCTTCCGGATAGAGCGACGCGACCGCCTTTGCGACGTCACCTGAACAACCGTTGAAGGCTGCTGCCGCCGCCCCACCTGCCCCGCCTGCGGCTTTGCCGATGACTGTTTTCGCTATCGTTCCGACGGTATTGGCAATCACACCGACGCTGGCGTCTGCCGAACTGGCGTTCAGGCCAGTGCTGATTCCACTGGCCGTCAGTTCGCTGGCAATATCGCTGGTCGCCCACCAGCCATTGGATTCAAGGACGTAGCGCTGGTTCTTGTCAAGGATGAGTTCAGGCGTCGCCATCACGTCGACGTTCGCAACCAACCCGTTGGTGCAGCCCACGACTTGTCGCGTAATCGTCACCTTGAAAGTGGTCATTCCCAAATTCCATGGGTTCCCCACTTGCGGAGTGTCGGTCATCACCCGCGTAACCTGGATTCCCGTTGAGCACCCCGCTAGGATCAACCACGTCCCGACGGCGACCAGTGGGATCAGAAGCCTGATCCAAGCGCTCTCGATCGAACGGATGCTTCCCATGTCCTGCTCCAATCTCGGCAATAGCGACGAAGACGATTTCTTTTGATCTGGTCAAGACGCGATGTCAATTATTGTGCTTGATTAAAATGAATAGAATAGTCACCAAATGTCACCGAGCAAAAAAATAAAATAACAAAAAAACACGTTTGCCGGTGTGGACGCATTATTGGAACGCGGGAGCAACATAACCCAGATACCTTTTTCGATCAAACGTTAATCGTTCCGATATTAGCCGGGTGTAATGAGCCTTGCATGTCTTTGAAACATGGATTTCCCACATAATCATCGGTTCAAATGCTCAGCGAATTCCTGTTTAAATTGGACGCGAGACCATAAAATTTCCACAGTCCTTCGAGAAATCCTCACAAACCACTTGTGCTAATGGTCCACGACGCATAAAGTTCATGCGCCTTTCTGATTCTTTGGTCGTAGTAGAAATCGTGCGGCACACGGCGATTGAAATAAGAAAGATAATTTCAAGTGCCTTTGGGCGAGACTTTGGACAAGGCAAGCCGACTCCGATCGGATTTCGCAGGACTTCGGCGCGAACGGCCTTCAGAAAAGTCGGCAATGCTTGGAGTACCTACTGGTATGGCTGAGAGTGCGCTTCGTCTGCACTCGATGTCATGAAGTTTTGACTTAATCAACCTGAACGAACAATTGACCCACCATGGCAAAACGCGACCCGAATGTTACTGCACGCAATCGTGCCATCACCGAAATGACCGAGGAAATGAAACTCGTTCAAACCGCTTGTTTTGCCGAAACTGGTCGGCACAGCGAAGCTTCCTTGAATGCGTTTATTGGCTCGAAGGCCGATGACTTTATCGATCTCAAGCATGAAATCATCACCACTCCAGAACATTACATTCATCTGTGGATTGCTGGGATGGAAAAAACAGCGAAAAAAGGCCCAGTGGAAATCCAGGATTTCCTTAAGGATGCTACCAAGCTAAATTTCAAAAAGTACGTTTCCCTCTTCTTAAGGCGCAGTTTTCTTAAGCATTACAACGAGTTGTGCAAAAAACGGCCGGAAACAGGCGACTCGGAGATCTGGTTCGGAGTGAACGACGCACATTATGGCCTGTTCGTTACGCCGCGCTGGAACGGCAATGCCTGGGAAAACGATCGCTCTGAAATTCGGGGCGTTTCCTTTAAGTATTGGACGATCGGACACGTTCTCAAAACCGGTCTTTGCATCCCCGACGATGAAGAACGCTATTTTTTCAGCAAAAAGGAGGACTACCTCGCGTTCCTCAAAGGGCAGGCAAGGATTACAAAATCGAAGTATCAGCTTCAGATTGTTGAAAAATACATTGAGATGGTTCTTGCTTCCGAATCGCCGCTGGATATTCCGCTGCTAATTCCTGAGCTCAGGTTCGACGGCAGTGGGCGCAAGCATAAACACCGCCTTGATTTCTTTATTATTAATCCGTTTACGATGGAAAAAATCGGGTTTGAAATCTCGCCTTGGTCGACGCATGGCAAGCTTGCTGGCAAGGACAAAACGCTGATCCAACTGAACAAGGAGGCATTGGCAAATTTTGAGGCGGAAGTACATAAGGCAAGGGCATATTACAAGAAATTCAAAATTCCTGTCCTGCACTATACCGATACCGATCTGCAGAATATTGATGAGGTCTTTGAGCAAATAGCGCCTTTTCTGGACCCGGGGGCGCCGCCGAAACAAATGGAGATGGGCCTCTTTGCCGAATACTTTGGCGGTGTGAAATAGTCGATTTTTCCAGTCAGATGTCGCTAGCAGGGAAACAGCGTTGTGCTGCGAAAACGCAACGCCCGAGCGGCGGCGCCGTCTTGCGAACGACAACTGCGCTCGCACGCTTGCCCGCTCCGACGGTCTTCGCTTGGTCGGTCCGTCTACACAAGACTTCACACAGCCAATCGCTTTTCCGGCGCCGGGTGATGCAGTCTCGGCGCGGCAGTCCATTGGCCAGAAGTAGTCGTCAACGTCGACGCTGTAACGCGCCGAGAATGCCCGTGCACGGGGCAAGTCGGAGCGCAAGGTCGCGCTGCCGTTTACCGCGAGCACGTTTGCCCCCTATTTGAATCTCCCCATCCGGGAGGCGAAGGACGCGTGCCATGGGGAGCTGATGCTGGCCCAGCGTTCAGGGGCTATTTTGATTTCTTGGAACAGACGCGCCGGCCCGCTAAATCAGATCGACGCGATCGACCTTGCGGATGGCGACGCATTGGCCGCCCACCTCAAGGTCAAGCCGCGCTGGATCGAGGTGTCGGAGGCTGGTGAGCAACTTGCGTCGATCCTGGACACGTTTCCTGTGCTGCGCGATGTGCTTGGCGCATGGAGTTGCGGCATGCGGCCCAAGGGAACGGGGCCCAAAGATGCATGGGACTGGAACCTGGCCTCCCAGGTGATCGCCCACTGCCGCGCGTCCGGCGCGGTCGACGTGCCGATCCGATGCCTGAGTACCGCCCTATTGTTCGATAGCAAAAAGCTGGAGGAACTGACCCCGCTCATCGACACCCTCCTCCAGGGAGATCTTCAACTTTCTTCGCGTGACGAAGAGGACGTCCACAACGAGATCGGCCTGATCAAGTTCCCGCCGACGCTGCTCGTGGCTGGCAACGTGTCGGTCCTGTTCAACGATGGTCTCGCTTCTTTCGAGGTCCGCAAACCCTATCTCGGCGTTGCGCCCGAGGCGATCCGTTCCGTGAAATTCATGGGGGGCCTGCACCGCTGCTGTTGACCGTCAAGAATCTCACAACGTTCCATGAGCTGGCGAGGGACTCGCTCGCGGCCCAGCAGATCATCGTCCTTTATACCGGGGGAATGCCCAGCCCTTCGTTTAAACGGGCTTATCGCATTTTCCTAGATGCGGTTGATCGTGACGCACCGGTTTTTCAATGGGGTGACGCAGATACGGGAGGCTTTCGCATTGCAGGCCATCTGGCTCAATGTTGTGTGCAGGCGGAGAGGACGCTGCACTTGCATGAGATGGCACCCGCGGTCATGCTTGGGGAGCGGCCATTTCGCAAGCCTCTCGCAGTGGCCGAATTGAAGAGCATCGAAAAGATATGCCTGCGCAATGGATGGGAATAAGAATTGAACGCAATGAACGATTGCAAGGTTGCTATTGAGTAGGAGGGGCTGCCACTTAGCTGGCCAAAAAACACCGTATCAACATAGGTGAAACTGCACATGAGCCGACACGATATATCCCCCTCTCAGAATTGGCGGCCAGCAGCAGCCGACACCGGTCCATTCGGACACCGACAGCTCATGCAATGAGACCGGATGTGTATCGAGCAACTGGCCCTGATCTTTGCAAAGCCAAGCCGAACCGGCTTCTTGATCTGCATTCAGAACGTGTCATATCACGAAATATAGACCGTAATGATTCTCATTTATAGTATAGTGCGCACAGTTTTTCTTCTTATAACCTTGCGCCTATGCCATCGATGCCATCCTCACGCCCTACTCCATTCCCAGTCCATCATCCCCTCGCCGCCCGCCTGATCCTCGCCGGCCTGCTCATTGCCAGCGTGCCACCCTCCGTCTACGCGCAAGCAACGGCAGGCGCGCAGAGCCCGCTTGCCACTGTCGTCGTCACAGGCCAGGCCGAAGCGGATGCCGGCGGGCAGATTGCCAAGAGCGCGCGGGCTGGCTTGCTGGGGGAAAAAGACTTGCTCGATACGCCGTTCAGTGTCAACAGCTACACGAGCCAGCGCATGCTGGACCAGCAGGCGCTGACTCTGGCCGAGGTGCTGGGCGGCGATCCGTCCACCCGCTTCACGGGCCAGATCGGCGGCGTCACGGATTCGTTTTTCATCCGCGGTTTTCCCCTCAACGAGGGTAATCTGAGTGAAGTGGCGTTCGACGGCGTGTATGGCGTGTCGCCCAATTACCACCTGTTTACGGAATACCTGCAAAGCGTCGAGGTGCTCAAGGGGCCGGCCGCCTTGCTGTACGGGATGTCGCCGAATGGCGGCGTGGGCGGTGTCGTCAATGCCGTGCCGAAACGCTCGCTGCCGCGCGACCTGACGCGTTTGACGCTCGATTACGGCTCGGGCTCGCAGGCTGGCGCGGCCATCGACGTCAGCCGCCGCTTCGGCGAAGAGCGGCGTTTCGGCATCCGCTTCAATGGCTTGCACCGCCAGGGCCACACTCCGCTCGACCACCAAACGTCGCGCGCGGAAGTGGCGGCCGTCGCCCTCGACTACCAGGGGCAGCGGCTGCGCGCCTCGCTCGACGTGATCGAGCAATACCAGTGGATCGACGCGCCCACGCGTCCTTTCCTCGTGGCCACGCGCCTGCCCGTGCCGGAAGCGCCCGATGGCCGGCGCAACATCGCCCAGTCCTGGGGCTGGTGGAAGTCCAACGACCTGGCCACCTTGGGCAAGATCGAATACGATGTGAACGATAAGGTGACCGTGTTCGCCGATCTGGGCGGCACGCGCTCCGACGTGTCGCGCTATTCGGACCAGACGCCGACGATCACCAGCGCGGCCGGCGACATGACGGTCACGCCCATGAACTGGAAATTCCGCGTGCGGCGCGCCAGCGGCGACACGGGCGTGCGCACGCGCTTTCGCACGGGCGGCGTCGAGCATGCGCTGGTCGTGATGGGCAATGTCTACCGCGACGAGTTTGGCAGCGTGAGCAATTCAGGCAAACTCATCACCTCGAACATCTACCATCCCGTGGCCGTGCCCGACCCCGGCATTGCCGCACCGGCCCGCGTGCCGAAACTGTCCGCGTCCACCCTCTCCAGCCTGGCCGTGGCCGATACGCTGGACATGCTGGACCAGCGCGTGCAGCTGACCCTGGGCGTGCGCCGCCAGTTGGTCGAATCGAAAAACTACCACGCCACCAGCGGCGCGCTCACCACGCACTACAAGCAAGGCGCATTGACGCCGCTGGCCGGCATCGTCGTCAAGCCGCTGCGCCACGTGTCGCTGTATGCGAACTATATCGAGGGCCTGAGCAAGGGCGATATCGCCCCGAACATCGCCGACAACGCGGGCCAGGTCTTCGCGCCCTACAAGAGCAAGCAATATGAAGTGGGCACGAAGGCCGATTTCGGCGTCGTGCTGGCGACGCTGGCCGTGTTCCAGGTGACCAAGCCCAGCGGCCAGCTGTACGGCAAGGTCTACAGCATGGATAGCGAGCAGCGCAACCGGGGCCTGGAGCTGAACCTGTCCGGCGCCGCCAGCAAGGCCGTGCGCCTGCTGGCCGGCATCACCTTGCTCGACGGGCGCCTGGTAAAAACCAACAACGCCGCCACCATGGGCAAGCGCCCCGTGGGCGTACCGACGTCGATGGCCAACCTGGGCGGCGAATGGGATCTGCCGTACTGGCCGGGTCTGACGGCCACGGGCGCCGTCAGCTACACGAGCAAGCAGTTTGTGGATCAGACGAATCTGCAATCGGTGTCGTCGTGGACCAAGGTCGACCTGGGCTTGCGCTACCGCACGGCCATCGCCGGCAAGGCGACGACCTTGCGCGCCGGCTTGATGAACGCTTTCGACCGCCATTACTGGGCCGGCGTGGCCTCGTATGGCACCGTTTCGCAGTCGGCACCCCGCACCATGCAATTGTCGGCCGCCGTCGATTTCTGATTTGTCGATGCGCTTGCCGCGGGCTTGACTATCTTTCCTTGGTTTAATTTTTACTGCCTATGCCCATGCTTTCCATGACCCTGGCTGCATTGTCCTTGCAGTCCACATCGTCCGGTTTTGCATCGATCAGTTGAATCAGGGATAAAAGATGGGCCTTGTTCTGCGCCAGTCGCACTTCCAGCGATTCGATATCGGCAATCTTCTTTTTCAGTGCGGCCATCAGCTCATCATGTTTCCATGATGAGCTATCCTCGGGCAAGACTTGCTTGATTTCGTCCAGGGAAAAGCCCGCCTGCTGCGCGTCGCTGATAATGGACAGTACCGCCACCGCTTCCAGAGGATAGTCGCGGTAGCCATTCGATTGCCGGCTCACGGCTTTCAACAAGCCCCTGGATTCGTAGAACCGAATCGTGGAGGCCGCCAAGCCGCTGCGCTTGGCCAATTCACCAATTTTCATCACTTCCCCGCTGATTTTTTTGTGCTTGCCTATCCGTGTCATCACGACGCCATGCTCAACTATAAGCTTGAAGCCAGCTTCAATGTCAAGCGGTGGATGATGGCGCAAGGGAGTTTGCAATTTTTTCGATTCAGGGCTTGACCTTCAAGTTAGCTTAAAGCTTATCGTGAGGCTATCGCAACCTTGGAGATCAGCATGAAACCCTTTACCGCACTGACATTACCGAATGGGACAGTCGTTCCAAACCGTCTTGCCAAAGCCGCCATGGAAGAGAACATGGCCGACAAGGACCACGCGCCTTCGGACGAGCTGATACGCCTGTACCAGTCGTGGGCGGACGGTGGCGTAGGTCTGATGATCACCGGAAACGTGATGATCGACCGCCGCGCCATGACGGGACCCGGCGGCGTGGTGCTTGAGTCTGAGGAATTTGGCGCCCGCTTCGAGCAATGGTCGCGCACGGCCCGTTCACGCGGCGCGCATATCTGGATGCAGATCAACCATCCGGGGCGCCAGATGCCTGCTGCCCTGGGACAGGAAACCGTGGCACCGTCAGTCGTGCCCATGGACCTGGGCAACTTTTCAAAGCAATTTTCGGCGCCGCGTGCAATGACGGAGGCCGACATTGCCGACGTGAAGCAGCGCTTTGTCAACAGCGCCCGGCTGGCGGAGCGCTTTGGCTTTACGGGCGTGCAAATCCATGCCGCGCACGGCTACCTGATCAGCCAGTTCCTCTCCCCTCTGACCAACCAGCGCACCGACCGCTGGGGCGGTTCCCTCGAAAACCGGGCGCGGCTGTTGGTCGACGTCGTCAGCGAGGTGCGGCAAGCCGTCGGCAAAGGCTTTGCCGTTGCCGTGAAGCTCAATTCGGCCGATTTCCAGAAAGGCGGATTCAGTTCGGATGACGCCAAGCAGGTCGTTTCCATGCTCAATACCCTGGGTGTCGACCTGATTGAATTGTCCGGCGGCAGTTATGAAGCCCCTGCCATGCACGGCCAGACCCGCGACGGCCGTACCTTGGCCCGCGAAGCCTATTTCCTCGAGTTCGCCAAGGATATCGCCACGGTGGCCAGCATGCCCATCATGGTAACGGGCGGCATACGCCGCTACCAGGTGGTGCAACAAGTGCTGGACAGCGGCATTGCCATGGCGGGCATGGGAACGGCCTTGGCGCTCGACCCGCAACTGCCTGAAGCATGGCGTTCCGATCAATCGGCAAGCCCCTTGCTCCGGGCCATCACCTGGAAAAACAAGGTGCTGTCGTCCATTGCCTATATGGCGATGGTCAAGTATCAGCTGCGGCGCCTGAGCCAGGGCAAGCATACCCGGCCCAACGTGGCGCCTGCGCTGGCGCTATTGATACAGCAATGGGACACCGCCATCCGGAACCGGCAGTATCGCCGCCGGATGCATAGCGGCTTTTAATGGAATTTTTCCCAATCCAACATGGAAGGTGCAAGCAATGAACATGAACATCGCCGCGGCGGTATCCGCATTGGTATTGAGTATTGCCGCAAGCCCGTCCCGGGCGGAACACGCTGTCGAAAACAGGCAGCTCATTATTGATATCGCGGGCCATGCCGTCCCGGTGGCCGCTGGCGGCCTGTATGACCGCTTTCGCTCGAATCCCCCTTTATCCGTCATCGCAGCGGAAGCGCCGGAGCTTGACCTGAGCTGGTTCAAGGAGATGCAAAAAGAAAAGGTGTCCATCGGCTTTGACTCGTATTCGCCGAACTTCTATTACAGGAACCGCAAGATCACGGCCGTATTTACGGCCGACCTCACGCGCCTGAAGGAGCTGATGCCGGCAGACATACTGAAGCAAGTCCAGCCGCTGCAAGTGTGGCCAGGCCGGGGCGCGGTGGCATTGACGGCCTATGCGTATGAGTACTGCGACAACGACAGCTACAATGAAGTGTCCCTGGCGATTGTGACCAACAAGCCGGGCAGCGCCAGCTTTGGCCCGTTCACCTTGCTGGGTCAATCGCTGTCCAAGGATTTCTGGGGCTATGTGCTCAAGCTTCCCGTCAACACGGAACTGGCCAGGGTGCGTGGCGTGGTTGGCTACAATCTGCCCAAGTGGCTGACCGGTATCGAGGTGAAGGAAACGGACGCAAACGTTTCCTTTGAAGTCATGGATAGCGCAACAGGCAAGCTCGATTTTGTTTTTGCAGGCAAAAAACTGGGCGACCTGTCGCACACGGCCGATGTGGTGAGCAACAGCTTCACCAACAAGGATGGCGCCGGGAAACTCACGTATGGCTATGCCGTTTCCCGCCAGCTCAGCCATGCGTCGAGCACGAGTGCGGATGCGGTCGACCTGAAGCTGGGCGACGGCAGCTTTTCCACCTATATCAAATCATTAAAGCTGGGAAAGATGATGAAATATGAATACGTGCCGGAATTTCAAAGCGCGCTGTATGCCCCGAAATCACTAAGAGACCTCGGTGCCGGAAAGTAAATTTTTTGAAAAGCCGCCAAGTGAGCAGCAACGGGGCGCTTACTCGTCCTGCAGCTGCAACTCCCAATACCCCACGTCGATCCACCGGTCGAATTTACGGCCGACCCGCTTGAACATGGCCACTTGCTCGAATCCCAGGCGCTCATGCAAGGCGACGCTGGCGTTGTTGGGCTGCGCGATGCCGCCGATGACCACCTGCAGCTGCCGCTGACGCAAGTCATCGATGAGCACGCTGTACAGTTGCCGGCCGACGCCTTGCCCCACGCATGCGTGCGCAACGTACACCGTCGATTCGACGGAAAAACGATAGGCGCTGCGGGCGCGCCAGGGCGTGGCGTAGGCATAGCCGAGAATCCCGCCGTCGCGCTCGAAAACATACCACGGCAACTGCGCGCCGACAGAGGCGATACGCTGGGCCATCTCGTCGCTGCCAACCACCTGCTCTTCGAACGTGATGGTGGAGCTGCTGACGTAATGGTTGTAGATCGTGGCGATCGCGGCGGCATCGGCGGTAGTGGCAAGTCGAATCATCAGTGGGGTCCAAATAGACGTGAAGTGGCAGGAAGGAACTCGGCCGTAAACTGTGCACGGCGCTGCAAAGTGTCATTCTGGCAATAATTCGCCATATGCGACCTCACGGCGCATTGCGTTGAGAAGGATCGCGCAGGAAAGCCGGCGAAGGTCCTGTTCCTCCCGAGCGGGCACGCTCCCGCCTAGCGGCCTCGGCCCACCAGGTCAGCTGGGAAAAGGTGCGCTCGATATAGGAAACCCAACGCGTGCTATCGACTTCAGGCGCAAAGCTGCCATCGGCAGCAAAAACAGTATGTGCGGCCGGAATATGGATCATGGCCGACACTGGCAAACAGCCCAGCTCGGACAGAAAAGCGCGCATGCCCACTGCTGCGCGCACGCCACCCCACTGCCCTGCCGAATAAGTCACGATGGCACTGGGCTTGAAAGCAAACAGGGAACTTCCAAAATGGTTCAGTAGATGCGCCAGCGCCGGGCTCATTGAATGATTGTATTCGGGGCTGACCATCACATACCCGTCGGCGCCGGCAATCTCACTGGCCAGGTGCTCCAACGGCAAGGGTGCGCGTCCTTTCGCATAGGAAAAGTGCGGTTTGAACACATCGCCCAGGTCGTAATCGAATGGATCGATGAGTACCACGTCGTGGCCATCTTGACCGCACTGCGCCGCGCAGGCTTTGGCGACACGCTCGCCCAGACGCGCCGGCTGCGGCGGCGTGCTGGTGCGTATTGAGCCAAGAAACACCAAGATTTTCATGCTGTCCTTTCAAACCAGGAACTCGACTGAGTCATCGTAAAGTCGCGGCCCGGCGTGCGGGCCGCGATGAAAACAGCTTACTTGACTGGTGTTTCGTGATCCATGGCCGCCGTGGCGAGGGCGCGCACGTCAACCGGCATGGATTCTTTGCGCTCGCTGTAGCGGCTGGTCAGGTAATCGGAGCGGTCGCGCACCACCAGGGTGAATTTATACAGTTCTTCCATGACGTCGACCAGGCGGTCGTAGTATGGCGACGGCTTCATGCGGTCGTTGTCATCGAACTCCTGATATGCCTTGGCAACGGATGACTGGTTCGGTATCGTCACCATGCGCATCCAGCGGCCCAGCACGCGCAAGCCGTTGACGGCGTTGAACGATTGCGAGCCGCCCGACACTTGCATCACCGCCAGGGTCCGCCCCTGCGTTGGGCGCACGCTACCCATTTCCAGCGGCAGCCAGTCGATCAGTGACTTGAACACACCCGTCACGGCGCCATGGCGTTCCGGGCTGCACCAGACCTGGCCTTCCGACCACAGCGACAGTTCGCGCAGCTCCTGCACCTTGGGATGATCGGGGCTGACGCTGTCGACCATGGGCAAGCCATGCGGGTCGAACACCCGCGTCTCGGCGCCGAAATGCTGGAGCAGCCGCTCCGCCTCCAGGGTCAGCAAACGGCTGAACGAGCGTTCACGTAGCGAGCCATACAGCAAGAGGATGCGCGGTGGATGCGTGGACACCGTCGGCGGCGCAAGTTTATCGAGGGTCGGCGTGTCGAGGTGGGCGGCGCTGATGTTGGGCAGGTTATTCATGGTGCATCTTTTACTGTCATGAGTGATCGAAAAATACTGAAAAGTAAGGCATTGCCCGCTAGACGGCGCTTTTCCCGATGGCCTTGATCTCTTGCTGGATCGCATTTTTTTCCAGCATGTGCAGCGGCAGGCTGACGAAGACGTTCATCCGCGTCATGATCTGGCGGAATACCTTGTGAAATACCGCGCGCTTTTCTTCATCGGTGCCGGTGGCCGCCGCCGGGTCTTCAAATCCCCAGTGCGCCGAAAGCGGATGGCCTGGCCAATATGGACAGACCTCGCCGGCGGCGTTATCGCACACGGTAATGACGAAATCCATGTGCGGTGCGTCCGCAGTACCGAATTCATCCCAGCTCTTGCTGCGCAGTTTGTCGAGCGGATAGCCGGTCGCTTCAATTTGTTCGATGGCGAACGGGTTGACGCAGCCACCCGGGTGGCTGCTGGCCGAAAAGCCGCGGAAGCGGCCTTTTCCCATGGTGGAGACGAGCGCCTCCGCCATGACGCTGCGGGCTGAGTTGCCAGTACAGAGAAACAACACGTTGTACACTTTTTCGGTCATGACGATTCCTTCATTCCTGGTTTCCATATGCACTCCTTCATTTCATAATTCTATAATAGTCGAATTATGGAATTAATGTAAGCCTGTTTTTGTACATATACGGTGCCTGGCAAGACTGTTATTGGCGGCCGTGCGCTGACACAGCACCCGTCGAGGCAAGTGCAGGCCTCGACGGAATACCGCATTACATTGTCACAACATCGCCATCGCGACGAATTTCGTCTGCCTGCACACCTTCATGCTCAAGCTGGTCTTTTGCCTTCGGGGCAAAACGCAGAATCAGGCAAGCAACGATGGCCGACAGGAGAGAGCCAAGCAGGATGCCGATCTTGGCTTCCTCGACATACGCTGGATGGCCAGGAAATGCCAGCCCACTGATGAACAGGCTCATCGTAAAACCGATACCACAAAGCATCGAGACCGCATAAATTTGCAGCCAGGTGCTGCCGCGTGGCTTGCCAGCAAGTCCACTCCTGACAGCCAGCATGACACCAGCGAACACGCCCAGTTGCTTGCCGAGGAAAAGACCTGCGGCAATGCCAAGCGGGAGCGGCGCCCACATGGCTGATGGCGAGAGTCCGGCGAACGAGACGCCAGCATTGACGAAACCGAATACCGGGACGATCAGGAAACCGACCCATGGATGCAAGGCGTGTTCGAGCCGGTGCAGGGGCGAATCAGGCGCATCAGGCGTGCCTGGGGATGGAATGTAGGGGATCAGGAAGGCACCCACTACGCCGGCGATCGTTGCGTGCACGCCGGAGAGCAGCGTGACATACCATAGCAGCGCCAGGCCGATCAGATACGGCCACAGTTTCATCACGCGAAGCTTGTTCAAGGCAAATAACACCACGACGATGGCGGCTGCGGCGGCAAGTGCGCCGGCATTGATGGAGGCGGTATAGAAAACGGCGATGATGGCGACAGCGCCCATGTCATCGATAATGGCCACTGAAACAAGCAGCAATTTCAAGGACAAGGGGGCATGGCGTCCCAGCAGCGCCAGCACTCCCATGGCGAACGCGATGTCAGTCGCGGCAGGTATCGCCCAGCCATTCATCAGCAAGGGCTGCTTCGCAGTGAGTAAAACGTAGATCGCGGCCGGAAATGCCATCCCCAGCAGTGCGGGCAATGCCGGCAGGCGTCGCTGCTCCCACGTCGAGAGCCGGCCATCGACCAGTTCCCGTTTGATCTCGAGCCCGACCAGGAGAAAAAAGACCGCCATCAGCCCGTCGTTGACCCAGAGGTGGGTTGTCATCGGGCCCAGTTTGTCGCTAAGCACGGGACCTGTTTGCCAATGCAGAAAATGCTGGTAGGCGCTGGCCAGCGGACTGTTGGCGATAATCAGGGCGGCAACGGCCGCTGCCATCAGCAGGATGCCGCCCGCCGCGTCACTGGCGAGAAAGCGCTGTAGAACGGAATGGTGTTTCGGTGATGCAGTGGTACTCATGCCGTATGCTCCTTGGACGAATGGATGTCCACGACGAACCAGGCCGTCCGGGCGCAAGCACGCTCGGCGAGGTCAATGACGGACGAAGTGCAAGCGTAAGCACAAGCACAAGCACGCCGGGCAGGCGTAGACGAGGAGTGGGAAAGGAAAAAGACAGCGCCCGCGGAAAGCGGTGCTTCAATCAGTTGACGCCAATAGAGATGGAACGCTGCGCGCATCATAAAACCTCACGGAAAACGAAAATGTCGTTCTCCGTATTCGGGGTAGCCCCGGGCGCACGCAGCACACGCCGAGTTGTCATTATACCTCAGGCCCGGCTTTCCTTCAACGCGGCAGCGCCGCGCAGCGGACTGAATCGTCGTCCAGGGTGGCTGGCTTCCCGCTCAGTATGTTGATGTAGATCAATCAATTTTTGTATCGTGTGCAGCAGAATATGATCATTCGCAAGCTTCTGTTCAGCAAACCATGGCTTGCGCCCTGCTCTACGCCCTACCCACTTCATAAGGAATACCATGACACCCCCTACCATGAAAGCCGCCGTTGTCGAGCAACTGGGCCAGCCGCTGGTGCTGCGCGAGGTGCCCGTGCCGGTGCCCGGTCCCGGCCAGATCCTCGTCAAGACGGAAGCGTGCGGCGTTTGCCACACGGATTTGCATGCGGCGCGCGGCGACTGGCCCGTCAAGCCGTCGCCGCCGTTCATCCCCGGCCACGAAGGCATCGGCCTGGTGGTGGCCGTGGGCACGGGCGTGACCGAGGTGCAGCTGGGCGACCGGGTCGGCGTGCCCTGGCTCTATTCGGCTTGCGGCCATTGCGAACATTGCCTGGCAGCCTGGGAAACCGTGTGCGCCGAAGCGCAGTTCGGCGGCTACACGAAGAATGGCGGCTTCGCCGAGTACATCCTGGCCGACCCGCGCTATGTCGCGCATATCCCGGCGGGTCTGTCCGCCGTGCAGGCGGCGCCCATCATCTGCGCCGGTGTGACCAGCTACAAGGGCATCAAGGAAACGGGCGCGCGGCCGGGCGAATGGCTGGCCGTGTCCGGCATCGGCGGACTGGGGCATCTGGCCATCGAATATGCGCTGGCCATGGGCTTGCGCGTGGCGGCCGTCGACATCGATGACGGCAAGCTGGAACACGCACGCGCCCTGGGCGCCGAAGTGACCATCAATGCGCGCCAGGGCGACCCGGTGGCGGCCTTGCGCGAAGCGACCGGGGGCGGCGCCCACGGCGTGCTGATCACGGCACCGTCGATCGACGCCTTCCAGCAAGGCGTGGCGATGACGCGCAAGCGCGGCACCTGCGTGCTTGTGGGCTTGCCGCCGGGCGACTTCCCGACGCCGCTGTTCGACGTCGTCGCCAATTGCGTGACGATACGCGGCTCTTTTGTGGGCACGCGCCAGGACATGGCCGAGGCGCTTGCCTTTGCCGCCACGGGCAAGGTCAAGGCCGACGTGGAATTGCAGCCGCTGTCGGCCATCAACGAGATCTTCAGCCGCCTGGAACACGGCAAGGTTGCCGCGCGCGTCGTGCTCGATTTCAGCGCGAAGTAAACGCGACGCCAGCATTCCGGTGTGTCGTGCGACGGCAATTTAATTGCCGTTGTTATGATGACTTATCATAAAAACACAACGAGGACACACCGATGAAGCAATCCCTCTCGCGCCTGCTGGCCTGCGCCGCCCTCGCCTTCTCCATTTCGGCCAGCTGGGCCAGCGCGGCCGAGCCAGCCGCGTCGTCACTGCCGGGCCACTATTATCTGCAAGGCGTCATGGAAACGGGCTCCGAACTGCTGCTGAAAAAGGACGGCACGTTCGAATGGATGCTCAGTTATGGCAATACCGACCAGCAAGCGAGCGGCGAGTGGCGTGCTTCGGGCGACGTGGTGACCCTGGTAGCGGGCAATGGCGGCAAGGAACCGCAGTTCCGCGTGTTCGAGGAATCGGAAATGCGCATCCAGAAAGCGGCCGAAGCGGGACTGTGGGTGGCCATCGTCGGCTTTCCACGGCTGGGGCCGATGGCCGGCGTGGAAGTGAAATTCGAAGCGCAAAGCGGCAAGACGGCCACGGCCGTGAGCGTGGCGAACGGCGACGCCATCGTCCGCATGCCGGCGTCGGAACGCTGGGTGCGGGCGGGCTTGCGCCGCCAAGGCTCGAAAGCCGACTATCAATGGCTGGCCGTGCCGGCGGAGCGCGCACAGGAGCGCATCGCCGCGTTCGCCGTCACCGATCCCCAATGGCTCAGGGGCCAGGCATTCCAGAAGCTGGCCCTGCGTGTCGTCGAGGGCGGCCTGCAAGTCGACGATGCGGACAATGGCCTGGCCAGGGGCCTGTACGCGAAGCCGGCATCTGGCCAGTAGCACGCGTTTTCCGCCGTCCCATTCTCTGCCGCCTCCCGGCGCCTGGTCCGCACTATCGTCCAGGACAAGGTCCGTGCGCCGTTGACACCCCGCACGGTCTGTCCTATAGTCGCCGGGTTAACGACAAATGAGAATGAGAATCATGTTCAGTTCTATGAAGAAATGGCTCGTGTGCTATCCGCTCGTGGCCGCCAGCCTGTTGCTGGCCGGTGGCGCGCAGGCGCAAACAACCGATCCCGGCGCCGGCGCCAAGCAGTTGTGGCAATTGATTGATTACGTTGCCGTCGATTACAGCGGCGCCGTCGAGCACGGCAAGGTGGTCAGCGAGGCCGAATACGCGGAAATGCTCGATTTCACGGACAACGCGACGACGCAGATCGCCGCCCTGCCCGCCCATGCCTCGCAAGCGGCCATTGCCGCCGCCATCGCCGACCTGCGCAAAGCCGTCGTCGCCAAGGCGGACGGCGTGGAAGTCAAGCGACTGGCGCACCATGCGAACGGCTTGCTGATCGCCGCCTACCCGATACCCGTGGCGCCGAAAGTGCTGCCCAACCTGGCGCGCGGCGCGGCCCTGTATGCGGCCCAGTGCGCTTCTTGCCACGGCGTGGCCGGCGGCGGCGACGGTCCGCTGGCGGCCAGCCTGGAGCCGAAACCGATCGCCTTCACGGACGGCGAACGGGCGCAGTCGCGCAGCCTGATGGCGCTGTACCAGGTCATTTCGCAAGGCGTGGCCGGCACGTCGATGGCCAGTTTCGGCCAGCTGTCCGAAAACGAGCGCTGGGACCTGGCTTTCTATATCGGCGGCATGTCGCACGATGCGGCAGCCAGCGCGCACGGTGAAAAGCTGTGGCAGGACGATCCACGGGCCAAGAAGCTGTACGCGGACCTGGCCGCCGTGACGACCCTGACGCAGGAAGCCGTTGCCGCCAAGCTGGGCGCGGACGAGGCCAAAGCGCTGACGGCGTATCTGCGCAGCCATGCCGACAAGGCCGAAGCGCACAAGCCGGCCGGCCTGGCCCTGTCGCGTCTGCGCCTGGCCGAAAGCCTGGCTGCCATGCACGCGGGCGACCGCGCGAACGCGACGCGCCTGGGCCTGTCGGCCTACCTCGATGGCTTCGAGCCGATCGAACCGATGGTCGGCGCGCGCAACAAATCCCTGCTGCTGGCCGTGGAAAACGCCATGCTGGCCTACCGTTCCGCCGTGGCCAAGGGCACGGTGACCGACGCCGAAGCGGCCGGCGAAAAACTGCAGCAATTGTTTACCCACGTGGAAGCGGAACTGGGCGACGCCAAGGCTGACCCGATGACGACCTTTATCGGCGCCCTGACGATCTTGCTGCGCGAAGGCGTGGAAGCGCTGCTGATCGTGATCGGCATCATCGCCTTCCTGCGCAAGGCCAAGCGCCACGACGTGCTGGCCTACGTGCATGCGGGCTGGGCCAGCGCCCTGGTGGCGGGCGGCCTGACGTGGGTGGCGGCGACGTACCTGGTGACCATCAGCGGCGCCAGCCGGGAAGTGAGCGAAGGTCTCGGTTCCGTATTCGCGGCCCTGGTCCTGCTCAGCGTGGGCTTGTGGATGCACCAGAAGAGCAGCGCCGGGCGCTGGCAGGAATACCTGCACGAGAAACTCACGGCCGCGATGAGCCGGCGCTCCGCCTGGGGCCTGTTCGCCCTGGCCTTCATCGCCGTCTACCGCGAAGTCTTTGAAACCGTGCTGTTCTATTCCGCCCTGGCGGCGGACGGCAATGGCGGCGCCCTGCTGGGCGGCTTCCTCGTGGCCATCGTGCTGCTGGTCGTGATCGCCTGGGCCTTGCTGCGCACGAGTGCCCGCATGCCGATCGGCAAGTTCTTCTCGTGGACGTCCGCTTTCGTGGCCGTGCTGGCCGTGATCCTGATGGGCAAAGGCGTGGCCGCGCTGCAGGAAGCGGGCTGGGTCGGCGTCACCCCCGTCGATTTCGTGCGCATCGACTTGCTGGGCATCCTGCCGACCATGGAAACCCTGCTGGCGCAGGCAGCCATCGTGGCCATCATCGTCGCCGGCTATGGCTGGAACCGCGTTTCGGCAGGCAAGCGCAAACTGGCCTGATCCTGAAATGCCGGCGTAGGCAGAGCCCATATGGCGCTGCCTACGCCTGGTGGATCGGTGCGAACGACTGGGCAAACAGATCGGGCTGATAATCGGCGGCACTGAACAGGTGTCCACACGATTCGTCGATCGCGGCGCGCAGTTTTGCCTGATCCACGCCCAGCACGACGCCACCGCGTTTGCGCACGCGCCCGCCAATGATCACGGTATCGATATTGCTGCGCTCAGCCGCGTGCACGACGGTACCGATGGCGTTATTGACAGGATATACATTGAGGTCGCCGGTGCGTATCAGCACCAGGTCGGCCTGCTTGCCTGGCCTCAAACTCCCGATGCGCTGTTCCAGCCCTGCCACCGCGGCGCCGTCGATCGTGGCGGCCTCGAGCAAGCGGAAGGCATCGGTGGGCGCCGCCGCATGGCGATGTCCCTGGCGATGCCCCATGGCCCGCTGCAGGTAGAACGCCACGCGCATTTCCATGAACATGTCGCCGCTATACGAAGTCTCGTTGTCGACACTGAGGCCGGGGCGTATGCCGTGCTGGTGCGCCGCCTGCCAGGCGTTCATGCCATCCTCGATACCGTAGTGGGCATCCGAACGCGGACATACATTGACGCGCACGCCCGCCTCGCGCAAGATGCGCCAGCCCGAATCCGGCAGGCAGGTGCAATGATTGAAGATATTGTCGCTGCCGAGCAGCCCCTGCCGGTGCAAGCTTTCCAGCTCGGCCGCCATGCCAGCGCCAAAAAACTCGGTCACGATGGGAATACCCAGTTTACGGGCGACGGCCCACTGCTCCGGTTCCAGCTGCGCCATCATGGCCAGCGTCACCAGGCTGTCGGGATTCGTAAAATACTTGGCCTGCAGGCGCGCCAGGTTGCCTGGCCAATGCGCCTTGTCCCAGTCACCCGACACAGGCGCCCCCGAGGCGTGCACGGCGCGGATGCCCGCGTCGAGCAGCGCTTCGACCGCCGCGTCGGCGTGCGCCGCCGTGCGGCTGTTGTGCGAGTTGTCGATCACGGTCGTGATGCCGGCATCGATGGCGCCCAGGGCCGTGAGCAGGTTGCCCACGTAGATGTCGCGCGGCCGGTAGTATTTGGCGAACGAGAAATGCGTGGCGTTGCAATAGTCCTCGAGCGTCGCCGCATTCGGGTTGATGCGGCGCAGCTGGCCTTCCCAGGCATGGCGGTGGGTGTCGACCATGCCGGGAATGGCGATCATCTGTGCGGCATCGATCACTTCGGCGCCGTCGGCTTGCAGATGCTGGCCGATGGCGGCGATGACGCCATCGGCCATCAGGATATCGCCCTTGGGCACATTGCCGACACTGCCATCCATGCTGATAATGGTGGCGCCTTTGATCAGCATCTTGCGGGGTGCCGGGGCCAGTGGCGCCAGTAGTTGGTCTTGTTCAGACATGCTTGATTCCTGCTATAGCTAATGGGTTGCACGCAGTCTAATGCGGGCAAGCAAGGGGAAAAAGTAGCGCCGTGTGTTTTCAGCATGCAGAAAATCCGAATAATGTTGGGTTATAGTGCCGTTTCCCCTACTGCTACGAAGACAAGACATGGACCGCGTACAAGCAATGCAGGTATTCCTTCGCGTGGTCGAGAGCAGGAGTTTCGTGCGCGCGGCGCAGACCCTGGCTTTGCCCTCATCGTCGGTGACCGCCATCATCAAGCGGCTGGAAAAACATTTGCAGACGCGCCTGCTGCACCGCTCCACCAGAAACCTCAGCCTGACACCGGAAGGCGAGCGCTACTTCCACCGCTGCCGCGAGATCCTCGAGCTGATCGCCGACACCGAAGCGAGCCTGCAAGGCGCTAGCGAGCGCCCGCAGGGACGCTTGCGCGTCGATATGCCTGGCGGCATTGCCCATGCCGTGATCCTGCCGCAGCTGGCGCAATTCCAGCAGCGCTACCCCGACATCTACCTGATGATCGGCGTCAATGACCGCCAGGTGGACTTGATACAGGAAGGCGTCGATTGCGTGATCCGCACTGGCAGCCTGGAAGACTCGACCCTGGTGGCGCGCCGCCTGGGCGAGCTGCGCTGGATCACTTGCGCGGCGCCGTCCTACCTGGCCGAACACGGTGTTCCCGCAACCCTCGAGGATTTGCCGGGACACCGGGCCGTCCACTACTTTTCCAGCACCATGCGGCGCGGCAGCGACCTGCATTTCATCGAAGACGGTACCAGCATCGCCATTCCCGTCCCCGGCACGGTCGCCGTCAACGAGACGGGGCTGTACATCGAGCTGGGCCTGGCCGGCCACGGCTTGATGCAGCTGGCCGAGATCCTCGTAAGCAGCCAGCTACAGGCCGGGGAACTGGTCGAGGTGCTGGCCGACAGGCGGCCGGCGCCCGTGCCCGTATCGCTGCTCTACCCGCATCAGCGCTTTCTCTCCCCGGCGATGCGGGCGTTCACCGACTGGACGGCCGGGCTATTCTGATCTGCCCTGAGCGCCTCGCGTGCACGCTGTTGAAAACTGCGATATGATGACCGTCATGCAGAACTCACCGAACAAACCGGCGGCGCAAAGCCGCAAGGAAGCCACCCACGAACGCATCGTCGAGGTGGCTACGCGCGCCATCCGCCGCAGCGGCTATGCGGGCACGGGCGTGGCCGACATCATGAAGGAAGCGGGCCTGACGCACGGCGGCTTTTACGCACACTTCGCCTCGCGCGACGCGCTGCTGGCCGAGGCGGGCGACCGTGCGGGCGCCGAAGCGTCTCTTATACACATCTGACGC